>CAIXLG010000152.1 GCA_903920215.1 uncultured Chlorobiaceae bacterium
GACCTGTAAAGGCATCTTGATTATCTTTCAATGCGCGTTTCATAGTTCCTCCGGATTGAGTTCAAAGAGTTAGTACCTCAATAATTTAATTCCGGAGGGGCTTTATTTATACCCCCGTTTTTAACATACGACCTCAGCACTTTCTTTCTCAGCACTTCGCTTTCGCTCAGCACTGCCTCCTCATAAAACCTCCTTTTTTTTCTTATACTGAAGACAAGTTAAAGTGTAATAACCTGCGCAATATAATGAATACACTAAGTGCAATAGAAGCAACGTTCCAAAAAATTGATGGCTTGGCATATCAAAGAGAGATTCGCTCTGAATGGAAATGACAAAGCGTTATATGCTCGACACCAATGCCATTATTTACATGCTGAATGGCCGTCTTGCATCACCTTTACCCGACGGGCATTATAGTGTCTCAATAATTACAGAAATTGAGCTGCTCTCATTTCCAGACTTATCACAAGTTGAATAAAAACGTTAAACCTCAATAAAGGGCTTAACCAATGAAATCAATCATGCAGAGCACCATCCCCATAACCTGCCCTCAGGAAATACTGCTCGGCTTGCACATGGATGCACAGCAATTTGCTACGTTGCTAAAAGAACAGTCTGCCTTGGCCCTATTTAGAGAGGGTCGGCTTTCATCGGGCCTGGCTGCAAGTTGGTTGGGTGTGCCACGTGCCCATTTTCTGATAAAAGCCATGCAGGGAGGTGCCACCCTTTTGGAAAACACGCAGGATGATTTCCGCAGAGAAACAGCTTTACTGTGAGGGTATTTTCTAACACAACCCCATTTATCGCGCTTGCCATTATTGATCAACTGCAATTACTGCAGCAATTGTTTGGTAGCGTATATGTTGCCCAATCGGTTATCGAAGAATGTGCAGAAGGCGGTGAGATTCTTGTTCCGCACTTGCAGACCCTAAGTTGGGTGATACCTGTGGCCGATGAATCAAGTTCTAACTTGCCAGTGCTGTTTGAGCTGGATCGCGGCGAGAAACAGACTCTCTTACTCGCCTCTAAACACCACGATAGTTTAGTTATTATTGATGAGCGTCTCGGTCGGAATGTAGCTGAATATATGGGACTACAGGTAACTGGGACATTAGGCGTCCTGGCAAAGGCTAAAACAAGAGGGCTCATTCCATCGTTTTTAAGCTGCCGCGCAAGGTATGCGCGAACAAGGTATTTATTACAGCGAGGGTTTGATTGCCCGGCTTGCTCAACATTTAGGAGAACTCAACCCATAAATTGCTAACTGCCAACTGCTTCTTCGCTTTCGCTCAGCACTCAGCACTTTGTTTTTCGACTGCCAACTGCTTCTTCGCTTTCACTCAGCACTCAGCACTCAGCACTCAGTACTCAGCACTATCTTTCCACTCAGCACCAAGAAAAAGTGTTTGAATGTTTTATATTTGGAGGAGGATGGATTGGCAGTTCCCATAGAATCTTTTCAAACCATGCTCGTTGCAATATGACCCAATTTCCCACTGCAAACTCTCTTGAAAGGAGTGAATAATGCACGCTTATAGAACCCATGTTGTTATAGTTGATCCCGACAACACAGTACTCAAGGGCTTGCCCTTCCGGGTGGGGCAATGTGTGGAAGTTGTATTGTTGGAAGAACAGGAAGATTCTTCAATGAAAAATACGGTAACAGATATATCCGAGAAGGCTTGGTTGAGGGGTATTGCAACAAACCCGGTTTTTGATTTTTTGGGGGATGCTGATGAGGATGTTTATAGTCTTGCAGATGGCAAGTCATTAAAATCATGAAAGGGAAAATCGTACTGCTGCCATTTCCGTTTGACGACTTTTCAGCAACAAAAGTTTGGCCTGCACTTTGCTTGACCGATGCAATCGGCCCCCACGAACATGTGGTGGTTGCGTTTATCAGTAGCAAACTTCCCGCAGAGCCTGAAAAACTCGATTTAATCATGCGTCAGGAAGATAATGAATTTACCGCAACGGGGTTACGTGTTGATTCAGTACTGAAGATCAACAGAATGGTAACCATCACGGCGAAGCTGTTGTTGAGAGAATTGGGGACTGTATCCGGCAAGTATTTACAAGGTATCGACAAACGCCTATCCGACCTCTTTCAGATCAACTCAACGCCCAACACCTAAAAAAAACCAACACTGCCAACTGATTTCGCTCAGCACTCAGTACTCGGCACTCAGCACTATTATGTATTACAGGCAGCATGTTGCTTATCTTTCAGTCACAACACATTTTTCTAACAGAAGACAATGCCTTCAATAAAGTCAGCAAGCTTAACGTAAGCAAGGTAATAACATTTCCTCCTGTTTTGATTCATGCTAACGAGTCAACGGTAAAACAGCATCCCTCATATCGTGCGGCCAAGTCCGGTGACCCTGATGCAGCATATCTCTTGGTAGAGGCTCTGTTGAATCCAATAATTGTCAAACAATTAGCCGATACTTTTGCTCTGCAAAAACCAATATTGGTTTCAGCGCATGCTGTGGAGGGGGCAGGGGTAAACGCGATACCGGAAGCATTGGCTGATATGCTTGCCCAACAGGTGGGCTGGCCTACTGATAATGGCATTGGATGTGGCGACATATAAACTATTGAGATTGAAACATGGAGAAGGACTCGAAGATTGCTGGTATCAAAGGTTCGGCTTCAGATTTGACTGCCTTACAGAGTCTGAAGCACGTTATTTGCTTAACACCCCGGATGTTGACCGCATCCGAAATAAAATTGTTGCGGCAGTCCAAGGGTGAAATAGCCCGGCGGGTCAGCGAATTGGCCAGATTACATGGCAATAAGCAATCGGCAGTAACCAAGTAAGCATACATTTGCCAACTGCCAACTGTTTTCGCTTTCGCTCAGCACTCAGCACTCAGCACTGCAGGCTCTCCCCAGTCTTCACTGCCCACTGCCAACTGTTTCTTCCTTCGCCTGTTTTGTAGGTTGGGGTGATTCCTGAACCCCAACAAAACTAAAGCTGTTTTGAGAGGATAGTTTTTTTCAGCCTTAAGGTAAAGTTTGCCTTCCATCTCTTATCTCAGCGAGTAAATAGATGTGCCCCTAAATCAGTTTTTTTGGTTATAATTAAAGAGGTGTCATAATACTGTATTAGTCAAGTTTAATTTTTAGAGGTACATCATCGCACAGGTTATTATTCGCAACATTGAAGACGATGTGAAAATGAATTGCGAGGTCACACGATCGCACCGATGGGCTTTGGTGCATGATTATTCTCGACTTGCCGACTGTCCTCATTGCCAACTATTTTCACTGGTTATAAGGACTAAGGAGTTTGAAAATGCATGCACTGGAATTTGAAACTACTTCCCACAAACATACTATACGTTTGCCCGATAGCATACCCGATGGCGTTAGACTTCGAGTATTATTGCTATCGGAAGCCCCATTAGCAAAACCTGTCGTCCACAATCTTAAAGCAGTGCTTGCCTCCATAGCTGAAGGATTGACCGAAGCAGACACTAAGTAATCAAGCAAAATTAACTTGAACAATTACTGAATAACAAACGATTCTCTTGGATTCACTTTGTAGTTCCATTCCCCATGAAACTCATCTCTTTCAATGTCGAGCTTGGTGAGTTCTTTATC
>CAIXLG010000153.1 GCA_903920215.1 uncultured Chlorobiaceae bacterium
CCGAATATAGAGGTAAAGAGAGTTTTGTCTTTACTGGGTACAGCAATGTGCTTTTGCGAGGCTTGAGCCCAGTACGGTGAAAGTCGTACGCTGGGTTCTTAGGGGACGGTGGCGCAGTAATGCGCCGCTGTTACCCGATTATAAGTATTTACGAGACCGGGGATTTTTGGCTGGAATGGGCATAAAAAAAGCGGATCGACTGATCCGCTTTTTTTATGCCTGATTTGATTGGGTTTTACTGCCAGCCGCCTACCATGGCGAAGATTTCGCGGTCGCCGATTGGGACTGGGACTGCGGCTACTGGATTTTCCTGGATGAGGAAATCGGCTATATCGTTGTAGGGAACGAGGCACTCTGCTTTGTCGGGAGTATCTTCCATGGCGAACATTGTTTTGCCTGCAAAGCGGCTCTTGCGGATCAGTTCGTGATAGGGCACTTTGGCAAGAAGCTTTGTGCCTACTTTTTCGGCAAACTGGTCGAGCATGTTTGTGCCGCCACCGGTGGTGTAGTCGACCCGGTTGGCAACAATACCTGCGAGCTTGACCTTGTAGCGGACGCTTTTCTGCTGGATAGCCATGCAGAGGCGGTTAGCGGCAAAGATGCTGTCGAAATCGTTGGTGGCAATGATGATGGCATAGTCGGCATAGTTCAGCGGAGCACTGAAACCGCCGCAGACAACGTCACCAAGGACGTCAAACAGGATGACATCATATTTATCGTAAAGACCGAGTTCCTGGAGCAGGGTGACTGATTCGCCGACAACATAGCCGCCGCATCCGCTTCCGGCTGGAGGCCCGCCGGCTTCAAGGCAGTCTATGCCTGCAAATCCGGTTTCGATAATGTCCTCAGCTGAGAGCTCTTCATGATGAAAATCAACCTCTTCAAGAGCCTCAATAACAGTTTTCTGCAGTTTCCCGGTAATAGGGAATGTGCTGTCGTGCTTGGGATCGCAGCCTATCTGCAGAACCTTGGCACCTTTAAGGGCAAGGGCTGCCGAAATATTGGCGCTTGTAGTGCTTTTTCCTATGCCGCCCTTACCATATACGGCTAATACTAAACTCATAATGATAATAGAGAAATTGATTGATAGTAAAACCTTACCCGCCGAGGGACTCTTTTGCTTTTCGGAAAACTTCTACAGTGACAATGGCTTCGCCGATGCTTCGGGCAAAGTTGTCAGTATTCTTCCTGACCTTTTTGCGAACAAAAAACGGCACTTTCTTAAGCATTGTTTCGGCATCATCTGTCCACTTCATCTCTCCGTCGTCAGCCAGAGCCTCTTGCTCAACATCAACATCAACCGCTGAGGACACATGCCCGTTAGCGCTTACTGGCTCGACCTCAGGCGACAGGGAAGCTCCGTTCTCCTCATATTCCAGACCGGCATCACCAAAGAAGTCGATGAGGTGCTTTTCGAGACCGAGTTTGCATGAAAGATAGACCCTGTCGGCAATGACATCAGATCCATCAAAGCCGAAAAACGGATAATAGCCGAGCAGATGGTTTTCAATATGGGTCGGAGGACAGATAACCATGCAGGGGACATCGAGCTTGCGGCAGCTATGGCGCTCCATCTGGGTACCGCAGACCAGATCAGGCATTTCATCATCAATAATTTTTGCAACATCCTGAAACCGGTCAGTAACAACAAGCGGGCCTGGAAGGTAGCCTTCCAACTCTTTGCGTACCCACTCTGCATGACGCTCCATATAGGTGCCTGCTCCAATAATCTTCATACCGAGTTCGTCACGCAAAAACTTGACAATCGCCACGGTATGGGTAGCATCTCCAAAGACAAAAGCCCGTTTGTTGCTGAAGCTTTCCATATCAGCCGTCCTGGCAAACCATGGCACGCCGCTCGGAGCACTCAGGCCGTCAAGCGAGAATGCGCTGAGTTTCGGCAGGGTGAGTGGAGGAACACCCCTTTCAGCACCTGTTATATTAAGCTTTTCGATGACAGAACGAAGCCATGCAAGAGTCGGCTCAACCCCTATCGGGGCCTGGTAGATTGCCGGCATGGCAAATGTTTCAGCAAGATATTCTGCTGCCGTTAAACCGATTTCACGGTACGGGGCAATATTGAGCCAGGCTGCGGGAAGTTTTTTGAGATCTTCTATTCCGGCACCCCATGGAGCGACAACATTGACTGTAACGCCAAGCGTCTGCAGCATGCGCCGGAGGCTTGTAAGGTTAGCGCGCAAATGAAAGCCAAGGGAAGTAAAGCCGAGCAGGTTTACTGAAGGGAGAGCCGTTTTCTCCTGAGGTGCGGCATATCTTTTCACCAGTTCAGTCAACAGACCGTCTGCCGCCTCATTTTCAGATACCCTGAAAGGATTGAGTGCATAGACAAGAGTTTTTTCCGGCGGTAGACCTGAATGTGCTGTAAGCTGATGGAGATCTTCCTGCAGTAGAGCTGTACTGCAGCTCGGGGCTATAACGGTAAGATCGGGGTGGTAGTGGTGATCGACCTGCTGCAGTGTTGAGGGAAGTCTTGAAACTCCCTGTGCAAGGTCTCTTCCACGAACCACACTGATCGACAGTCCAGGAAAATCCGGTGTTCGTTCAAGCATACTGTAGGTGGCCGTGATGTAATCATCGCCCTGAGGAGCATGATAGACGGTGTGAACCCCTTTCATACTGTTGGTGACTCGGCTGATACCATGGAGGGCAGTTCCCTCATAGAGCCAGAAAGCTAAGCGCATACTCTGTGACGTTTGTTATTACAATTTCCTTACCAGAATTATTCAGCGCTCGGCATGGCTCCTTCAAGCCATACCTCCTTGTCAAACGCGGGCAGATTACTGCGGCGATGGAGCGGTGAAACAAACAAATTAGCCAGTGGAATAACCCCCGACCAGCTATGAATCGGCATAAGCATGAACTCCATACTCCACTTGACAACGAAACCATGACCGGCAAAAGGATTGGCAGTCATGAGCGACGTAATAATCAGGTCTGGCTGAATGCGCTTGACATCCTCAAGCTGACGATGAAAGTTGGGCTGCTCGACAACACGGACGCCTTGAAGCGCCTCAAGCTCACGAGCGTGAAATTTTTTGTTGATATAGGCGCTGCTGCATTCAACAACATCAGCACCGGCACTTTTAAGAAAACGTGCAAGAGGGAGCTCCATCATGGTATCGGCGGTCAGAAAAACCTTTTTACCTTGAAGCAGCGCTGTCTGATTGCGGATTTTTTCCCATGCGGCTTTTTCGCGGTCGCGAAGGTCAACGGTGATACCGAATTCTCGGGCAAGATCTTCCCAGAAAGCCCTTGATCCATCTGGACCGAAAGGAAAAAGAGAGTGAAGAACACGCGCTCCGCGTTCACGTTCGAGCTTGACAGCAACCCTTGAAAGATAAGGCTGGATGGGAGCAAGGACAGTATCGGGCCCGATGGCGGGCATTTTATCAAAACGGGATTCCGGAAGAAATCCTGCTACATGAATACCAAGCTCTTCAGCTTCCGCCCTGAGATCGTCAGCGGTTGCATCATTGACTGAACCGAGAAAAACCACACTTTTCTGGCCGGCAGGGGCTACGGGACAGAATGGCACAAGAGCGTGCAGAACAGAATCCTCAGCCTGCGTGAAGTTATAGACCAGGCCACTGGCCGGAACAAAAAGAACCGGGACATCCGGTGTACTGAGATGATGGGCAAGGCCCTTGAAATCAACCTTCATAACCTCAGGAGTACATGAGGAGAGAAGAAAAATCACTGACGGATTATGGTCGGCCTTGATTTCGCGAATAATCTCTTCGAGAGTAGGTTCGTTCTTTGAAAGATCCCCTTCCTCCATGAGAGCGATACCGAAGCGAGGCTTGGCAAAAATCATCATGCCAAGAGCATTCTGCAGAAAATGAGCGCATGTATGCGTTCCGAGAATAAGAAAAAAACTGTCTTTGATCTTCTGATACATCCAGCCGACACAGGCAAGACCACAAAAACTGTGCGTAACGTTATCTTCCTTGATTATTTGAACATCACCGGAAACCTGCATCATGAAGTGTTTCTCCTGATAGTTACTGCCCCCTCAACAACTCCATCGTTGAAGGGTGTGCAAAAGCGTTACAACGGCCAATCTTAAAGAATGTGAAGATAAAATATTTTCACTAATCCCCCTACTCCCCGAGGGGGGCTATTTTTGCTTTGACGGAAGCGGTCTTTTCACCCAGACGGACAGTCCGGTCGCGTCGATCATCTATTTTCATTACCGTATAGACCCGCTTGCCCCCTTTACTGAACGAGTACTCGTGTAGTTTCTCGGCAAGCTCAAAAAGCAGATGCGCCGGACCTTCAACTGTCGTGCCCATATCGTGAAGTCGGTAGCTGCATCCGCTTACGCCGAGAAGCTCCTGCAATCCGGCTACAAAGCCACTCAGGCTACCCTCTCTGGTGTCGAGCGGAATAACTGCAATATCCATCAAAGCCATGGCAAATAAACTCGAAGGTTATCTGAAAACAGTCTCTTCACGTCCAGGGCCAACAGAAATAAAGGTAACAGGAACCTGTAACTCGTCCTCAAGGAAGGTCACATAGTTACGGGCTTCAGGCTGCATATCCGAGAACGTGCGCGAATGAGCGTTTGAAGCCATCCATCCCTTCAGAGTGGTATAAACCGGTGTCACCCTCGACAGTGTCTGATGATCGGTCGGGAAATCATGAATTTCCTTGCCGTCAAGCATATATGAAGTGCAAACCTTGATCTCTTCAAAGGTGTCGAGCACATCGAGTTTCGTCAGTGCAATTTCAGTAACACCGTTGACTGTAAGCGAATAACGAAGCGCGACAAGGTCTATCCAGCCACATCTGCGCTTTCTTCCTGTTGTTGCTCCGAACTCGTGCCCA
This sequence comes from uncultured Chlorobiaceae bacterium, assembly GCA_903920215.1. Taxonomy (GTDB): domain Bacteria; phylum Bacteroidota; class Chlorobiia; order Chlorobiales; family Chlorobiaceae; genus Chlorobium. The sequence continues at coordinate 4,849 of CAIXLG010000153.1, forward strand.
ATACGGCCGAGAAGTTCACCAGTCTCGTCCAGCAGTTCAGATGGGAAAGCTCCGTTGCCGACTCTTGTCATATAGGCCTTGCAGACACCGATAACCTTGCCGATATAGTTCGGAGCAATACCGGAGCCGGTGCATGCGCCTCCAGAGGTAGGATTGGAGGAGGTCACATAGGGATAGGTTCCATGATCGACATCAAGCAGACAGCCCTGAGCACCCTCAAGAAGGACCGTTTTTCCTTCCTGAAGCTGCTTGTTGAGATATAACTGGGTATTGGTGACATAGGGATCGATAATCTTGTCGAACTCCTCATACTCGCGCACCATGGTTTCGACATCAATCTCTTCCTTGTCATAAATATTCTTAAAGAGCTTGTTCTTGGCCGCAAGATTCTCCCTGAGCTTTTCCTGCAGCACTTCAGGGCTGAGAAGATCAACAACCCTTATGCCCTGGCGGGCGAACTTGTCCTCATAGCTCGGACCGATACCTCGACCGGTTGTGCCGATTTTCTGGTCACCCTGGGCGGTTTCATGCAATGAATCAAGGCGCTTATGGTAGGGCATGATGAGATGAGCATTATGGCTGATAAAAAGCCTGCCTGTAACCTCAAAACCAAGTTCCTCAACCTTTTTGATCTCCTCGAGCAATGCCGCAGGGTCAATAACGACCCCGTTGCCGATCACACAAACGCATCCTTTATGAAAGATTCCGGAAGGAATAAGGTGCAGAACAACGGTTTTCTTATCAAAACAGATAGTATGACCGGCATTTGCTCCGCCTTGATAACGGACAACGATATCGTACTTGTCCGAAAGGTAATCAACGAGTTTTCCTTTGCCTTCATCGCCGAACTGAGTGCCAACAATTACTGTTGCAGACTGCGAGGGTATCCTGAATTTTTTTGATTCCACGACGATTGTTTTTTTTAACAGATATAATGATCAAAATGAGCCAGAAGCTCACTCTTTCCCTTGCCGGCAAAAGATGAATAATTTACAATAAATTTGGCTTTCGCCGCGCAACTTTCCATTACACGCCGGGTATGCACTTTATCCTTCTGCCTGAGCTTGTCGTACTTGGTCAGAACAATGCCATAAGGCTTTTCATGAAACTCCAGAAACTCTATCATTGCCCTGTCGGAATGCATGGCCGGATGGCGGGAATCGAGCAAGAGCACAATAAGCGAAATACTGTACCGGTGTTCAATATACGAGGAAAGAAGATTGCCCCATGCGGCTTTCTCTGCCTGCCCTACTGCCGCATATCCGTAACCGGGGAGATCGACAAAAAAAAACTGGTTGTTAATCAGGAAATAGTTGATCAGTCTGGTTTTGCCTGGGGTTGAACTCGTTTTTGCAAGACCTTTGCTCTCGGTAAGTGAATTAAGCAGGGTGGATTTGCCGACATTTGATCTCCCGGCAAAAACAATTTCAGGAGATGAGCCTTCCGGTATGCCGGAAAGAGCGGAAGCACTGATGTAAAAGGCGGCAGAAGTAATTTTCATACAAATAATAAGCGGTCGGGCAAAAAAGAGCAATAAAAAGGAAGCTAAACACCTTGCGTTAAAAACCCAAATGTTTAACTTTCATCCAGCTTTTTACGCATTATACCTATTGAAAAAGGAAGAATAGCAGAAGATGTCACTTTTCATTTACAATTCCCTCTCGAGAACAAAAGAAAAGTTTGAACCCCTGCGTCCGGGGATGGTGAGCATCTATGTGTGCGGACCTACTGTTTACGGACATGCCCATCTTGGACATGCAAAAAGCTATGTATCATTTGACGTGGTAGTGCGCTGGCTGCGGCATTCGGGATACCATGTAAAGTATGTGCAGAACATTACCGATGTAGGCCACTTGACCGATGACGCCGATGAAGGTGAGGACAAGATATCGAAACAGGCACGCCTTGAAAAAACAGACCCAATGGAAATTTCGCAGTTCTATACCCGAAGTTTCTATGAAGACATGGACCATCTCAATGTTCTCCGCCCGAATATTGCACCTGCAGCCACAGCCCATATTCCCGAACAGATCGCCCTTGTAGAACGGCTTATTGCTACCGGTCATGCTTACGAGGTCAACGGCAATGTCTATTTTTTGGTTCGTTCATTTCCTGGATATGGAAAACTTTCGGGACGAACTGACCAAGAGGCTTTACAATCCGGTGTAAGGGTTGAAACACGCTCTGACAAACGACACCCCTCTGACTTCGCTCTCTGGAAAAAGGCTGAGGAAGGGCATCTCATGCAATGGAATTCGCCATGGAGTATCGGCTATCCCGGGTGGCATCTGGAGTGTTCGGCAATGTCGATGAAATATCTTGGAGAGACCATTGACATTCATGGAGGAGGCATGGAAAACAAGTTTCCCCACCATGACTGTGAAATCGCCCAGTCAGAATCGGTAACAGGACAGCCGTATGTCAAATACTGGATGCATAACAACATGGTGACGGTCAATGGTGTAAAGATGGGAAAATCCCTGAAAAACTCTGTCAATCTAAAGGATTTGTTTAAAGAGACAGATCCGCTGGTTATCCGGTTCTTTATTCTTCAATCGCATTACCGCTCGCAACTGGATTATTCAGAGACCGCCATAAAAGCATCAGCAACCGGACTTGAAAAACTTCGCGAGACGAGACGGCGTCTGGCGGAACAAAAATCCGGGAGTGCCTTGTTTGACCCTGAACCATTCATCAGGCGCTTTACCGATGCAATGGATGATGATTTCAATACACCAGTAGCTATTGCAGTACTGTTTGACCTGTCAAAGGCCATTAATGCCGCCCTTGACAGTAGCGAAGGCATATCGGAAGAGTCGAGGGATAATACTCTGGCATTTATACACTCGTCCGCTACGGAAATTCTTGGCATCCTGAACCAGAATGAACAATCCACAGGCAGGGATAGCCTAGAGACCGGCAAAAAGTTCGATGGAATTATGGAAGTTCTCCTCGAACTTCGGGCTGAAGCCAGAGAGAACAAGGATTTTGCTCTCAGTGATAAAATTCGGGACAGGCTTTCTGCTGTCGGAATTGAAATCAAGGATACAAAAGAAGGTGCAAGCTGGTCGAATAAATCAGGAGCTTAAAGGTACTCTTCAAGCTCGTCACGCCGAAGTATATCAACTGCCTCTCCCACCTTTATCGACTCCCCTTTTTTGCAGATAAGCAGTGCATCATCGGTTTCGATAATGATCACGTCACGTATCCCTATGGTGCAGATAACCTTCCCTGCGGGTTTTCTGACAAAGATATTCTCACAATCAATCTGTACCAGCCGATCGTCTGTATGCTCTTCAGCATTAAGGCTCCGTCTCCCCGCAACTTTCACGACCTCATCCCAGGAGCCAAGGTCAGTCCACCCAAATTCTCCTGTCAGGACGAAAACATGATCAGCCTTTTCCATAATACCGTAGTCAATAGAAATAGGGTGAATCCAGGAGTAAACGTCTTCAATGACCTTTTGTTCTTTTTCTGTTCCAAGGCTTTCATAGATAGTGAGAAGATCCTTGTATAAATCAGGCATTGATCGTTCAAACTCTCTGGAAATAGCATCAATATGCCAGATGAAAACGCCGCTGTTCCAGTAAAAGTCCTTGCTTTCAAGAAACTCTACTGCCGTGGCCAGGTCCGGCTTTTCAGCAAAGGCTTTGACTCTGAACAGGGTAAACTCACAACCTGCTGCAAACGCCAGCGGAATTGGAAGCTCTTCATCAACCTGAATGTAACCATAGTCTGTTTCCGGCCTGTCAGCTTTTACGCCAATGGTAACCAGGCCTTTTTTGACCGATGCAATTTCAATGCCTGCCTGAACAATATGTATAAAGGTCTGATTGTCCAGCACGAGATGGTCTGCCGGGAGAACTATAGTGACAGCATCAGGATCCCTTTTTTTGATATGAGCAGTCGCAAGAGCAATGCATGGCGCTGTATTACGACTGGAAGGCTCAACAATGATATTATCGGGTCTGAAACCACTGAGAGATGCTGCTATCAGCTTGCGACCCTGTTCACTGGTTATAATAAATATATTGTCCTCAATCACAGTAGCGCTGATGCGCTGGACTGTTTTCGCAATCATGGTACCTTCATCGTAAAGATCTACAAACTGCTTTGGCATTTGTTTTCTTGAAACGGGCCATAACCGCTTTCCAATTCCACCAGCCATGATAAGCGCATAAACATGCTTGCCGAAACCATTGTTCATAAACCGTAACTTATTGCGGGAGTTTCATAAAGAGTAGAATCCATACTATTTGATATCTTTTTTAATTTACTCATTTATTGAAGCCAATTTGTCATTCATCTTAAAATGTCGTTTTTTGGGGTAAACAACTGAACAGAAGGATTACAACCGATGGAACGACTGACGGGAGATTTAGCTACACTGGAAAAATTGTGTGCCGGGCAGGGAATGGAGTTTGACTCCTTAACCCTTAAGCAATTGGTTCGATATGGTAGCTTGCTTGAAGAGTGGAACCATAAAATTAACCTGATAAGCCGGAAAGAAGATGCTCCGGTAATCGTAAAACATATCTTTCATTCTCTTCTGATCGCCCTCTACCACCCCTTCAGTAAAGGGGAGAAAGTACTTGATCTTGGTACAGGAGGGGGACTGCCCGGAATTCCGCTCTCTCTCTGCTTCCCTGAAACTCAGTTTCTTCTTGTAGATTCGACCGGAAAAAAAATAGCTGCCTGCCAGGCAATGATCCAGGAACTCGGGATAAAGAATGCCATAGCGATGCATACGAGGGTAGAAGAGCTTAATGGGGTTATATTTGATACGGTACTCTCAAGGCAGGTTGCCCCTCTCGATCAACTCTCGGCCTATGCCGCGAGGCTGCTGAAGCCGCGTGGGATACTTATTTGCCTGAAAGGCGGGAATCTTGATAAAGAGATCGCGAAGACTCTTGAGTCAAGCCGGGATCATAACGGTTTCCCGAAAAAAGTTGAACTGCATCCAATAAGCGGCATCAGTACGTTTTTCTCTGAAAAACAAATAGTCATTGCCCGAGGATAGAAGTTACCCTGAGAGCAATGACTAACAATAATGAATACTCTAGACTATTGGCCGCAGAGTTTACTCGGCAGCAGCAGTTGATACAGGGGCTGGAGCGTCGCTCTGTTTCTTTGAACCCCTGACTCGTTTTGAACGATCCTGCTTGCCTGATTTCTGACTTGTTGCCGGTGCTTCCTGATAATCAACAAGCTCGATGACTGCCATCTTTGCGGCATCACCAAAACGAGGTGCCAGCTTTATAACTCTTGTATATCCACCCTTGCGATCACCTACTTTTCCGACAATCTCTTCAAAAAGCATTCTGATAGCCTGTTTATCCCTGATGCTTTTAAAGATTTCACGCTGGGCATGTACGGTTCCCTTGCGGGCTTTCGTAATAATCTTCTCAACAACCCTGCGGGTCTCCTTTGCTTTAGCCTCTGTGGTCTCAATGCGCTTGTATACAAGCAGCTGAGTTGAGAGGTTGCTTAGTGTCGCCTTTCTATGGGCTGCGGTTCTTCCGAGTTTTCTTACCGGCTTAACTTTACGCATGAGTGTGTCCTGATCTCAATAATTCAAAAAAACGGTTGCTATTTTCCTATTTGCCCTGATACTTGGTAATATCCATACCAAACTTCAGTTCAAACTTTTCAAGTTGTTCCTTAAGTTCCGTCAATGATTTCTTGCCAAAATTCTTGTAGTTCAGCAACTCATCCTCTTTGCGCGAAACAAGGTCACCGATAGTATCAATTTCGGCAAGTCTCAGGCAGTTATGTGAACGGACTGAAAGATCAAGATCTTCAATTTTGGTATGCAACAGACGACGCATGGTTTCGAACTCATCATCCTGCTGCTTGAATTCCTCTTCGGTAAACTCTTCCTCGGTCGGTGAGAAATTTGCAAAAAAAGTAACATGCTCGGTGATGATTTTGCCGGCAAGACTGATGGAGTCATCGGGAGTGACGGAACCATCTGTTTCGACATCAAGAATCATTTTTTCGTAATCGGTTCTCTGACCGACACGAGTATTTTCGACTGTAAACTTTACGTTCCTGATCGGAGTATAAATGGCATCGATAGCTATATAACCGATCGGCATTCCTTCAGGTCTGTTCTCCTCTGCTGGAATGTAACCACGGCCTCGACCGACAAACAGATCGATTTTTACTGTTGCATTGGCATTAATCGTGGCAATGTGCATATCCTTGTTAAGTACCTCAAACTCGCCTTCCTGTGCAACTATATCTCCAGCTGTAAACTCCATCGGCCCGACAAGTGTAAGGGATGTCTTGCAATTTCTTTTGCATGTAGACTTGAAACGGACCTTTTTGAGATTAAGCACGATTTGCGGAACATCCTCACGGACTCCATCAATCGCGGCAAACTCATGAAAAACGCCGTCAATCTTTATCCCTGTTATTGCAGTACCCGGGAGTGAGGCGAGCAAAACCCTTCTCATAACATTTCCAAGGGTCACACCGTAACCACGCTCAAGCGGCTGCGCAATGAACCTGCCGAAACAATCAGTATGCGTAGTTTCGTCAACTTCTATTTTTGCAGGCATCTGCATCTGGTATATCATAGTATTGATACCTTAGATTTCATTAAAATCACTTAGAGTATAACTCAACAACTAACTGCTCATTAAATGGCTCCTGTATATCAACTCTTTCAGGAACAGCCAGAAAAACAGCTTTCTGATTAGCTTTATCAACCTGAATCCATGCAGGTATACGGGATTCCGGTGTTTTATTCAGAGAGTCGGTAACCGCTCCCATATTTTTGCTTCTCTGACGGAACTCAATAAGCTCAGAAGGAGAAACCATATAAGAAGGAATGTCGACCTTCTTGCCGTTGACAAGAAGATGCCCGTGCGTTACAAGCTGACGTGCAGCGGACCTTGAAGGCGCAAAACCTGCGCGGAAGACAACATTGTCAAAGCGTCTTTCGATAAGCTTGACAAGGTTATCGCCGGTAACACCTCTTTGAGATGCAGCCTTTTTAAAGTAGTTCCTGAACTGTTTCTCAAGAATACCATAAAGATATTTCATCTTCTGCTTCTCTCTCAGCTGAAGAGCATATTCTGAAACCTTCCCTTTTCTGCCCTGACCGTGCTGACCTGGAGGGAAAGGACGTCTTTCGAGATATTTCTCAGCTTTAGGTGCAAGCGCAATACCTAACCTGCGGGATACTTTTGTTATTGAGCCTCTAAATCTTGCCATGTCAATTGCTTCATTGAAATTCTATGAATATATAAAATCAGACCCTTCTGCGCTTTGGAGGCCTGCAGCCATTATGCGGTAGAGGAGTAATATCCTTTATTGTCCGCACATCCAGACCTGCTCCCTGCAAAGCCCTGATAGCAGCATCGCGACCTGCGCCGGGACCTTTGATAAAGACATCAACGTGCCTCATACCAAGATCATACGCTTCTTTCGCTGCAGCTTCAGAGGTCACCTGCGAAGCATAAGGAGTGTTCTTTTTAGAACCCTTAAAACCGTTTTTGCCAGCGCTTGACCATGATACCGTATTGCCCTGAACATCAGTGATGGTTACCATGATATTGTTGAACGATGCCTTGATATGCACAGCACCTTCAGGGGTAACCTTTATTTTCTTTTTTTTCCTGCTTATTGTAGCCATGAACTTACACTCTTTAGTATCGAAGATTTTATTGCCTATATACTACTACTTCTTAGCCGCCTTCTTCTTACCAGCAACAGTCTTGCGTTTACCTTTCCTGGTCCTTGCGTTAGTCCGGGTTCTCTGTCCGCGTACCGGGAGTGAGCGCCGATGACGAAGTCCTCTATAGCAACCAATATCCATTAAACGTTTGATAGCAGTCTGCTGTTCACCGCGAGCCTGCCCCTCAACCTTGTAAGATTCGGCAATAATCTCCCTGATTGCATGTGCTTCTGCGTCGTTCAGGTCAGAGATTTTCCTGTTAGTCGCAATACCTGCTCTCTGCAGAATACTCTCTGCTGATGCTCTCCCAATACCATAAACATGCGTCAAAGCAATAACGGCATGTTTGTTTAACGGCAAATTTACCCCAGCTATCCTCATATGCTCTTTAAAGTTCTATTGTTTTTTTCTGAAGATCAACCTTGGCGCTGCTTATGGCTTGGATTTACTTTACAAATGACAAATCTTTTGCCTTTACGCTTCACAATCCGGCAGTGCTCACAACGTTTTTTAATAGAAGAATATATTTTCATAAGTAACCCCACATGCAATAATTAATCCAACTAAATGCGAATTCTGAAAAGGCTTGTAATGTAATAAATTTTGATCAATAAATCAAAACCATGAAGAGTTATTTCAACACTTATTTATACCTGTATGTAATCCGTCCTTTTGAGATATCATACGGGGATATCTGGACTTTTACCTTATCACCTGGCAAGATCCTGATGTAATGCATCCTGATTTTACCGGAAACATGCGCAAGAACCTCAAGGCTGTTTTCGAGTTTTACCTTGAACTGCGCATTTGGAAGTGCTTCCAGAATCACGCCTTCAATCTCAATTGATTCTTCTTTAGCCAAATTATTTGCTCCTTTATTCGATAAGTTTGCAAGCGTTTCTTGGAGTGTTTATCACTCAAGAAAAGTACGGGTAAGCACTTCGGCTTTCCCTTGCCTTACAACTATCGTATGTTCAAAATGCGCCGATGGTTTTCCATCTTCGGTTACGGCCACCCATTCGTTGCGCCTGCTCACCGCCCGACGGGAACGACCAAGAGCGATCATAGGCTCTATGGCAAGCGTCATGCCCTCAACAAGCTTTACTCCTGTATGCTTCCTGCCATAATTCGGTACAGCGGGATCCTCGTGCAATTCACTGCCGATACCGTGGCCAACCATATTTTCAATAACACTGAACCGGAATGACCGGGCATAATCTTCAATAGCGGAAGAGATATCATGCAGGCGATTTCCTTCAACTGCCATTGCAATACCCCTCTCAAGGCTCTCTTTTGTTACATCAACAAGTTGCTGCACTTTTTCATCAATAACTCCAAGAACAAACGTTCTTGCAGCATCGCCATGATATCCGCCCTTGTATACACCACAGTCAACGGAGACGATATCGCCCTCTTTGACAACTCTCTTTATACTGGGGACTCCGTGAACAACCTCTTGATTGATCGAGATGCAGAGCGTAGCAGGATACGGGGTAACACCAGGATCGCTTTTTGGAACATAGTTCAGAAAACTTGGAACAGCATGATTATCCCTTATAAACTCTTCAGCCATCGTGTCGAGTTCTTTGGTGGTCATACCGGGCTTTATTTCCTGCTCAAGCAGATCAAGTGCCTTGGCCACAAGGGCTCCGGACACTCTCATCAACTCAATTTCCCTTTCGCTTTTTATAGTAATCATTTCCGTGTATTACCTGGCCTGTCGACCATGTGTCTTTCCAGACTTCATGAAGCCATCATAGTGGCGCATCATCAAGTGGCTTTCAACCTGCTGCAACGTATCAAGACCGACACCGACAATAATCAAAAGACTCGTACCACCGAAGAACTGTGCAAAACCCTGTGTAACATTGACAAACTTTGTCAGAAAAGTAGGAAGAATCGCAATGATCGCAAGTGATATGGCTCCGGGAAGTGTAATGCGCGTCAGAATATTGTCTATAAAGTCTGCTGTGCTTTTACCTGGACGCACACCCGGGATGAAACCTCCCTGACGTCGCATGGTGTCGGCAACCTCTTTTGGATTAAAGGCAATCGCTGTATAAAAATAGGTAAAGAAAACAATCATGGTTCCGAACATGAGGGCATACCACCAGGAATCATAGGAGAAAACTGAGGCTATCCCCTGCATCACCTCATTTTCAGGGAAGAAAGAGAGGAACGTACCTGGAAGAAACATGATGGATTGAGCAAAAATAATGGGCATGACACCAGCAGTATTAATCCTCATGGGTATGTACTGGGTACTTCCGCCATAAACCTTGCGTCCGACAACACGTTTGGCATGCTGTACTGGAATGCGGCGGGTTCCAACAGTGAGCACAACAACAAATGC
>CAIXLG010000154.1 GCA_903920215.1 uncultured Chlorobiaceae bacterium
ATCTTGCCACCACCCAGGCATCGCTGGTTATTGTCCACAAATCGGTAAGTGTTGATGAGTTCAGTCATCGCACCTCTTTTCTCAAAGTTGGCGACCCCTATACTGCCTTCGTATTTCTTCTTCAGAAATTTGCAACACCACGGACAATAGCCCTTGAGGGCATTGCTTCCACGGCGGTTATCGGCGAAGGTGTTACTGTCGGCGATGGTGCCTCAATCGGAGAGTATGCTGTCATTGGTGACCGATGTACGATTGGCAGCAACGTTGTTATTGGCCCGCATACTGTCCTTTTTCATGATATCTCCATTGGAGATGGCAGCCTTTTATTTCCCAATGTTACTATTTACGATGGCACGCTTATAGGCAAACGTGTAGTTATTCATTCAGGAAGCGTCATCGGAGCAGATGGTTTTGGTTTTGCTCCCCAGAGCGATGGATCGTATGTAAAGATTCCCCAGATGGGCATTGTTGAAATAGGTGACGATGTTGAAATAGGCGCCAATGCCACTATAGACAGAGCCACCATGGGCAGTACCGTTATCGGCCGGGGTGCTAAAATCGACAACCTTGTTCAGATCGCCCACAACTGCAGGATCGGTGAAGACACCGTCATCGCCGCACAGGCAGGTATTTCCGGCAGCGTAACCTTAGGGCGTCAGTGTATGGTAGGAGGCCAGGCCGGCTTTGCAGGTCACCTTGAGCTTGCCGACCGGATACATGTCGCAGCCCAGGCCGGTATTTCAAAATCCTTCCTTGAACCCGGCATCGCTCTCCGCGGATATCCAGCGCAGCCGATGCGCGAGCAGCTCAAGCACGAAGCCATGCTCCGCAACCTCGGCGCCATGAAAGAGAAGCTGAATCTGCTTGAAGCCGAACTGAAAGAACTCAAAAATTCCTGATTCCCCTTGTCATCCCGATACGCAGTGAGGGATCTATCTTCTCCCCTCAACCCCTCAGCGCCCTTCGGGGCGCACCATGAATGTCTGCCATCAATCATTAATCAAAAACTTCTAATTGCCCGTACACGCTTGAGTGTTCCCTTGCCAAAAGTATTGTATTGCTTTCCACTCTTGAAGTTCTGGTACCAGGCGTTATAGCAGCCACTTGCCGAGGAACTCCAGTATCCGATTGCGGCAAAACCACCGATAACATTTTTTTCAAGGTAAAGCTGGTTTAACTCATCCTTGCTGGGTAAAAACCAGTCTCTGAAGCCGCCTCCCTGGTAGGCAGTTGCAACCCCCGCCGCTGTTGCCGAAAAAGTTGCCAAAGGGTACTTCATTAATATTTTTCGGGTATTTTCTGCTCCTTGGCCTATTCCTGTGCCTGTGTCGGAAAGTTCCTTCCATGCGAAATCAGTTTTGTGTATGGATAAATTCTGTCCAGTACTCCATCGGTAGAGACCAGCATATTTTTGTTTATCCCAGTGGTCAGAGTAATGAAAAAATATATCCTCTATGGCCGCAATAAGTCCATGTTTTTGGCTGTTATCAAGATAAAAGACAATTCCTCCACCAAATTTCTCACCGTAGTTTACCGCAGTTGATAATGATGTTTTCATAATTGTAGAGGTAAAGGTGATTTTCCCCTCGCTGGTTTGTCCCGTCGTGCATTTTTAAGGATAGGAGCCTTGCCGGGGTCGATGGTATAGGTGTTGTGGGAGCTAACCTGTCCGGCAAAACAGTCAACAACAGACTCAACGGCGCTGGTTTGATATGGCTGAACTTTCAACTTGAATTTCATAGGCCTTTATCTTGGGAGTTCTTTCTGCATTCTTTTCTGCAAAGGAGCCGTGTCTTTCTGCAAGCCATATGAAGGAAAATTTTTACAACTAATTATTTAGTGCCCGACAGAAAACCCCTGTTTTTTGAAAATCTGACAACTCCATCAAGATCAAAAGCTGTTTATTTTTGACCCGGCAGAGATGTTTTTGCGTTTATCAGGATTTGCCGAGAGCAAACTACTGAATTGTACGGCAAAAAGCTTCATCACGGACGTATTCATCCCTGCGAATTGGTGTAAATACCTTGTTTCGGAGCCTGATCAGGCTGCTTTTTTGTACGGCCCTCGATGTCGCTTTGCATCCTTTTGGAACAAGAGCGCTCCGAAACGATGAATGTTTCGAGCCAACACCGCAAGGGCAACGTAGCGCTTGAATCCTTTGATACCATGATCGAGACATATATCCAGCCCATGCACCTCAAGAGCATTGATTGCCGATTCGACAGCCGAATGCTGTTTTCTCAATTTCCTGAATTCCGGCTCGGATTCATGAGCTTTGTCG
>CAIXLG010000155.1 GCA_903920215.1 uncultured Chlorobiaceae bacterium
ATCTCGGCGTTGCTATGATCAGCTTGTTATGAAAAAGTTGTGCCGTGCAAGCAGCACGTTTTGCAACGAAATGATAAAAATAACTCTTTGTGAGGCAAGCAGTGAATTGAACATTAAATAATGATAAAACGTGGTCCTGGAACAGACTGTATACGGGTGATCAATGCTGCTAAACTTAATGGCTCAGGAATAGTGATATATTTTATCCGTTTTCGTTCAGCTTGATCCGCTTTATCACGAATTTTCATAGGAATTAAATCCGAAATACTCACATTGGTTTTCGGCATTTTGGGGAATTCCCAAAATCTTGGTAAGGAACCAGAAGCCAAGACAAAATGACAGGACCAATCGTTAACCAGTTCCTGGATCCATTGCCACATTTGTGGCCACATCCAGGAGGGGATTGAATTATGCACTTCATCAACAAACACAGCTGTTCCGGGCAACTCATGCAGCTTTCGCAATTTGGCCGGTTTATTAGTCGCAATGGTTTCGAAAAACTGAACAGCAGTCGTGACAATGATTGGAGTCTTCCAAAGTGTAGTAAGATACCGACTGTCAATATGCTCAAAATCAGCCTGGTGGTGATGTTCAGCAACTATATCAACCCCGTTCTCACCGGGCAACACTAAAGCGTTACGGTATGTCTCCACCGATTGCTTAATAATATTTGTATATGGTAAAACAACTATTATGTGCCGTAATTTCTTTTGAATAGCAACATTAAGCAAATGAGCCATCACAGCAGTTGTCTTGCCAGTCCCAACCGGACTGTCACAGGCAACAATTCCGTATCCGATACCTGCATCTTTACTGCTCTTGAATATCTCTCTTCTTAAGATATTTCGTTGACTCTTCGGATCCTGATTAAAAAGACTATCCGTATATTCTTGTAATGCTTGCAGTCGCTCTTGCCATCGGCAATCTGGTTGTATTATGTCCCCCTCATTACCATAATGGCAAGCAGTATCCCCGTGGTCTGCATCTACAAGACAAGACAAGGCCAGTCGCATGCGCAAACCTCTGAACGACCATTTGGTATCGTTCTTGCTAACCCCAGGAATTAGATATTCAGGAACGTGTGTATTATGGGCATCTATGTATTCTGTCAGATACTGATCTGTTCGCGAAGGGTCTTCAGCGTTTCTGAGGAACAATTTCTTGCGCTGTCTTTCCTCTAACAGATCAGATAGTCCCTGATGGTGCTTACTGACCAAAATAGCTGCCGTGTAGTCTTTATTCTGTAGCAAACAGGCAGCGCCAGCGTCCTCATGCTTCACAGGTAAGCTCTTTTTCGAATTGCCAGCAAGCACATCTTGATTTAAAGGATCAAGTTTTCCCAAATCATGACAGACCGCCCCATTAGTTACAGCCTGTGTGAAGATGGAACTCTCCCCGTGCAAATACCGGCAAGCATTGCCGACATTAGCACTCACCCTCTTCATAACAGCACTGATGTGATCATTGTACGTTTGAGACGGAATTCCTTTTTCAGCTCTGGCACTGTGGGCTAATGGCTCCATTACACTTCATCCATTAAATCACGCAATTGTTCAACTTTCAGTTGCAATCTTTCGGGGAGAACAGTCGGTACGTCATAATCATCCCAAGCTACAGAGGGATTGTCTGGGTTTTGCTTCTTTCGAGGAGTCAATGCATCAATAATATCGAAATCAGAACAGGAGCCGAGCGACGATTTGTGCTCAACATACCATGCATGTCGAATCGCAACAGCAGGTCGGACATATGATGCTGTGTGACTGTAAACGTAAGGAATAATCTTGAGCAGGAGGTCAACATCCTGTTTGGTGCAAAGGGTTTTGGTGGCAGCAGTAGGATTGACAAAAAATGGAATCGTATATACACCGTGGTTGACCCTGCCTCAAACTGGCCGTTGTTTGCGGAAAAAAC
>CAIXLG010000156.1 GCA_903920215.1 uncultured Chlorobiaceae bacterium
TCTTGATTATCTTTCAATGCGCGTTTCATAGTTCCTCCGGATTGAGTTCAAAGAGTTAGTACCTCAATAATTTAATTCCGGAGGGGCTTTATTTATACCCCCGTTTTTAACATACGACCTCAGCACTCAGCACTCAGCACTGAGAACTCCAAACTCTCCGTCCGTGTCACCCCGAATTCCCGTGAGGGGTCTATCCTCCCTGCCCACTGCCAGCTACCAACTTATTCCCTTTAGCCTATTTATGGTATGCGACATGCCTCATGGAAGGGATTTTCGTGCTGCTGTTTATTGCTAAATTTAATCACCAAAAATATCTGGGGTGAATAACCGTTATGATGTTAAATTATTTATGAAATTCTTATGTTATTGTTACTTATGGGTTAATTTAGACAATAAAGTTGTTGTGCTTAAAGAGTACTTGATTATTTCTAACAAAGGTCATAAAGAAGCCGATTCTTTCTGTTAAAGGATCGGCTTCTTTATGACCTTGGATATTCGAATCTTGCAGTTATCATCAAAAGATGAGTTGAACAGGTCTTCAGCGGATAAATTAAATGATCTATGAATAACAAACTGAGAAACAGGTTTATCACGATCTCGTCAGTTATCGGAATCTGCTTGCCGGTACTCTTTTATGGCTGCGGAACTGGGGGTGACAGCAAAGATGCCGCGATGAAGCAAAAGCCTTCTTTGCCAGTTATGACGGTTAATCTTTCAGATGCTGCCGTGACAACCTGCTATTCGGCTCTTATCGAAGGAAAAGTCAATGTTGAAATCCGTCCGCAGGTTGATGGTACGATCGAGAAAATCTATGTCGATGAAGGCGCCTTTGTCAAAGCCGGGTCTCCGCTCTTTAAAATCGACGATCGGGTTTACAGTGAGCAGTACAAGAGCGCATTGGCATCGCAACATGCAGCTGAAGCCAGGCTTGTCGTTGCAAAACTTGACGAGGAAAAACTTGTTCCGCTGGTGCAGAATAAGGTAATCTCTGAAATTCAGCTGAAAACCGCTTCAGCCAACACCCATGCAGCTCAAGCAGGCCTTGAACAGGCTAAAGCCGCTACCCGTTCTGCACAGGTAAATCTTGATTATACGGTCATTAAAGCACCCGTAAGCGGCTATATCGGAAAGATCCCGTTACGGCTTGGCAGTCTGGTCAGTAAAAACCAGAATGCATGGCTTACTCTCCTCAGTGATGTCAGTGAAGTCTATGCCTATTTCAGCATGAGTGAAAATGACTTTATGCGTTTTCGTCAGAAGTATACAGGTGCAACCATACAGGAAAAACTGCGTCAGCTTCCCCCGGTTTCATTGATTATGTCGGACGGCACCCGGTATACTGAAAAAGGTGTTATAGCTTCAATCAGCGGGCAGTTTGATCAAACAACCGCCTCGGTCAGGATAAGGGCGGTTTTCCCCAACCAGCATGGTCTTCTGCGTTCAGGCAATACAGGAAAGGTTGTTTTTGAATCCCCGTTTCATGATGCGCTCCTTGTCCCACAGTCAGCGACTGTTGAGTTGCAGGACAAGATCTTTGTTTTTTTTCTTGATACAGGCAATAAGGTCAGGCAGCAGGTTGTAACGGTTTCCGGAAAGAGTGGCAATAATTATATAGTAAGTGCCGGCCTGAAACCCGGTGACACTATTGTTATTGCAGGTATAGATAAATTAAAAGGTGGTATGGTTATCAACCCGCAGAAAGCTACTCCGGGACCTAAGGATTCCAAGGCATTGAAAGTCAAGTGAAATGAGGCATTTTTGTAGAACGATCTGGCAGAGCTAAACGCACGTATTCATGTTTGAAAGATTTATTTCAAGGCCGGTTCTGGCAACGGTCATCTCGGTGATTCTGGTTATCCTCGGTGCGGTTGGCATTTTCCAGTTGCCGATCACCCGATTTCCGGATATTGCTCCTCCGAGTGTTGTTGTGTCAGCCAGTTACCCCGGAGCCAGTGCTGAAACTGTTGGTCGTTCAGTAGCTCCTCCGCTCGAAGAGGCAATCAACGGGGTTGAAAACATGACCTACATGACCTCAACCTCTGCTAATGATGGCTCTCTTTCTATAACCGTATTTTTCAAGCAGGGAACCAACGCTGATCAGGCAGCGGTCAATGTTCAGAATAGGGTAGCCCAAGCCACAAGCCAGCTTCCTGCAGAGGTCAACCAGATAGGTATATCGACCATTAAGCGCCAGAACAGCCAGATCATGCTCATCAATTTGGTGAGCGATGTTAAGGAGCATGATCAGATATTCCTGCAGAACTATGCCAAAATCAATATTGTTGACGATCTCTCAAGGGTCCCGGGAGTTGGTCAGGTTTCAGTCTATGGTAATCTGGATTACTCCATGCGTATCTGGCTCAGACCTCAGCAAATGGCGGCCTATAAGGTGACGCCGCAGGAGGTTTCTGCCGCTATTAAGAGCCAGAACCTTGAGGCAGCTCCCGGGTCATTCGGCGAGAACAGCTCCGAGGCCATGCAGTACGTCATGAAGTATAAGGGAAAGAATCCATATCCCGGCGATTATGAACAGATAGTAATCCGGGCAAATCCGGATGGAACTCTGCTCAAACTCGGCGATATCGCCCGTGTCGAGTTCGGCGCCTACCGATACACTGTCGATACAAAGGCAAACGCACAGGATGCCGTGGTTCTTGCGGTCTATCAGTCTCCTGGATCTAATGCCAACGAAGTTGAAATGGGTCTTCGCAAAGCTCTTCAAAAAGCCTCAGCATCATTCCCGACGGGGGTAAAATACTCCATCCCATTCAGCTCCAAGAAGGTTGTTGACGAGTCGATTCAGCAGGTTCAACACACCCTTATCGAAGCATTTCTTCTGGTTTTTATTGTGGTGTTTCTCTTTCTGCAAGACTTTCGTTCAACCCTCATCCCTGCAATTGCAGTTCCGGTAGCCATAATCGGAACCTTCTTTTTTATGAATCTGTTCGGGTTTTCCATTAATGTACTGACACTTTTCGGACTGGTTCTCGCTATCGGTATTGTCGTTGATGATGCGATTGTTGTTGTTGAGGCCGTTCACGCAAAAATTGAACAAAAACACTATCCCGCCAAAGCAGCTACCGTTTCGGCTATGCGTGAAATCACGAAAGCCATTATTACCATTACCCTTGTGATGTCATCGGTGTTTCTCCCGGTAGGTTTTCTTCAAGGCTCAACTGGGGTTTTTTACCGTCAGTTCGCCTTTACACTTGCCATTGCCATTCTTATTTCCGCAGTTAACGCTTTGACGCTCAGTCCTGCTCTTTGTGCACTTTTTCTCCAGGATCTTCATCAGGAAAGCAAGTCAGGCAAGCATGAAAAGCTTAAAAAATTCGGTGCATTCGGTCATCGTTTTTTTGTAGGTTTCAATACGGGATTTGAAGCCTTGAAAAAAAAATATATCGGAAGCCTTGTTTATTTGATTCGCAATAAGCTCCTTTCTTTTACTCTCCTGTCTGTAATGATAGGGCTTTCATTCTGGCTGTTCAAAACATTGCCGACCGGATTTATTCCTGATGAGGATAACGGGTTTGTGATTGTCTCAGTCACCCTGCCACCCGGAGCTTCCTTTGCCCGTACCAAGGCGACCATGGACCGGGCATCAGTAACCTTGCGCAACACAATGCCTGCATTGGAAAAGGTGATATCTGTTGCGGGTATTAACGTTCTCTCCCGGAGTTCATCACCCTCCTCGGGTCTTCTGTTTATACAGCTTAAAGATCATAAGGATCGTGGCCCTGAGGGTAATATCAAGACAATCCTTGCCACAATAACCAAGAACCTGAGCAACAGGGAAGGATCATTTTTTGCCCTTGCGCAGCCCACAGTTCCCGGTTTCAGTGCCGTTGGTGGCCTTGAGTTTGTTCTGCAGGACCGAACAGGCGGGCGTCTCGACAAGTTCGGCAATGTGGCTGAGGGCTTTCTCAGTGAATTGATGAAACGTCCGGAAATAGGATTTGCGTTCACAACCTTTAAGGCAACATTTCCTCAATATGAACTTGAGGTTGACAATATCAAGGCAGCACAGCTGGGGGTTAACGTCAGCGATCTTCTGACGGTGCTTCAGGCCTACTACGGCAGTATGCAGGCATCGGACTTCAATCGTTTCGGTAAGTACTACCGAGTTGTCATCCAGTCTGAATCTAACGACCGTGCTGAGCCTGCATCCATGAATGGGATCTTTGTAAAAAATGCTCAAGGTGAAATGGTGCCGGTCAGTTCAGTGATAACCTTGAAACGAGTCTATGGCACTGAATCGGTTGACCATTTTAACCTCTTTAATGCAATTTCAGTCAACGCAGTTGTCAAGCAGGGGTTCAGTACCGGTCAGGCAATCAAGGCTGTTGAAGAGGTCTCCAAAACGCACCTTCCCTTAGGTTACAGTTATGACTGGAAAGGCCAGAGCCGTGAAGAACTTGAGGCAAGCGGAGGACTGATTCTTATCTTCATGCTCTCTGTGGTCTTTGTCTATTTTTTACTTTCAGGCCTGTTTGAAAGCTATCTGCTTCCTTTTGCTGTGATGCTCTCCATTCCGACAGGGTTGCTTGGCGTTTTTTGCGGTATAAAACTGGCAGGGATTGCTAACAATATCTATGTCCAGGTTGCTGTTATAATGTTGATTGGTCTGCTGGCCAAAAACGCAATTCTGATTGTTGAGTTTGCATTGCAGCGAAGGGTTGAGGGTCTGTCACTCTCTGCCTCAGCCATTTCAGGGGCAAAGGCAAGGCTCAGGCCTATTCTTATGACTTCGCTCGCTTTTATTGCAGGTCTTCTGCCCCTTCTTTTTGTTGGCGGTCCGACTGCCCAGGGCAACCACTCTATCGGTGCAGCAGCTATTGGCGGTATGTTTATGGGTATGGTGCTTGGTATTTTTATCGTACCAGTGCTTTTTATCGCATTCCAGCATCTCCAGGAGCGTATTACCGGCCCAGCATCTCCCATTGTGGAAGCAGGGGATCTTCTTGAAGAGGTTCTGCAACATGAAAAAGATTGCTCAGTGAAGGCATCGTGAAGAGAAATATTGTATTAAAGGTCTCCCTTATGAGAAAACAAACGAACGGTTTTATAGTTGCCTGCATTCGGTTTTTGATGTTTAGCTCTCTCTGTGCATGTGGTGTAACCCATGAGTACAAGAAACCTGATATAGCACTGCCAGAGTCTTATCGCAGTAGTTTGCCTGCAGTTGGAGCTCATGCAGATACAGTCATGGCACTATTGCCATACAGAAGTTTTTTTGCCGACGCTACACTGCGAACGCTTATCGACAGTGCCGTAGTAAACAATATTGACCTGCAGGTTGGTCTGAAAAACATCGATATTTCTCGACAGACTCTTAATTCGGCCAAGCTTGGAAATCTACCCGCACTCAGCATTGGCGTTCAGGACACTCGTACTACCCCATCTGATAACGGTGTTCAGACAACCCGTCAGGACTATGTCGCCTCGGCATCCGCTTCATGGGAAGCCGATATCTGGGGAAAAATAAGAAGCCGCAGTAAATCTGCCCTTGCCTCATACCTGAAGACCCAGGAAGCAGCAAAAGCAGTTCGCACCAGACTTGTTGCTGATGTGGCATCCGGATATTACAATCTTCTTATGCTCGATTCGCAGCTTGGTATTTCAAAAAAAAATCTGGCGCTTGCCGATACCACGCTGAAGATGATCGGCTTTCAGTACACGGCCGGTCAGGTAACCTCTCTTGCCGTTCAGCAGCAGGATGCATCAAGGCAGTCCATAGCCTTGTCAATCCCGCTGCTTGAGCAGAAAATAGCAGTGCAGGAAAATGCTCTCAGCACTCTTTGCGGGAGAATGCCCGGCACGATCAATCGTGATAAATCTTTTTTCAGCATAAAGGTTGCTGATGACCTGCCTTCAGGCATTCCTTCTGCGCTGCTTCAGAATCGCCCGGACGTTCGAACGGCAGAGCTTGCTGTCAGAGCCGCTCATGCCGATATGGGCGAAGCCAAAGCCAATCTTTACCCGACGTTTACCGTTACAGCCACAGGAGGTTTTGACGCCCTTAAATCCACCAGCTGGTTTTCGACTCCAGGCTCCCTGTTCAGTTATCTGCAGGGCGGGGTGCTTCAACCGATTTTTCAGCGAGGTCAGTTGAAGGCAAAGTATGAGCAGTCAAAAATAAAACGTGAGCAGTCGGAACTTGAATTCAAGCAGTCGCTGCTGAAAGCCGTAGAGGAGGTCTCCAACGCACTTGTGCAGCTCGAAAAGATAAAAGCACAGGAAGTTATTGCCGAAGAACGGGTTGCAACCCTTCAGCATGCTGTTGCCAATGCCTCAATGCTCTTCCGGAGTGGCATGGCTACCTATCTTGAAGTCATTGTTGCCGAAACCAATGCGCTTCAGGCAGAACTCAATCTTGCCGATATCCGCCGTCAGCATCTTTCCATCATGGCAGAGCTTTATCGTTCATTAGGAGGGGGGTGGAGGTAAGAGGGGAGTCACCACTCAATCTCAATATCGTACGTCGTCAATAAACCGGTAACCCCCGGTATTGAGAACCGGGCATTCCTTATACGGTTCAGTTCCGGATTGATTGAGTAATTTGAGGCCGAACGGAAATCAGCTTTTTCGAGATTTGTATGCATAAATGTCGCTAATAGCAGATCACAATTTTCAAATGCTGCTCCTGCCATGTCAGCTTCAGAAAAATCTGCTTCCTGCAAATTACAGTTTGTAAACACTGTGTTTTTGAGTTTCAGCTTGTAAAAAACAGAGAGTTTCAGCATGCAGTTTTCAAAGTAAAGTCGAAGCAGAAATCCATTGCACTCATTAAACTGAATACCAAGAAGTTTACTGTTCACAAACCGCACATCCTGGAGGATGGTGTTTTTGAGTTTAGTCAGGCTGCAGTCGCAGTTGTTGAATAAGCAGGTTCTGAATGTAATTCCCGAAAGGTCGACGCTGTTAAAGTTGCAGTTTTTGAACGTACACTCTTCGTACACCCCCTTGACAAGGATATGTTCCTTAAAGGAAATTTTCTCAAAAACCTTGTTTTCAGTAAGCATTGTGTTCATTTTTTTGACATGGATGAACGGTTATCCCGACAGGTATGTTCATTTATATAGCGCTTTAAAGCATTAACAACAGTATCAGGATAAAGGAGTAAACGCTTATGGATTCGTCAATCTATAATGCAGTGGTTATAAATAAAATCATGATCAATCCGGACCTCATGATTGTTCAGATTAAAACCGATGAACCACAAATTGAGTTTGAAGTCGGTCAACATACCTTGCTTGGACTCTATGGTTTTGAGAATCGCTCTTCAAATTCAGCCATTGAGTCCTTTCCGGCTGACGTTGACAAGCTGATCAAGCGGCCCTACTCAATCGCTTCAGCAAAGGATGAGACACGGCACTTCGAGTTTTATATTGCACAGATTAAATCAGGTCAACTGACCCCAAGGTTGTTCAATCTCAACATCGGAGACAGGGTATATGTAGGCACAAAGATTTCCGGCATGTTCCGTCTTGATGAAACACCTGACGGTACCGATATCATCATGGTTGCTACAGGAACAGGGATTGCTCCCTATATCAGTTTTTTACGATCCAGCATCATCCAGCGTCCCGAAAGTAAAATGATTGTTATCCAGGGTGCAGCCCACCGCT
Organism: uncultured Chlorobiaceae bacterium; assembly: GCA_903920215.1. GTDB lineage: Bacteria > Bacteroidota > Chlorobiia > Chlorobiales > Chlorobiaceae > Chlorobium. The sequence continues at coordinate 7,629 of CAIXLG010000156.1, forward strand.
GGGATCTTGGTTATTACAGCGAGTTGACATTTCTGGCAGAGAGCTATGCCAATTTTTTTTATGTGCCGACACTGGCCGATCCTGATGATCACTGGAATGGTTATCAATTACCAATTGAGGAGTTGCTGAAAAATGATATTCTGCAGAACGAGTTTAATATAACGCCCGACCCTGAACGGACACGCTTTTTTGTCAGTGGAAAGCCTGAAATGGTAGGGCATGTATCAGAATGGCTGCATGATTTCGGCTATAGCCGCCACAATCCAGACAAGTCCGGAGAAATGTATGTCGAGGAGTTCTGATTCCCTAAAGAAAGGGATTCCGCGGCAAACCCCGGGGAATCCTTTTCTTTGTTCTCAGTCAATAGTCATCCGAAAAGGTGTCTTTATCGCGGGCACCATACTTTTCCTCAAGTGCCTCAATCCAGAAACCACCACCGGTGAACGAAACCATAGGCCCCCATATCAAGTGCTCGTATAAACCGCAATCACTCGGCAAGGTTCTCCCGTTGGATTTGATACCTCTGTTAAGGATTGACGTTACAAACATCTCAGTCAGGGATTCATTCTCATACTCAATTCCGTCAAGAGCGTAAGTGCCAACGATGTCAAGTGCATCGTTCCAGTCTGCCCAGCAAAAACCACTGAGGTCATTATTGGATTCTACACGCATTATAATCTCTTTAAGCGTAGTCATAGTTATCTCTCCGTCCAGTCATTATCATGAAGACTAAAAAAAACACCAATGCTGATTCAGTGTTGTTCGTTCAATAGGAATGCAGATTTGAATGGAAGGAGGTGAAGCGAGGTATACTCACTGAATTCAGTGATGCGCACAAAAGTGGATTTGAAGCAGGGGCTTTTATGCGCAAAAGGCTTGTTTACTATGCTTTATTTGTTTCCTGACACTATAGAGTTAACTCCGGTAATGCCGAAAAATTCAGATGCCGGCTGAGTCTCTGGAAGTATATAGACGATACCATTTGTAGCGGCAAATACCCGGCGCATATTTCCATTGAAAAATTTCGTCGGGACATTGATGCAACCCCATGAAATCCTGTGCTCAGCAGGATCAGGTGAAACTATTCGTTCCAGACGTCTTTGCCCTGGGGGGTTAACGACGGCATGAATGGCAAGGCCTGCCTTGTAACTAATCCAGAAATACTTCCCTTTAGCTAAATATGTTCCACCCCAGCCGACATAGCGGCCTGCAGGGGTTATACGTTGTTCCGGTGGAATATTTTCCAGTGTTTTATTTCCGACGCCCTCAAAGTCTTTATCACCGACAGCCGCGCCAAGAAGCGCTGGAGCTGCGCCAAGAAGCCGCCCGTTACTGTTGAAGACAAACAATTTGGCTTCTCTTTTATCAAGGATAACAAACGGTACTCCCTCATGATCCTGAGATCTTAGTGACCAATCAGCAACGATTCGAACATCCCGAGAGGCCTGTTCCTTACCAAAAAAAGCTTTTCGTTCTTCCTCTGCGCCGTAACATGAAACAGATGAAAATGCAAAGCTGCTGATGAAGGCAACAACGAGAGGTAGCCAGAAGCAAATGTGGCGTTTAGTATTCTGCATTTCAGGGGTAGAAGATTGGTTGATGGAGTGCCCGGTAAACAAGGAGTAGTCTATTTGTAATGATGAGCTGTAGTCTCTTGTTTTTTCCGGAATGCTCCCTCCTGTTTTTGTTGAAAAAAGCGGATAATAGCTTTTCTCTGCATTCATCCGACTATGGTATTTGTTCTAAAATATAGTTATTTTTAAATTTAAAGTTCACCTTGTCATTGTAATTACAATAATGCGGAAAATATGATTCCAACCCCGGTCAAAGTAGCTGTTCCCGCAGTTCTTCTTGCTCCCGTTGCTATCCCGGTTCTTCATGGTCTTGCAGGAATAGCAGTTGTCGGGCTCGGTATTTTTGCTGCAGGCACCATTGTCAGCAAGACGGTAAAAGCGTTTACAGGCAACCCTGCGCATAAAACAAGCGAAGAAGATTCCTCGTTAAGCTGACCGCAGCAGCGCAAAACTTGTCTATCAGAGTAAGTCCTCTTTTATGGGAGCTTTGTGTTTTTATTCGTAATTCTTTTTCCCTTCCAGACGTTTATTTCAGCCCGTAAACATTTAAATCATAGCCATCGATGCGCAATTTTATCTTTCGAGCAAATGTGTCGTTTATGACGCTGCTTCTTTGCCTCGTTTTGACGGTTCCAGCAAGAGCAACCGATGGTGTTGAAACTGCGGGTAATATTATTCAGCTTGCGTTACCTGCTGGCGCTGCCGGTCTTACCCTTGCCAATCATGATCAGAAAGGTTTCATCCAACTCGCGGAATCTGGTATGTTGACGCTTGGAATCACTTACGGATTGAAATATACAGTCTCCGCGACCCGTCCGAATGGAGGAGAACACTCCTTTCCATCAGGCCACAGCTCTGTCTCTTTTGCATCCGCAGAGTTTATCCGCGAACGTTACGGCTGGAACTACGGGATTCCAGCTTATCTTGCTGCATCATTTGTCGGCTACAGCCGGGTTGAATCGAAGGAGCACTATACGCGCGATGTCATAGCTGGCGCCCTCATTGGTATCGGATCCAGCTGGCTGTTTACCACACCAGACAAAGAGTGGAATGCCCGGCCTGTTGCTGGTAACTCCTTCTATGGTATTAGCCTGAGTCGCAATTGGTAGATGACTTATGAAACCTTCTGCATTCACTGCTGGTTATAATGGTAGTACAAAATCCATAATAATTAATTGCGGCAAGTGATGCGTTCAAAAGGTATCGGAAATCGTGTAAAGATTCAGGGTCTGATCATAGCAGGCATACTGCTTGGTCAACTTCTTTTATTGTGCGCATGTACGCGCAATCAGATTTCACATCCATCCCTGGCGCCTCGCTTGACTGTTCAACAGGAGAATAGCAGCATGAGTTACAACAAATTGTCAGCCGACGAAGAGCGCGTTATTGTCAGTAAAGGAACTGAACCGCCCTTCAGTGGTAAATATTATTTGAACAAGGAGCAGGGAAGCTACCTCTGCAGACGTTGTGATGCTCCTCTTTTTCGTTCATCCGACAAGTTCGAGTCAGGCACAGGCTGGCCAAGCTTTGACGATGCAATTGAAGGCGCAGTAAAGCAGATTCCTGATGCAGACGGTCGGCGTACTGAAATAGTCTGCTCACATTGCGGGGCCCATCTTGGGCACGTTTTTTTCAGTGAGGCCTTTACCGCAAAAAACGTTCGTCATTGTGTAAACTCTCTATCTCTCGCTTTTCTGCCCGAAGCCAGTGCCGCAACAAAAACGCAAAAGGCAATTTTTGCCGGCGGATGCTTCTGGGGCGTTGAGTACCATTTCAGCAAAATAAAGGGAGTGCTGTCAGTCAAATCAGGGTACACGGGTGGTTTGACAGATCATCCCACATATCGGCAGGTTTGTACCGGCAACACAGGACATGCCGAAGCAATCGAGGTAGAGTTTGATCCAGCTCTCGTCAGCTATGAAACTCTTGCAAAACTCTTTTTCGAAATTCATGATCCAACCCAGCTGAATCGGCAGGGCCCCGATATTGGAACCCAGTACCGCTCAGCTGTTTTTTATACCAGTGAAGTGCAAAAGAAAGAAGCTGAAAAACTCATTGCACTCTTAAAAACCAAAGGATTCAACGTCGTCACCAGCGTCGAAAAAGCCCGAACCTTCTGGCCAGCAGAAGACTACCATCAGGACTACTACCAGAAAAACGGTCACCAGCCCTACTGCCACATCTACCAAAAGCGCTTTTAGCTAGTCGACAAGAAATATAGCCACTATAGGTCTCATCAGTTCTATAGTGGCTATAATTTTTTGGCTTCTTCCCTTTATGTTGAACTAAAAAAACCTCAGCTTATACATGAACGCGGAAAATTTTGAAATGAAAATAATTTTTTAGTAGTTTTACGTAGTAGAAATGTAGTTGTATGTATTTTTAATGTTACACTTGACTTTTGCTCTCAACCTCAGTTAGTAATCTGCGCTATTTTCCGCTTACGTATTATTCTTTACAGAATTTTTGTCTCAGTCATATTCTTCAATTGAAACCCTATTTCTAAGCTCAAATTTTTATAGGTGAAAAGATAACAAGGTAATGAGTCTCTCTTAATCATTTAAGGTAGTTCAGTTATGAACAGGATATTCAGCCTCATTTGTACCGAAATAAAAGAGAGATTGATTGTCGTTTCCAAAAAGCGTAAGCGCGACGGGAAACTCCCTTCATTCCTGCTTCGTTCTCTTGCTGTTCTCACAGCACAGTTTGCAGGAGGAGTACCTGCGTATGCCATTGATTCTGGAGCACTCCCCTCAGGATGCAAGATAACCTACGGCAGCGGTTCGATTGCTACAAGCGGCAGTCAAATGACGGTGAATCAGTCCAGCCAGCAGTTGATCGCCAACTGGAACTCCTTCAATATAGGCTCAAACGCTGCTGTCCGCTTCAACCAGCCGAACACTACCTCCGCAGCTCTTAACCGTATTACCGACCAGAACCCCACGCAAATCATGGGTTCACTCTCTTTGAACGGTCAGGTTTACCTGCTCAACCCCTCTGGTATCATTTTTGGCAAGATTGCCCGTGTCGATGTCGGCGGCCTTGTTGCCACGTCGCTCAACATGCTCGACAGCGATTTTCTTGCAGGCAAAAACTGGTTCACTGCTAATGGTAACGCTGGTTCCATCATCAACCAGGGCGCTATCAGCGCAACGAACGGCGGTGTGGTCGCTTTTATAGCACCCAAAGTCACCAACGAAGGCCGTATAACGGCAAACAGCGGCAGTGTTCTTCTCTCTGCAAGCAACCAGGTATCACTCGACTTCACCGGTGATGGCCTCATCAGCTATACGGTCGACCAGGGCGCAGTCGATGCCCTTGCAGAGAACAACGGTCTCATCAAGGCTGACGGTGGAGTTGTGGTGATGAGCGCAAAAGCAGCCGATGCACTGAGGACAGCAACCGTAACCAATACCGGCGTCATCGAGGCTCGTACTATCCATAACCAGTCGGGGCGCATCCTTCTCCTATCGGACATGCAGAATGGCGATACCTCTGTTGCAGGCACCCTCGATGCCAGTGCCCCCAATGGAGGTAATGGAGGGTTAATCGAGACCTCCGGAGGCCGTGTCACAGTAAGCGACGGAACCAAAGTCACAACCCTTGCCCCAAGGGGTCAGAGCGGAACATGGCTGCTTGATTCGACTGATTTTACGATAAGCTCAGGGTCAGCATCACTGACAAGCAGTGGAATCGGTGCAACGACGCTCTCGACTGCTCTCGGTTCTAATAATGTCACCATAGCAACCTCCAGCACGCCAACCGGCAGCAATCTTGGCGACATCAATGTCAATGCAGCAGTTTCTTGGACAGCCAACACGCTCACCCTGTCAGCATTTAACGATATTTACTTCAACGCAAATCTGAATGGTTCAGGCACTGCCACTCTTGCGCTGAATTTTGGACAGGGATCTCAAGCTGCATGCAATACAAGCACCTACACGTTAGCGAGCGGCGTACAAGTGAACCTGCCTGCCAGACAGAATTTCAGCACTAAGCAGGGCAGTGACGGCACACCCATCATGTACACTGTCATCACCAGTCTTGGATCTCCTGACGATGCCACAACAGGCAGCAACCAGACGCTGCAAGGCATGGCAAGGACCGAGAACTTGTCCGGATATTTCGTACTCGGCAGTAACATTGACGCCACACCCACAGCAACTTGGAACTCTGATGGTCAGAGTTCGCCGTCCTATTCTGGGTTCATGCCAATTGGTAGCTGGCCTGATAATAGATTCATTGGTAACTTTGACGGTCTTGGTCACACAATTAATGGTATAACGATCAATCGACCATCGACTGATTATGTCGGCTTATTCGGTTATACCGGTTATAACATTTATACGACATTGAACAGTGCCATCACCAATGTTGGTATAAATGGCGGTAACATTACAGGTCAAAAATATGTTTGCGGCCTGGTGGGTGAGAGCACTGAGGGTACGATCACTAACAGCTACACCACGGGTAATGTGACAGGGAACGGAAATGATGTCGGTGGTTTATCTGGATTTAATTACGGCGGTCTACCGGGATCTACTCCCAGCCCTATCACAAACTGCTATACGACTGGTACAGTAACAGGGACAGGCCATGTAGGTGGCTTGGTGGGAGTAACGGCAATGGCAACACTAGTGTCATTACTAATAGCTATGCCAAGGGTAACGTGACAGGCAAGGAATATGTTGCCGGATTGGTTTGTACTAACTACGGCACCATCACAAACTCCTACGCTACGGGGAACGTGAATGGTTCAAAATATGTAGGCGGATTGGTGGGGGAGAACGACAGCACCATCATCAATAGCTATTCTACGGGTAGAGTGTCGGGCACCTCTTATGTTGGCGGCTTAGTGGGTAGAAGCTATAGGGGCATTACTACCAAAAGCTTTTGGGATATTGAAACCTCTGGTCAGTCCACTTCTGCAGGCGGCATCGGAATAACCTCTGTCGAGATGAAGCAGTTATCAACGTTCAGCAGTTGGAATAACACCACACAAAATACCATTACAAACTCAGGAGGGAATGGCGCTATATGGCGGATCTACGAAGGCTATACCGCACCATTGCTTGCGAGTTTTCAGACGCCTTTGACGTATGGAAATGTAGTTAGATTTTTAATGGGCAACCTCAAAGGGGTACAGTAAAGGGGTTTTCTTGCCTGACCGCTTCAGGAACCTTATCCATACGTGTTTAGTTCTGTATCTATTTCGATAACTCAAACTCATCTTGTCATGGCAAACTCAACATCAACTTTTGCAGCTGGGGGAGGGAAGGTAATCACCGATTTTGGAGGAAACGATTATGCTTTGCACATGACGGTGCAGAGGGATGGAAAAATTCTTGTGGCTGGAGTGAGCGACAACAACTCTGCGTTAGCTCGTTACAACACGAATGGCAGCCTTGATACCACATTTTCAGGTGATGGTAAGGTAACAACAGTTTTCAATGGTAATGATCTTCTTTTAGGAGTGACGATCCAGTCTGATGGCAAAATCATTGAGGTGGGTACAAATAATTGCAACTTTGCTATAGCTCGTCTTAACATTGATGGAACTCTTGATACCTCGTTCGGTACTGATGGAAAAGTTACAACAAACCTTGGTGGCTCTGGTAATGCTACTGCTTCAAGCGCTGGCATTCAGGCCGATGGTAAAATCTTGGTAGCAGGTTTTCTAACTGATGCTCGTGATAACGGCGACTTTGCACTGGTTCGCTATACTTCAAATGGTAGCCTTGATACCGGCTTTGGTACCGGAGGAAAAGTAATTACCGACATTGGTCACGATGATTATGCTTTTGATGTTAAAGTGCTGTCTGATGGCAAAATTCTTGTCCCGGGAGTGACTTGGCTTGGTAACAGAACCGCAGACTTTGTTTTGGCTCGCTATAATGCTAATGGAAGTCTTGATACCAGCTTTGGTATCGGAGGTCATGTAATAACGGATATTAATAGCCGAGATCAAGCCTCCGGGATGATGATTCAATCCGATGGCAAGATCATTTTGTTCGGGGAAAGCAATGGTGATTTTGCTCTTGTACGATATAACATTGAAGGGAGTCTTGACACAGGTTTTTCAGGTGATGGAAAAGTAACTACTGATTTAGGTAGTTATGATTTTGCCTTTGGTGGGACAATCCAAAGTGACGGTAAGATTCTTGTTGTAGGGTGGTCTAATGCTAGTCAAGATCAGTTGTTACATTTTCAAGCAGGAACACTTAGTATTGCAGAGACGGGTAACAGCGACTTCGCCTTGGTTCGGTACAATTCAGACGGCAGTCTTGATACAAGCTTTGGTAATGGGGGTAAGGTGACCACTGACTTTGGTGGTACTGATTTTGCAACAGGAGTTGCCGTTCTGGCTGACGGAAAGATTGTTGTTTCGGGAACAAGCAACGGTGATTTTGCCTTGGCGCGTTACAATAGTGACGGTAGTCTTGATACCAGCACTTCCTTTGGAGGCACTTCGGGGAATGACACGTTTCACAGTAGCACAGGAAATGAAGCTTTTAATGGGGGTGCCGGTGTCGATACGGTTATCTTTTCCGGCCATGAGTCAAATTACACGATTACCCTTGCCGGAACAGGCTTTTCTCTAAAAGATAACGTTGGCA
>CAIXLG010000157.1 GCA_903920215.1 uncultured Chlorobiaceae bacterium
CCGAATATAGAGGTAAAGAGAGTTTTGTCTTTACTGGGTACAGCAATGTGCTTTTGCGAGGCTTGAGCCCAGTACGGTGAAAGTCGTACGCTGGGTTCTTAGGGGACGGTGGCGCAGTAATGCGCCGCTGTTACCCGATTACATTTGCGTGGAGGGTGAGCTCGGGCGACAATGGGCAGTGGCTGCGACTGTTTTCAGTCTTTAATTGCCAACTGCCTACTGCCGACCGCCCATTGCATCTGGGGTTAGCCGATAGTCATCATTACTTCGCCCATTGATACTGTACCGCCTTTTACTGCGGTGATTGAGAGCACTTTCCCTGAACAGGGTGCTTTGACCGGGTTTTCCATCTTCATTGCCTCGATAACAGCGACCTCTTCTCCTTCTTTTACCTCATCGCCGACGCTGACTGCTATGGCGTGCACGTTGCCGGGCATGACGGCGAGGACGGGGGTGCCCTCTAATAAGTGCTGAGTGCTGAGTGCTGAGTGCTCGGAGGGAGAGTGCTGAGTGCTGAGTACTGAGTGCTGAGTTGAAGAGGGGTTGAGGGATGAGCCTTCGGCGAAGGAGACGGTGAAGGGGGCTCCGTCTACGAAGACGTTGAAGCTGCCTGACATGGAGATGACTTTTGAGCCGGTTGCCGATGCCGTTGGGCTTGCCTGCGGGACGGGTTTTGAAAAGAGATCAACAAGCCTTTTGTTAACCTCTTCCTGGTGGACGTCATGCTTGTGAGCTTCGTGGTAAGCCGCGACAACTTCTGCTCTGGTTTTTGCCTTGATTTCGACTGCGATGTCTGCTTTGTAGCGGATGCCGGTAGAACAATCACCCTGGAGGAAAGCAATACCTTTGTCGCCGCATGTGGCAGCGATAAAAATATTTTCGTCGGTTTGCGCAATACCGGCTTTCTGAAGAAGCGAACTGTTATAGGGTATGCCGAGCAGAGGGTTGCGGTCGTTGATGTCGTGAACGTCTTCAATTGTCGGCTCAAGACCAAGCTGTTCGGATGCCAGACGGACAACTTCAGGATCTGGGCTTGCAGGAGTACGACCGAAATAGCCGAGTACCATCTTGCCATATCCGTCGGTGATCTTTTTCCAGGGACCCTGTATTGTATTGGCAAAGGCCTGCTGGATGTAGAACTGGGAAACGGGAGTAACTGATGAACCGTAACCGCCTTTCACAACCGCTTCGCGCATGTTTTTTATGACCTGGGGCAGGAGATGAAGCGTATTGTTGTCGCGCATCATCTGGGTATTGGCGGTAAGGGCTCCGCCGGGCATTGGGGAAAATGAGATAACCGGGTTGACAGCTGTGGCTTCGGGCGGCATGTAATATTTGTACATCTGATCAATAAAGAGAGCCTCAACTTCAAGGTATTTTTCATGATCGATGTCAAGCGTATACCCTGTACCACGGAGCCTCTGCCACATGGTAAGAATATCTACAGCTGCCGTTCCTCCACTTACAGGGGCCATTGAGAGATCGATAATATCAGCACCACCTTCAATTGCCGCATAGTTGCATGCGACACCCATCCCGGCGGTATCGTGGGTATGAAACTCGATTTCGGTGCCTTCGGGAAGCATCTTTCTTGCTCCTTTAATGGTCTCGTAGACAACAGCCGGAGTTGCAGTGCCTGAAGCATCCTTGAAGGCAACACTGTCGTAGGGAATGGATGCATCAAGTATTTCCTGCAGTTTGTCGAGATAGAACTGCGGGGTATGGCAATAGGTTTCGGTCAGTCCGGGAGGAAGACCCATCATGGCAATAACGACCTGATGCCGAAGTCCTGCGTTATGGATACATTGACCAGAATAGGCTAGATTGCGGACATCCATCAACGCATCAAAATTACGGATAGTGGTTATGCCGTGTTTTTTGAAAAGTCGGGCATGAAGATCAATAATATCTCGGGATTGTGATACCAGACCGACAACGTTCGCACCTCTCGACAGAGTCTGAAGGTTGATGTCTGGGCCGACAATCTTGCGAGCAGCATCCATCATTGCAAATGCATCTTCTTCGCAATAAAAGTAGAGACTCTGAAAACGTGCCCCACCTCCTATTTCAAAGTTGTCGGTACCTGCGTGAACAGCTGCTTCCAGAGCGGGAAGAAAATCTTCCGTCTTTACCCTGGCACCAAAACATGACTGAAAACCGTCACGAAAAGAGACATCCATAAATCTTATTTTTTTCATATATCCTGCTCTTTGCGGTTAAACAATGCAATTGAAAATAATTACATGGAATCAAGTCCCTGCCGTTATAAAACACTTATGCGTAACGGCAGGGATCAATACCTGTTATCTCTTCCTTATAAAACGGGACTCTGTCAGAAGACTTATCAGTGAGCGTCCCCGGCGAGCGTACTGAGCTGATTGAATGAATCCTCTTCAATACGGCTGTGCAGGCTGTTCCCATGAGCATCCATGGTTACAATAGCAGGAAAGGACTCCACCTCTAAATGCCACATTGCTTCAGGGACACCCATCTCTTCGAGAAAATCAACACCGGTCACTTTGGTTATGCAACGGGCATAGTACTGGGCCGCGCCTCCAATGGCATTAAGGTAGACTGCTCCATGTTCCTGAAGCCCCTGAAGAGTTTTGGGGCCCATACCTCCTTTACCTATGATTGCCCTCAAGCCCAGTTTTTTAATAACATCGGCCTGATAAGGCTCTTCACGGCTCGATGTGGTAGGGCCGGCTGCGGTAACCCGATAAGTTCCGTCAGCATTTTTCAGGACAACAGGACCGCAATGGAAGAGAATTCCACCTTCTGTATCGATAGTTCCGGGAAGATCATGGTGCATGACATAGTGATGGAACGCATCGCGTCCGGTGTGCATGGTACCATTGATTAACACTACATCGCCGACTTTCAGGCTACGGATCTCGTCATCAGTGACCGGCGCCTGAAGAGTGACCTCTTTGCCTGTTAATGGCATACCTTCTCCTTTGGCCATTCGCTTGATTTCATTGGTATCGCGATACTGCCAGCTGGTTATTGAGCCTGACAGGGGGTCGATAAGCACCCCAAGCCTGCGGTATGCCCAGCAGTTATAAGCGACAGAAACATAAAAGCTTGCCGGAACCCTGTGCGATTTTCCGATCTTGCAGCCAAGAAGAGTGGCTTTTCCGCCAAATCCCATCGGGCCGATATCCATCGTATTGGCTTTTTCAAGAATATACTGCTCAAGGCTGTCAAGTTCAGTGTCGGGGTTTCGGTCGTCGACTCTGCGCAACAGCTGCTGTTTGGCAAGATCAAATCCACTGGTTCGGTCGCCACCGACTCCAACACCGATAAAACCAGGGCTGCAACCTTGACCCTGAGCCTGGAATACTGCGTGCAGAAGGCATTTGCGTACACCATCAAGATCACGGGAAGCACTGCCAAGGCCAGAAATTTCGGCAGGGAGAGAGTACTGTATATTTTTGTTTTCGCAGCCTCCTCCCTTGAGGATAAGCTTAACCTCTATCTCGTCCTTATCCCATGGTTCAAAGTGGATAACAGGAAAATGAAAGCCGAGATTATTGCCTGAGTTTTTGCCTGTGAATGCATCAACAGCATTAGGACGGAGTTTCCCGGTAACAGAAGCCTCCTCAATAGCATGCTCAATATCGCCCTTCATCTGAAGTTGATCGACACCTGGAGGGGTATGGATGAAAAAGGTCGGCATGCCGGTATCCTGACAGATCGGCGAGATATTGTCGACAGCCATATCAATATTGACTGATATGGTTGACATGGCAAGGCCTGCCTGAGACTTTGGATCCTCGCGCTCAATAGCGTCGGCAATGGAACATCGGACATCACTTGGAAGGTTTGCCGAAGTTTCGGTAATAAGAGCAAGTATTGATTCCCTGAAATTTTTCATGACCGATAAAAAGATTTATATGGACTAAGAATATGGAATAATCATTCAGAAACAATTTTTGTGGCTGCGTCCTGTTTAACGAGTAGAACAGGAATATCGGAAGAACGGAATACATCTTCGGCCACACTGCCCATAATAAGCCGATGCAGTCCACTGCGACCATGGGAACCCATAACGATGAGATCGGCACCCCATGACTTTGCCTGATCAGTGATAACTTTGGAGGCTTCGCCCTTAAGAACGCGGATATCGGCACTCAGCCCTTTCTGCTTTTCTGCCATAAGGATAGTGGAAAAACTTTCCGGAAGAACGTCATCCTCTTCTGTTTGGTCTATTATGGATCCATCCTGAAGGACAGTACCTTTCGTAACAGGATTTGCTGCAGTCTGGATATGTATGAACCTGATATGTGCACCAACTTTTCTTGCAAATTCTACAGCATACCGTACAGCGTTATCCGATGTTGAGGAATAATCGGTCGGACAGAGTATCTTTGAAAGATGGATCATAGGCGTGGGTTGAATCGATAAGTAAAAGGAACAACTTAGCTGTACACCAAACTTTTAATTTACATTTTTTTTAAACCTTATCTATTCGATTGTTTATTTGTAATTCCAGCGAAGGAGCGCGATGGAGCAGTTAGCCGAAGCACTGAAACACAGTGATGCATATCCTCATGCAGCGGGAGCGATTGAGGTTGTAGAAACCCATATTTCGTGGATATTCCTCACAGAATCATTTGCCTACAAGGTAAAAAAGCCCGTGGACTTGGGGTTTCTTGATTTTTCAACGCTTGAGAAACGGCGATACTTCTGCAATGAGGAGCTTCGGCTCAACAGAAGACTTTGCCCTGAAATTTACCTCTCGGTAGTGCATGTTGTTCAGTCGGGGAACTCTTTATTTATAGAGGGCGATGGAGAAATTGTCGACTATGCCGTTAAGATGGTGCGGTTTGACAGAACGATGGAGCTTGACAGGATGCTTTCATCCGGCATGCTCAATACAATGCATGTCGATATGCTTTCATCCCTTATTTCCGGATTTCATCAAAGCATCCCCGGTGTAAAGCCTGAAACGGGATTCGGTCATCCGGATAATCTTATAAAACCGATTCTCGACAATTTCACCCACACTGCACCGGCTTCGTCAAACAGGGACGAAGCACTCAGGCTTGAATCCCTGAAAGATTGGACCGTCAAAGAACATCATCGGCTCAATCCTCTTTTTCTGGAGAGACAACGAGGAGGTTTTATCCGTCAATGCCACGGTGACATGCATACCGGCAATATGGTATGGTGGAAAAACAGGATTTTTATTTTTGACTGTATCGAATTCAATGATAATCTCAGCATAATCGATGTTATCAGCGATCTCGCTTTTCTTTTTATGGATCTTGAACATGCCGGATACCCTGCATTTGCATGGAGGCTCCTGAACAACTATCTGACGGAAACCGGTGATTACGGTGCTCTGCCCCTGCTCAGGTTTTATAGCGTATACAGAGCTATGGTAAGGGCCAAAGTCACCGCAATCCGGTACACACAAACCACAGAGCCGTTCACCCGGGAGAGAATTCAACAGGAACATTTTTCTTACCTCCAACTGGCAGAGCACTACACCGATAAACCAAAGCCATTGCTGATTCTGACTTCCGGAGTTTCGGGAAGCGGAAAAACCACACTTTCACGTGATATCGCTCAAACACTGCAGAGTGTGCTTGTCCGCTCGGATATTGAGAGAAAAAGGCTTGCTGGTCTCAAGGCACTGGAAAGAAGTGACAAAGCAGCAAATGCTTCACTGTATAGTGAAAAGCAGAGTCGTTTGACTTATAAACGACTGTTTGATGTTGCAACACTCTGCATTGAGGAAGGATTGAAAGTAATTGTGGATGCAACTTTTCTCACTGCTGAAAGCAGGCAACTTTTTTTGGAGGCAGCCCGACAGTTGCATTGCGAATGCAGGATTCTACACTTTCATGCCCCAAAAGAGGTGCTTATCGAAAGAGTAGAGAAACGCTCTCTGAGAGGGAACGATGCATCTGAAGCTGATATCAGAGTCCTATTGTCACAGCTTGAAAAGCAGGAAGCGATGACGGAGGAAGAGGAGGCGATTACGATACGAATCAACACAGCTGGATTGGTGGATGTTGGGGTGGTTGTTAAAAAAGTACTGAGTACTGAGGAGGCAATTTGAAAACAGTAGGCAGTTGGCTTCTTTATGGTGGCGATGGATGGTTGATAAGAGCAAAAAGTGACCGGAATATGTTTACAGGTGGCGTACCATTTTGAACACAAAATGACAAAATGTTTTGAAAATAAATATTTAGCACACTATTTTCGGATTTTCAACTAAAAAGCGGCATGGAAAATGCTTTACCACCGCCTCATTTCGAGACAATTTATCTCATTATATAACAGAATAAAGCTTCATTTTTCAAGGGAAGATTGCAAGGGAAATGAGTTAATGAAATCACTGTCACTTTAACTGTTTATATATATAATAGTTAGCAAACAAATTTCATCCAACACCTTAAACTTGGCATGTAAAATGCACGTCTTCTATTAAAGAATGGTTATGGAAAGTTTTAGCATAATTCATGTGGTTCTTTTCTGATTATTCTGCAAAGTTTACAAATACACAGGAGGAGACATGAGATTTTTTATTGGTAGAGGGAAAATTGCAAATGCAGTAATAGCGTTTGCTATGGTTTTGCTGATTGGGCCTCTTCAGGCCAAGGCTGAACTGATCAATATTCAATTTCAGGCAGGTGTGACTCCTTTTAGTGGTGCAGCTGCGGATCCTGCACTTGGCGGTACGTGGAACCAGCTTACTAATAGCCATGGTGCGTCCAGCTCGCTTGTAAATTCTTCAGGTGTAACGACTAATACCTCTATTTCATGGACCGGTGATGGTATGTATAGGGCCTCAAATGGATTTGACACACAACCAGCTGGAGCACTGATGAATTCATACCTTTATTCTCATGGCGATCAAACAATAACGTTCTCCAACCTGCAAGGTAACACCAATTACAATCTTTATATCTATACACAGGGCGCGACTGATGGTACTGGCAGAATACTCACTGTAGGAGGAACGCAAATAAATGGAGGAACGCAAGCAACAAGCCCTATGAATCCTCTTGCCTCTACATTTATTTCAGGGCAGAATTATCTTACCATCACCGGAAAAACAGATGCTTCCGGAACATTATCGTTTACTTATAACGCCACTGGCACGAGTGGCGGTAATGAAAAAGGCTTTTCTGAAGCCGATATCAACGGTTTACAGTTGATGCAGGCATCGGGATCTGTACCTGAACCAAGCACCTACGTACTTATGGGCATCGGGGGATTGCTCGTAGCGTTACGACTCAAATCGAGATCGCTCTCTTTAGTAGGGCTGAAATGACAGTGCTGAGTGCTGAGTGCTGAGTGCTGAGTGCTGAGTGCTGAGTGCTGAGTGCTGAGTGCTGAGTGCTGAGTGCTGAGTGCTGAGTGCTGAAGAAAGAGTGTATAGGAGTGTCTTGTGGAATTAACATATTATCAAAACCTGTCGTATGGTAAAGGTCTTCTTGGGGAGGCCTTTTTTGTTGTCCGGCTGAAATACATTAGTGGTGAGATTGGAGAAAGATGGGTACCTCTGTGCATTCTGAGTGACACCGAGCGGAGAAAGAATATAGGGCAAATCGTTGAAGAGAGGTACTTCGCTTTGCCCAGTATGACAATTGCTGTGGGATGATGGGAATCAGTGGACAGTGAGCGACAGACTGTTGAGAGATACTATCACACATCCACCAAAACACACAGTCTCATTTCGAAACAACTTGATCCATTATAAGACACAATAAGGTGTATTTTTTTATCGAACAGTTATAGGAGAAACGGGCAGCAGATATTACAATCAATTTAATTACCTATAAATAAAGCAGTTAGTATATAATTTCAATACACACCAAAATATTACGGCACGCTAATTGAATGTTTTATGTTAACAATTGGTTTTAAAAAGTTAGTATAAGTTAGCCTGAATTATTCATCAAGCAACAAAAAAAGGGTGCAATAAATACCGTAAATCGTTATATTACTAGTAGTTAAAGTCAGATAATAAAACGCGATATTTATGCAACCCCTTCGTCAG
>CAIXLG010000158.1 GCA_903920215.1 uncultured Chlorobiaceae bacterium
ACTCTTTGATGGCCGCAAAAATACGATCAAGATCGTTGCCATATCTCGCCGCATGGGCGCTTCTAACTCTACGGATTTCTTCTACGATTGGATCATCTTTCATTGATTAACTCCTCTGGAGAACAAAGTATTGGACTACGAAAATTCAACCGATTACTTGCAGCTTGTAGATCACCAGTTCCAATTTCCTCTAACACCAATTCTGAAATAAATACATCAAGATCCCTGTAGGTCTCCCACCATTCAATAGTGATCGCCTGTCGCGCAGATGTCACTAAATCCCTGCTTGGTCGAGCTGTGACAGATGATTCTATGTAAACTGACTTCATACAGCTTGCCGGAATGGTGCAAAATTAATAGAGACAGAAAACAACATTACTGTTTGTCATCGCGGCTTGTACAGATCATTCCAAACCGGCTATAGTCATTTTGAAATATAGCTTTTTTCATCACCTCCGCCATCGGCTTACTCATTCCTTGCAGAAGGGCTCCCGGAGAATTCCTTTCCCGACCTTGAGTCGGTGACGATCACCGGGGGGGTTTATTGCCAAAGCCTGCGAATGGTTCACTCATACCCCAACTCCTTCAAATACCCCGCCAGCTCCACACTTGCCGCATCCCGTTCTTTCAGAATGCTGTGCAATGGCTGATGATATTTTTCCCAGAGGTTTTCGAGGCTTGAGCGGAGTGTACGGCTGTACTGCGCGAGGTACTCTTCTACTGTTGCGTAAAGCGTTCGTTCCCACCGTGCCAGAATGAGCTGCTTGGCTTCAGCACTGTCAATTTTATTGCGGGCCTCTTCGACCAGCTTATCTTTGCGCTCTTTAATCTCTTTGATGATCTTCTTGCAGGCCTTAAGCTCAGCCTCCAGTTCCGTATGGCGGGCAATGCGCTTTTCCTGTTCGGCGATGTGCTCGGTCAATGCATCTAATTGTGGTGTCAATGCAGCAATCTCGTTTTCAAGAGCTTTGAACGATTCGCCTGCGTTTTTCAGGGCTTTGAGACGCTTCCCCAAGTTTCTTATATCCCGCTCAATCTCTTTAAGCTCTCCGCCCAAAGACTTGATTTGCCCCTTGACTTCAGCAAGCTCTGCCTTGGGGTAGACTTCATAATCGTCTTCGCTCCAGGTGCCCTCTTCCATTTCGTTCACCTCTTTGAACAATGCATCCAGTTCATCACGCCGGGCTTCATTGTCTTGCATCTCTTTGAGCACTTCGGGGAACTGGCTTTGCAGAATCTCTTCATCGGGAATAAGGTCGGCATTCCATCCGCTGGCCGATACACTGCGAAGGTCGGTAAAAAGAGCATTCCAGTAACTGGCAAAGGCCCCTCGACTCTTAAATTCATCAAGAATACCCAGCTTGCTGATGCGCTCGGCTATGGTCGCTGAAAAGGCGTGATAAAGGTCATAAACGTTCTTCTTTCGTGGCAAATCTTCCAAGGCCGACAGGTTTTCTTCCCACCAGGCAGTAAGGCTTTTTGCAAATTCCTGGTGTTTGCTTTTCAGTTCGGTGCTTGCATCCAGAAATGCTTTTAAACTCTCCTTGCTTTCAATAGCCGGTACGAATTGCGAATAGGTGTTCTTGACCGGCACAAACAGTTTTTTACGAATACCGGCATAGTTTTTCCAGTAATCGGCAAGGGCTTCAACTTCCGCCCCCGGAATACCGCCATTCAGGTGCGCATGAACATCATGCGGTTCAGCAGGCGGGCTGTTATCGACATAGCGTCGGATATTGCAGTTGAACTCCTCTTTTTCCAGTTCTGCAACAGTGACCACTTTACTGTATTTGTCCAGTGCCCGTTTGTTGCGGTATACATAGGTCATCTTCTCAATATCTTCAGAGCGCAGGGTGTTCTGAACCTTTCCCTCTTTGTATTCGTGGTCGGCATTGATAAAGAGCACCTCCCTGCGGGTAGCTGCGCCGGTGCGGTTGATAATAAGAATGGAAGCGGGAATGCCGGTACCGTAAAAAAGTGCCGGTGGCAGACCAATAACCGCTTCAAGATATCCGCGTGTTATCATCCACTCTCGCATTTTACGCTCTTCACCCCCACGGAAAAGAACGCCGTGAGGCATGATAACCGCCATGCGCCCGGTAGATTTCAGCGTACTGATCATGTGCTGGACAAACATGAAATCCGCTTTGCCCTTGGTGGGCATCCAGAATTGATAGCGGTCTTTAAACTTCATGCTATCAGTCGAATAGTTCTGCGAAAAGGGCGGATTGGCAATAACAATGTCAAACCGTTTCAGTTCCGCACCTTCGACATGCTTTGGCTCATTAAGCGTATCACCGTTTTCAATCTGTGCATCCAGAATGTCATGAAAAAGCATGTTGAGTTTGCACAAGCCCCAAGTGGTTCCGTTTTTTTCCTGTCCGTAGAGAGTAAGTTTTCTTGCACTGCCATATTTGCTTTCGACATAGTTGAACGATTCAATCAGCATACCACCCGAACCAACAGCAGGGTCGCAGATTTCGGCATCCTGTGCCGGGTCAAGAATGTTTATGAGCAACTTCACAACGGTACGAGGCGTATAGAATTCGCCTCCTTTTTTGCCTGCGCTATCGGCAAAGTATTTAATCAGGTACTCATAGGCCGAACCAAGCAGATCGGGAAATTCAAGATTGTCATCGGTAAGAACAACCTTATCGAAATGGCCGATGAGTTCAACCATGTCTGAATCAGTAATGCGTTTGTTGTTTTTTCCAAAGGTTTTATTGAAGTCGATCGGCTTAAGAACACCCTCAAGGCTGCCGAGATTCTTCTCTTCAAGTTCGGCAAAAGCCTTCATCAGCTCCGAGCCGACCTCCTGCTTCTGATGCTTGATTTTTTCCCAGCGGGCACGTTGAGGAACAAAAAACTTGTAGGCATCTTCACGCTCCAGGCCATCTTCGAGCTCTTTACCCTGCACTCCGCGTTTTTCAAGCTGCCCTTTCCGTAATAAGCGCTCTATATCAAACTGGTCATTTACTCTTTTCAAAAAGAGCATGGCAATGGCATACTCTTTAAACTCGGAAGCATCCATATTCCCGCGCAGCGATTCGCAGGCCTCTTCAAGGAAGTTTTCTAACCACGACAACGAAAGTTTATGAGCCATTTATTACTCTAAATACCTGTTATTTGTTCTTCAGCCAACCACCTGCATCCATCCAATAATCATACCCATATAATACGCAAAATCCAACCATTCAGTATCAGCTTAATCTATAGAAGCTCCATCACTTATCCGGTTTATTGCGACAGCAAAAAAAATGAATCACGCGAGCCACATGTTTCATTCCCGTGCATTCAGTTCAGGGTACCTCTATTTGTTGGATGGATAAGAGATGGAAGGAAACTTTACCTGCAGGCTGAAAAGAGCTATCCTCTCGGGACAACTTTCGTTTTGTTGGGGTTCAGGAATCACCCCAACCTACAAGGGCAGCCAACAACTCCCGAAGGTTATCTCTTTACGTACCAATCACCCCAGTCGTACATTGGGGCTCGTCAGTTCAGGATATTAAAAAAGCGCCTTCAGCATGTATGAAGGCGCTTTGGCTCTGGATATTAGATAAACGTATTCAGACTGGACTTATCGGGTGAAAGGATAAACCAGTTTCTTCTTGCTGAATTTGGCAGGAAAAACAGTCTCGTATTTGCCGCCGAAAATTTGCTGAACCAGCATCGGGTGGTTGTTCTGGTTTGTAAAGCCGCTGTAGTCTGCAAATTTTACAGGGCCTAAAATACCATTCCAGCTTCCTGCTTTAAGGCCAGCACGAAGTTTGGCTGAGGTATTATTTTTTGAAGCAGTTTCAACCATGATCCTCATTGCCTCATACGCACAGGCTGCATGATAGGATGGCTCTTTGGCGAATTTCGCCTTGTAACGCTTTCCAAAGTCTGCTGCACCTGGCCAGTTCACATCATCAGTCCACTGTGTTGCAGAAACTACCAGATTCGATATTTCTGACTGCTGTGCGAACTGGGCTGTTGTATATCCTGCTCCGGCGCCAAGGAATGCCTTGGGAGTAAGCCCGATTTCCTTCGCCTGACGCATCAGCAGAATGGCATCAGCATCATAGGAAACAAGAAAAATAAGATCCGGATTTGCAGCTTTTACTTTCGCAAGGGATGGACGGTAATCAGGTTGTCCCTGCTGGTACTTTTCATTTGCAACTTCCTTTAAGCCCATTTTCGCTGCGTTTTCCTGGGCGGTTTTCACCGTCGAAACGCCAAAATCAGTTGCAGCATAGACATACGCAATTGTTTTCGGTTTATATGATGCTACTGACGACATCAGCACACTTGAATAAACATTGGCAGGAGCATTCAGCCTGAAAACGTTTTTATACCCTTTCATGGTGATATCTTCTTTTGCCGCGGCAGGAACAAGAAGAGGTACCTGATACTGGTCAGCCCTTGACGCAACAACGTTTGCTGAGCCAGAAGTATAAGGCCCGACAACGCCGATAACACCATCACGGGTCACAAGTTTTTCATAGGCCGCGAGGGCATTTTTCGGATCACCGCCATCATCCTCCCGAATCAGTTCAACCTGAATTCCTTTTGCCTTCAGGTCTTCAATTGCCATTGCCGCACCGTTTGTCAGATTTTCGCCAATTTGAGCCTCTTTGCCTGTAATGGAGTTGATAAAACCGATTTTGACTGGAGCAGCCTGGGTCACTAATGGCAAAGCCAGCAGGGCGGCTGTGACGATTGAAAAAAACTTTTTCTTCATCTGGTGATACTCCTTATTGGTTAAGTTATTGGCTCCAAACTAAAAAAAATGCTGGATAACCTTTTTCATCACTGGTTATTACCGATTCAGATTTATAATTTACAACATTAAGGGTTCATGACACACAATAAGGGCGAAGAGCTTTACGCATACCTCATCATTTTCCACTCGCACCTTACTGTTTACGATGTAGTTATTTTCTAAAAATATGTACATTTACCAAATTGGGAGTAACAATAACGATATCCGAAATCCGCAAAAAATATGAGCACTAAAAATATTGTTCTTGAGGTGATGAAAAAAGAGGCCACACCTCTCAATGCCGGCCGGATTACTGAAATCAGCGGTCTGGATCGCAAAGAGGTCGACAAGGCCCTTAAAGCACTGAAAGATGAAGAGTTAATCGTCTCCCCGAAGCGTTGTTATTGGGAACCAAAAAAATAAGTTACCATTGTAAATTCCCGAAATGATTATTGCCAATCACAATAACCACACTGCATTACGACGATGACAACGAAATTATTTGTACCTGCTTTTTTTATCGTCGGACTGATTTCCCTCGGGGCCTGCAATCCTGAAAAACTTCCTCCCTCAGATGAAACTTTGGAATCAAAGGCCGAGGCTTTAGCTGAACAGAAAATTGAAGAAGGCAAAAAAATCTACGAATCAAATTGTGCAGGTTGTCATGATTCAGGAGTATCGGGGGCTCCGAAACCTGGCGATAAGGAGGCTTGGCGTGAGAGAATTGCTCCAGGTGTACCCACCATGGTTAAAAGATCCATTGAAGGGTATGCGGGCAAAACCGGAGTGATGCCCCCAAAAGGCGGCAATGACACTCTGACCGATCAGGAAGTAGCAAACGCTGTTGACTTTATGACCGTGAAGTTGAAATAAACAATGCGTTCCCTAGACCCGAATGCCGTTCTGTCTTTTTTCTGACAGCCCGGCAGAACACCCCTTCATCAGCCCAGATTTCAACACTCTCTTTTGCTCTCGTTATACCGGTATATATCAGCTCCCTTGTCAGAACATCGCTATCCAACGGAGGCAGAACCATCACTACCCGGTTAAATTCCGATCCCTGGCTTTTGTGGACGGTCATAACAAATGCTGTTTCATGCAGAGGCAGCCGTTCCGCCGGGATGCTGCGGACTCCGCCATCCGGAGCTGGAAAAAATGCCATGAGCGCTCCCTCTTTTTCAGGATCAGGAAAAAGTATACCGGTATCACCATTAAAAAGCTGCATCGAATAGTTATTGGCCGTTACAAGGAGTGGACGCCCGCGGTACACCTCTCTGTTCTCCTGCCTGATAAGGCCTTCCCCTGCAAGAATACTTTCAACAGTGCTGTTAAGGCCACTTACTCCGTAAGGTCCGTCTCGCAAGGCACAGAGAATACGGAACCTGTCGAAACGCTCAAGTGCCTCTGTGGCTGATTCAGCTGTAAGATAGCTTCGATATCCTTCAAGCACTTTTTTTGCCAGAACCCTTCGCAGTTCTTCCCTGTCTGGCAGCTCCTGCCATGCAATACCGTTCAGTGTTGTACTTTTCATGAGTGCCAGAGCTTCTTCGCCGAACCCTGCATTAACTGCCCGACTGATTTCAGCAATGCCGCTTCCGGCATGAAACCTGTAGTTCTTTTCAAGCTTGACCAGTGAACTGCTCATCGGCGAAGCCTCACTTCCCTCCTCTCCTGCGCTGCAGATGTCTCCAAGCACGGCCCCCGCTTCAACCGAAGCAAGCTGATCCTTGTCACCCAAAAGAATAAGCCGGGCAGATGGCTTGAGAGCGGCAACAAGAGCACTCATCAATGGCAACGCAATCATTGATGCCTCGTCAACAATAACCGTATCATACGGCAGCGGATTTTTCGCGGAATAGCGAAAACGTGACGATCCTGCAACAGCGCCCAGCAGGCGTTGAATCGTCACTACATTGTCTGGTATGGCAAGCTTTATCTCATTCGTGCACTCAAGGGCTGGCCTCATATCGTTAACAGAGGCTTTCAGGCGGGCAGCTGCTTTGCCTGTCGGGGTGGTCATGGCAATCTTTTGCTTAGGGCCCTCCTTCTGCTCAAGCAGCAGCGCAAGAATCCGGACAACCGTCGAGGTTTTTCCTGTACCGGGTCCTCCAGAAATAACGCAGAACTGCTTATGCAGTGCAACCGATGCCGCCTCTTTCTGCCGATCACTCTTTTCACCCTCACTACCCCGGAAAAGTCGCGCAAGACCCGCCTGAAGGATTGCTTCATCAATACCGGCTGCCTGCATTGATGCTTTTTGAAGAATGTTTCCGGCAAGCTCCTGCTCATATCGCCAGTACCGATAGAGATACAATCGGCCATGCAGATCAAGCACCAGGGGGCAGTGCTGACCGGGCAGGCCAACAGTCGGCATACTTCTCAATAATTTTTCAAGAGCATCAACATCCGGAACGACAATCTCCTTTCCATCAAGAGAGAAGGGTTCTCCGGCACAGTCGGCAAGAGAAAGACATATATTTCCTCTCCCTACAGCACTGCTCGCCAGAGAAACAAGTATACGGAAGAGATCACTGGTTACACCGCTCTCTCTGCAGATAAATGATGCAAACTGCCGGTCAATGGCACGTTCCTGAAATAGTATGGCCATGTTATCTTCCTTGATCTATCAACAGTTGCCTCAACTCCCCAATCAGCCCTTCAGATGGACGATCACGGTAAAAACCGGTAGTTTCACCATATTCCTTGTTTACCCCACGCAGAAAAACATAGATCACCCCGCCGAAATGGGTGCTGTAGTGATAGTTTTTTACCCTCAGGGAGAGGTAACGGTCGAGCGCCACAGTATAGAGCAGGTACTGGAGAGCATAAAGATTATTTTCCATTGCCTGTTTCATGGCATCATGACAGTAATCCTCGGTCACATTGCCAAGATGATTTGATTTCCAGTCAATAAGGTAGTATTGCCCTCCCTCTTCGAACACCATATCGATAAATCCCATCAGCATTCCCTTTACTGCTTTGAATTGCAATGCGTTGGCATGTGCCGGTATGTCAACGCCTCCTGAAAGAACACCATGACGTTCAAGTACCTCTCCGAGCAGAGGCGAAGTAACAAGCCTGAGCGGAAAGAAAAACTCCAGCTCGGTTATCCAGCATCCAGGGCTTAAGCTGCCGAGAGTGAATGTTTTATTCCCTGATGACAGAGTTGTTTTCAGAACATTCTGAACCATAGCGGTTATGTGCGGCTCCCACTCCGCCTTGTAGCTGAAACGCTCAAGTGCCTTTGCAACAAGGTCACGGACGCTATCTTCCGCAGGAGAGGCAAAATCAAGTTTTTCAAAAATCCAGTGCATGAATATTCCTGCCTGGGCACCACGCGGAAAGCTGAAAACAGTATTGCCGCCAGCAACTGTTCCGGGCGTTATGCTTTCACCCCTGGCCTCATCCCGGTCGGGCAGTTCGGCATGTTTTGGAGCATGTTTCTCTGCATTCCGGCTGAACGAAGTGAAACTTGATACTCTCCAGCTGGTGTCGATAGTTCCTGTAAAGGTGCGCAAATGAGGCGAAAAACTCTTCGGCGTTGACGGATGCTCAAAACGCACCGGGGCAGTCTCCATGCTCTCCGGACTCAACAGGTCAAATGATATTGACCCTTCGGAACTCTCAGCCAGTTCCTGCAGATGTCGGGCCATGCTGTCTGCAGATATGCTTTTCGCCTCCTCTGCAAGAAGAGATGCCGGATTCTCAGCAATCCTTACAGCATGAGAGGCATGAAAAAGATAGTTGATCGGCGATATATCTGCTTTGGTTTTACCGGTTAAAAGATAACAGCGATTCTTTGCTCTGGTCAACGCCACGTAGAGCAGCCTGAGGCTTTCAGCAAGCGACTCTTTCGCTGCTGCCAACTGGTGACGGGCAAACTCGCTTGACCCGAAATCCTTGACGAGCTGCCAATCCTCATCATGAAACAGCACAACACTCCCTTTACTGTTCACCTTTCCCCACAGAAAGGGAGCGAACACTATCGGGTACTCCAGTCCTTTGCTGACATGGACGGTAACAATTTTAACCGCAGCCTCATCTGTTTCAAGGCGTATCTGATACTCCTCCGCCTCGTCGGCGGCACTAATCCTTTCGCCAAACCATGCAGCAAGCCCTTCCATCCCAAGCCTCCGCAGATGTTCCTCTTTGTGCAGCAGTTCAAAACAGTGCAAGAGATTAGTCAACTTGCGCTCGCCTGAGAGATCGGGTGAGCTCAACATGCGTCCCCGAACCCCTTCGGCCGCCATCAGCTCCCGAATCATCACCATAAATCCCCGTTCAACCCAAAGATGATGATAATGCCGGAACTCCTTCAGGCATGCACTCCAGCGCTCTTCATCATCAATAAAATCAGCAATATCGTTACCCGATCGTCCAAGAATATCGGTCACCAGAGCTGAGCGTACCTTTGTCTCGTTTCCCGGATCACAAAGAGCCGAAAGCAGGATGCTCACCTCCATAGCCTCCGTTGAGGCAAAAACAGTCATATCGCCCTGCATCACTCCGGCAATGCCTCTTGCCCTGAGAGCATGTAAAACAATGCCAGCCTGTCGATGAGTCCGCACAATAATGGCAATATCTCCCGCAGTGACAGGCCGGTTACCTGACTCTGTGGCTATGCTGACATCCTTCAACAGACGGCAGATCTCATTGGCTACAGCTTGTGACGCAAAGGTGCCGGCATCATCTACCGTCAATGCCCCACTCTTTGCATCACGGGCATCCATGAGCCAGAGTTGCAGCGGTGCCTGCTCTCTCTCTTCCACGAGTTCACACTCCCTGGTGCTTCCAGCCTTCAGCGAATGGTAAGCTATACCGTCATAGATAAAAGGGTTTTTCTCCTGATCAAACAGGATGTTAAAAGCCTTAAGCAGGCGGGGTGTGGAACGCCAGTTTTCAGTTAAGGTAAAACGCTTTTCTCTTTCAATCTCGCGTGCCGCACTCATATAGGCAAAAATATCAGCCCCGCGGAAACTGTAAATGGCCTGTTTGGGATCTCCTATCAGAAAGAGCGGCGCATCAGAACAGGAATAGATCATCCTGAAAATATCATACTGCAGTGGATCGGTATCCTGGAACTCATCAATCAGAGCGGCAGCATACTTTTTCCGGAGAAGAGCGGCCAATATTTCTCCCCCACTTTTTGAAACGAGCGCATGAAGGAGATCTTCAAGAAGATCATTGAAAAACCGGACGTTACCGCTCTGCTTGAGAAGCGGAAGATTATTGCGGTAAAAGCTCACCAGTTCGGCCTGCAAAGCAAGAAACCGCTGCTCTACGCCAGCCAGGAGTGTTTCACAGAGATCGAAAAACAAGTGATCAGGAGGTGAGCTTTTTGGTTTAGTCCCCTTGGTAATGCCTGAACGGCAGAACTTTACAAACCCCTCAAAAAGATCGAAAGGATTGCCTTGTTCAACAAAGGCATCCATCAGCGGAAAAAGCGGCTCAATAAGGTCAAGCCGATATGAATCTGCCGCTCTCCCCAGCCCTTTATCACTCCTTATTACCCCCTGTATGGACTCCTTCGCACTTCGCCACATCGTCCCTGTCTCTTTTCCTGCATTGTGGCATGTTGCTTCAAGTGCAGCAACAGCATCAAGACTGAATTCAGGAATAACCTTAACCCCTGCACCGGCTTGAAGTTCCTTCAAGAGCGAAGCGAACACTTGTGACGCTTTTTTCTGTAGAGCATAACTGAGCAGGGGTGCAGAATCAGAAAAAAAGTGAATCCTCCAGAAATCATCCAGAAGTTCCTGAAGCAGTGCCCGCTGATCTTTAATCAACTCTGTATCGTAGAGCGATCCTGTCTCAAAAACATTATCCTGCAGTGCTCTCAGGCAAAACCCGTGAATGGTATAAATCGAAGCTGTATCAAAATCACCGAGAGCGCGTTCAAGAATCTCCTTAACGTTTTCGATGCCCGATATTCGAGACTTTTCGCAGAATGAAAGGAGAAAAGCATCTTCTGTCGCACAACCCTCTATAACATCGAGCGCTTCCCGTATACGGCTGCGGATTTTAGACCTAAGCTCCTTGGTTGCAGCCTCGGTATAGGTGACAACAAGAATCTCTTCAGGCCGCAATCCCTTTTCCACCAGCAGGCGCAGATAAAGAGAGGCAATAGCATAGGTTTTGCCCGTTCCGGCACTGGCCTCAATCAAATTCATCCCAGCCAGTTCCACGCTATCATGCTCCAATCTTCTCATAATCCCCCATCACACGATTTTATGTTCCCTCCTCCTTCATTCATCCCAAACTCCGCCATTTTGTCATCCCGATACGCAGTGAGGGATCTCTCTTATGCCCACTGCCGACTGCAAACTGCCCACTATCTTCCCTCACCACTATTTTCTATCATCGGCTTGACCAGCCGAACAGCAAGCATGCAGAACTCATCATCAAACAGCTCTTCTGAACCAAAACAGCGTTGGATTGCAGGCTCCGAACCCTCTCCCGGATTCGGATTAAAGGCGGAATCCCTCCATATCTTCCGGGCATCATCAAGGGACTCTTTTGAGGCATAAGCCATCGATGAGCGGGGGAAAAAATGCAGAGGCTTTGTCGTCCCCTCCCTGTAATGTTTCATCAGCTTCTCAAGATGGTCGACGGCTTCGGGCGATCTGGTAAAGTGTTTGATATTGTCCACCATAACCAGAGTGGTTTCCAGCGGGTACCCCGGTTGATCCACTGTATTAAGAACCAGATGTTCAATCCAGCTCCTCATCTGATCCTTCACTTTCATTCTGGCACACCGATAGTGCAGCAAGTGCTGAGGCCAAAGCCGGTCAAGCTTTCCTGTCAGACGAAATTCGCCGACTTGCAGATCAATCTCAAGCGGTGCAAGTGGCATCTTATCTCCCGTGTTATTGCGGACAACTCTCGCAAATGCCTGCACGTCATCAGCAATTTTGCGAAAGAGCAGTTCCCCATGACGGGCGGGAGGAAGCGTGCCTCTGCTTCTGAATACCGGCAGCAGCTCCTGGGCGTTGCCGCCTTCAAGTTCAAATTCAAGCAGTTCCTGTTTCATTTGGTAAAGCTCGAGTCCCTCAACATCAAAATGCTCCCGATCTTCAAGCGGCATAGCCATTGACTCGATCCTGATACCCAGCCTGTGCTCAAGAAAATAACCTGCCGGATTATCGTAAAACCGCAACAGCTTTTCAAGCGGAACCGTTTTCCCCTCCTCTTGAGCCATATCCGGCGGCTCCTTCAGTGTTTCACGTATAAAGGGGCGAATTGCTGCTGACCTGCTCTCCTTTTCAACCAGTGCCCGGTAATTTTCAACTGAATAGCTGAAGAGCGGTGAGCCCGCAGTAAAGTATTCGGCATTAAATGCCTGCAGACGATGCCGAACCACAAGATGCTTTTCCACGGAACATTGTTCATCCGCCAGAGAAAATCCCCTTCGAACAGTATCAAGCAGTTCACTGACAAGCACCGATGGAGGTAACTCACTGTTATCCTTGATACTCTGACCGATATAGCTGATGTACAGAAGTTCGCGTGCTGAAAGGATGGATTCAAGAAAGAGATAACGATCCTCATTGCGCAGCGATCGATCTCCCCTGCAAGGGCTCTTTGCAATGAGGTCAAACCCCGGAGGCCGACTCTGCCGTGGGAATGCACTGTCATTCATACCGATAAGAGCAACAACCCTGAACGGGATGCTCCGCATCGGAAGCATGGCGCAAAAGGTAACTCCTCCGGTCATGAACCCCACACCCTGCTCCTGCTGTTCCAGACGGGATCTGAGCCAGGAGATCATAACGGCAGGCTCAACATCCCCGATAAAATCCGCTAGAGTCGCAGTATTTGTGATCTGCTCTCCGAGCATTGCAATTGCAGTATATTCCCGTTCGGAACTCTCATCAGGGGCAATAAAATCGCTCAGCAACTCTTGAAACTGCCCGCTCCATTCAGGCAGTGAACGTGACCGTTCCATTTGTTTAACAACGCGGTCAACCGTTGTAACGAACCCGGCAAATTTGCCGAGCGTCTCAGCTTGGGAACCTGTAAGATCGTCATAGGGCAGAATATCGTTAAAAAGCAGATGCTCATCCGGCATCGCATACCCGAGCAACAGCCGGTCAAGTCCTGCCATCCAGGAGTTTTCACGATAAGCCGGTAATGCACTGCCGCTCCGATCTCCCTCATCCATTCCCCATCGGATTCCGCATTTTTCAATCCAGCCCCGTATACATTCAAGTTCATCATCATCCAGCGAAAAACGTCGGCTCACAGGTGGCGAAGCAAGCAGATCAAAGAGTTCAGAAGCACGAAAACGGCTTCCGTAAAGAGCAAGCACTTGCAATACAGCACCGGCAATTTCACCCTCGTTCATCATTCGCCGATCCGCAATCGAGTAAGCCAGCCCGCCAGCACCTTCTGCTCCCGCGCCGAAAACGCTCGAAATATAGGGCGAATAGGTCTCAATATCAGGCGTCATCACCACGATGTCTCTCGGGCTCAACTCCCTGTGTTGCTGGAGAAGAGTGAGAATGTTGTCGTGCAAAATCTCAATTTCACGCAGCGGACTGTGGCATGAGTGTATCCAGAGAGAGCGGTCCAGAGGGTCGAGTGTTCGCTTAACTTCCTCTTCTCCGGTTCCTGAAAGGTTCAGAATATCGGACTGCAGGGCATGCAGCAATGTCGACTCTCCCGGCTCAACATAGTTCTCATCATGGATAAAAGCCTCGTCACTAAGGTCGATTATCATCTCTGAGAAGTCGCGACCAATCGTCCCAAGCGAAGCAAGGAGCGGGTTGCCTTCACTCCGTAACGCACGCTCTGGGGCAGAAAGCCTCGCACTTGCCTTTTTGGAAATAATGTCGCCCCAGTACTCACGTGTTGGACTCAACAGAAAAAGGTTCACCTCCGTTACTTTTGAGACCGCAGAAAGAATATCAAGATGGAATTTTGGCAGGTAGGAAATGCCGAAAAGTGCAATTCTTTCAGGAATATCCTTCTTTTCATTCGCCGTAAAGCCACGCTGGCGGCAGAATATCTCCTTCAGTTTTCCCCTGTGCTGATCTTCATTTCCCAAAACCAGTTTCTGCCAAAGCATTGCCTGCCAGGCTTCTTCGGGAGGCAGAGGAAGTGTTGTTTCCCACCGGCCAAGCATTTCTGAACGGTAGAGTGTGTACTGATCAAAGGTATCGGCTATTTTTTCTGAAAGCTGAAACCTCTTCAGCCCATGAGGGTCATCGGCAAGGTAGTGCAAGAGAGGGGCGAAAGGAGCTGAATCAAGAAGATCCGGCAGAAACCGCATGATTTTCCAGGTCATAACCTCAGAGGCAAACGAGGACGAGTCAGGCGAGGGAGAAAAAAACTTCTCAAAAAGCTCCTGAACCATGGCATTCGGAAACGGATAATGCCCGTTCGCCCATACACCATACCGTGAGGCAAGCTGCATTGAAAGCCACCGCTGCATACCTTTGCTCTGAACAACAATCACCTCTTTTGTAAAAGGAGAGGTTGGTGGCTCACGCATCGTTGAAGCAAGAGCATCAACCAGAACTTCCATCCGGTTGCTGGTAAACAGATTAAGCGCCATCCATCATCTTTATCATATTAAAAGAATAGGGCCTATAGGACTTATAGTACCTATAGTACCTATTCCCCTTTCCCACTATTGTTGGTTTGCGAAGCATCAATAGCCTGCATAGCTCCTCTGCGGAATCCAAGCGGATCGGAAATTTGCTCGATATGCGTTATACCACCCCCTGTGCCGTTAATGTGCAAGGCACCAAACCCCAGAAGCCGCCCAAGGACACCCTGCTCCACATGAAAGCTTTCAACCTTGCTGTGATTCAGCTCGATGGTACTCTGTTTGATAACTCCGTATTTTGCTATGACTCTTTTAGAGGTTACAGCGAACTCAGTTGATTGACGTTTGATAACCGAATCAGCAAAATACCACAAGGCTGGAATCAGTAAAAGAAAGCCGGCATACCGCAACAGCACCAATACCTGCGCATCCCCGGCCATCGGTATCTTCAGCGAGTAGATCAAGAGTGCGGCAGCCGCGGCAAAACACAGAATAGGCTTTGTAAAAATTGTCCAGTGGAGCCGTTTCAATACAAAGATCTCTTCCCCCTGCATCAGGTTTTTTTTCACATATCCCAAAGTTCTTCCTCCTTTTTTAGTTCAAGTGCTCCATCCCTGCTCGAAGTTGATGAATAAAGATTTTTCCAGAAGATTGCAACTCCCCGGCAGATTCAACGATCTTTTGGTGATGGGTAAAGAGGATAACCTGCGTCTTTTCCCCAAGGCTGCTCAATGCTTTTATGGTTGCATCAGAGCGGCTATCGTCAAAATTAATCAGGATGTCGTCGACAATAAAAGGCATCGGTTCGCTTGACGCTATCCTCCATTCGAGCGTTGCAAGACGCAAGGCAAGATAGAGCTGGTCGCGGGTACCTGAACTCATAGCTCCAACCTGGATGCCGATGCCATTCGATCGAATGGCCTCCAGTACCAGCTCTCCATGGTCATCAACATCAGTGCGCAACCTGGTAAAAGAACCCAGTGTCAGTTCCGTAAAGTACCTGCCGGCAATGTTCAGCACTGGATCCTGGTTTTCAACCCGGTATCTTTCGGTCTCTTCACGGAGAATTTTAGACGCAAGTTTAATGCGGATATAGCGTTCAGTCAAGCGTCTTATTTTTGTAAGTGAGCACTGTAAGGTTTCTGCAAGATCAGCCGCCGTTGCACTCCCGTCCATCCGGTCAAGTTCATTTCTCTTCCTCCCAATACTTTCCGAGCACTCCTGTATTGCAGGGTCAAGGATGTTTATTATCTCGGTGCTCAATCGATCAATCTGGCCCGGAAGTTCATCAGGATTGATTGCCTCGGCATGAACTTCAAGTTGAATAATAGCAGTTCCTTCTGCAATACGGGTCAGGCGTCTTTCTATTTCAAGAAGAGTACCGGTGAGCATGATGCTTTGACTGGAGCGTCGTTCTGCCTCAATCAACTCATCTCTGGTATCACAACAGGCTGACTGAAGCATTGATGCCATTTGCTCTTTACAGCTCAGCAACTCGGCTTCTTTTGACAAAATAGCATTATCAAGGGTATTGAGTTCTTCACTATCCCTCTGTAACACAGCCTTTTCCTGACTGGCCCTTCCAAGACGACCTTTAAGTTCATTGACCGCTGATCGTGCATCGGTGCCAGCAAGATCAGGTGCAATTTTTTTAACCAGAACCTCAACATCTTTTTCAAAACATTTTGTATCCCTCTCAATCCCCTCTATCCTTTTCCTGAACTCATCGGCTTCTTTCAATTTTTCAAAGCATCCCTGAAGAGTCTCAATAAAATCTATTGCGTCTAAAGGAAGAACCCGGTTATTGAGCCCGAGCGGAGTAACCGCATCATTCCAGTCGGCCCGCCATTGTTCAAGTTCTCTTTCAGCCCTTGTGCAGCTTTCCTTTGCACTCTCTAAGCTTCTCTTCTGATCACAAATTTTCGCTTCAGTCAATTCACGCTGTTTGTGAGCAGTTTCAATCGTGTTCAGCAGTTCACGACCGTAAACAAGAACATCGTGCAGTTCCTCTCCTTTAAAGTTCTTCCCAGCTCCTCTTGCGTCAATTTCCCTTAAAAGCTCCTTTCTCAGCTCCTGACGTCGAGAAACCTTTACGGCTTCGTCTCTGACAAGCTTTTCCAACTCTCTGACCTGAAGGCGCAGATTTTCAAATGAACCGAGCCATGCACGCATTTCTCCGGGAGATAACGGAGTAAAAACAAAGGGAACCCAGAGTTCCTGCCAGCGACGGTTCACCTCGGCAAAAGCAGCACGATTCAGTGCATCGCTATTACAGATTTCAGTAACTCTCTTTTCAATTGTTTCAGTTCTGCTCCTCAGTGATGCATGCTGCTGCACTCGATCAGCTTCCCGGTATAGCCTGTCTGCGATATGGTCGGAAACGGAGACCATCCGTTCATAAGCCTCTGGAAGGGAGAGTTGAGAGTCATAGTTACTGCTCTCTTCTGTAATATCCTCTCTCTGAAGCCACTGGCGGCGAAGAAGCGCCCAGCCCTGGTCACGCCGTTTTCTGTTTCTTGTCAACTCATCTTCGACGGGGACATCGGCTGCAAACTCAAGGTGATGCAACTGCTCCAACACCTTGGTGTGCTCCTCTTCAAGCGCTGCTTTTTCAAGAGCAAGCTGACGTTGCTTGTCTGTAAGTAACCAAAACTCCTCATCAAAACGATTTACAGTTTCCGTCAAAGGGAGCGCAAGATGCCCTGCAAGTTCCAGCGGACCCTTCCAAAGCCCCAAGCGATCCAATGCTGCCCTGCAGTCACTATCAGCCCTTGTACAATCCTGATTGAGGCTTCTTGTCTCTGCGTCAAGATCACCGGCACGTTCTGCTGCTGAAAGGACGCGAGAAAGCAGTCCCGGCTCATTAACCGGCGTAAGCGCCTGCAAATCACTACCGGCTGTTTCTAAAGCCTTTTGTGTATTCTCGACCTGAATCCTGGCGTTGCGGCTTGCCTGTAGAAGAACTTCGTATCTGGAAGCAAGGTCTTGAACACTCCGTCGTTTTGCCAAGCCGGGACGCAAGCTTTCAACATCATCAAGAGACAGTTCAGGCTTAATCTGCCTGAGAAGATTCGCAGCTTCAGAACGGGAAGCCATTCGCTGCCCGTTACGCAGTGGGCGGTCATTTCCAGCTTTCAGGTACTCACCAAGCCTCTGATGCATTTCCTCTATCGCATCAGCTTCATCAAGAAGAGCCCGGTTAAGAGAGAACCCCTTCATTTTTTCATGAAGTACATGGCGTCTTGCCTGTAGCTGATCATAGTGAAGCCGTGTATCTCTCTCCTGCTGCTCAACGCTGATACGATGTTCGCTGAAATCACAAGGAAGTACTCGAACAGATCCGAGCTCTATAAGTTGTCCCACTATATTTTTACGATCCGAAAGATCCGGTAAAGCCTGCATTACTCTTTCAAGCCGGCGTTTTTCCGTTTCCAGTGTTTGCCGGGTCAACTGGAGTTCCTCTTTTTTTCTTACAGCCTCCTCAAGAGCATGCTTATGATCCTCCCATTCCCGACTTGAAAGCGTTACCTGCTTTAATTGATGTTGCAGCTCCTTATGATGCGCCAATGCTTCATTGATGGATTTGCTCGACCCCTGAGGTCTGAACAGGCTGTCAGCTTCAGCATCAAGTTCATCCATAATCGGTTTCAAAGAGGCAAGACCGGCTCCGGCGGCAAAAAGGGCTTTTCCAACTTCTCCCTGCTGATCAAGGATACCTTGTCCACCCGAAACAAGCCTTTCATGGTCAATCCCGTAAAGATCCTCAAAAATGTTTTTGTCAAGTCCACCGAGATAGGGTGTCAGTGCCGATGAATCAATGGGATTATCATGCAGGTCAAACAGATCGATCTTATTTCTTTTCCGGCGAAAAAAAATCAACTCCTTTCCGTCACTACCCTGCAGGCACCCTCCTACCAGAAGCTGAGAGTTCTGGTGAATAAAATTATCACTGGTACGAAGTGGAAACCCGAATAAGAGCGCCTGAAGAGCTCTCATGGTAGTGCTTTTACCTGCTTCATTCGGGCCATACACGATATGCAGCCCGGGCAAGGTTGAAGAAAAATCAAGAACCTGACCGGAAAAAGGGCCAAAGGCTTTCAGTGCAAGGCTTTTAATTTTCATGGTGCCCTCTCTGCTCTATTTTGCCCATCAGCATCTCCTTCACCTCTTCACGAATCGCTGAAAGCTCTTCATCTCCCGGGCGGAATGGATCTCCATCGTTCAGCAGCTCAGCAGGAAGTTTGCTGCGCAGTTTCTCGAATTCGGGAATAAATTCTATAAGAGTTGCCGTTTCAAACCGAATGGTTTCAATTGAGTTCATCAGCGATTCGACAGGTGAATCACCTGAAAAAACTGCAGCGCCACTCGGTGGCTTCCGGGTGTTGAACACTGCTTTTTCAACCCAAACATCACCAAGGCTGGCCGCAATGGCCCGGAACTCTTCATGCAACTGGAGTGCGTTTTCATAAAGCCGGCCATGCAGCGGCGTAACTCCTTCTATCACAAGCCTTACGGCCAGCGGGCGCCCATCAGCAACGGCCCTTTCATCCTGAAGAATTTCCAGTACCAGGTCGAGCAGTTGCTCAACACTGTCGCATTCAGTCGCATCTACCCGGCAGAGCACCCAGCGAAGAACGTCAAGCTCCCGATGCTCGACAGACACAATATGTCCATCTTCAACCGACACCAGCGTGCATCCCTTGGAGCCTGTTTCGCGGATATGACGTCCCTGGATATTGCCGGGAAACACAACCCAGGGATCACGGCTGACCTCTTCCCGTTGATGAACATGCCCTAACGCCCAGTATTGATATCCTTTTGAGCGCAATGCGTCCAGCGTGCACGGGGCATAGGATTCATGGCCGGGACGTCCGTTAAGACTGGTGTGAAGAAGTCCGATGGTAAAGAACGAAGGGTCACCCTGGGGGAAGTTCTGTACAAGATTATCCGTCACCGATCGAGCTGAAAAACTCTGCCCATGCACAGCGACCCCGTATCGATCAAGGGTTTCGGTTCCAACATGAGCGTGAGGAAAAAGGGTGACGTTCTCGGGGATCTTGAGAGATCGTGTTATCTGCCTCGCAGCATCATGATTTCCAGACACCATAAATACCGGAATACCTGCATCACGCAATTTTCCCATTTTGCCGACAAAATAAATGCCGGTATTATAATCTTTCCAATCCCCGTCATAGAGGTCTCCGGCAAGCAGCACAAATGCCACCTTTTCATCCACAGCCAACTGCACAAGATTATCAAAAGCCCGACGAGCAGCCCGGCGAATCTGTTCAAGTGGAGCATCCGGATACTCTTCAAGTCCTTTTAACGGACTGTCGAGATGGATATCTGCAGCATGCAGAAAACGAAACATATTTCCCTTTTCAATGTTGAGGCACAAGGCTGCAAACTAAAGAATTAATGTTGTCCGTATAAGAATTTATCTGAGTGGCGATGGTTAAGTAATCGTTAATAAATAACTATAACAATTTAATCGAGATTCGGCTCAATTTTATAGTTCCATTCACCATGAAATTCATTTCGTAGAATGTGAATTTTTTTAAATGCAGCATCACTTACTTTGATGCCTGGCGGGCATA
>CAIXLG010000159.1 GCA_903920215.1 uncultured Chlorobiaceae bacterium
GTGAAGCATGAATGGGCCATAAAAATTGCTCCGTTGATGGATCTGGATCGGAATGTCTCTCCAAGTTTTTGCAAATTCCGTGACGGATTGCGCCAGCTCTGCGAGGAGTGCTGATATAAAATGGGAAGATTGACACATAAAACAGTTCTTCTGAGTTAAACAGTCGTTTACTTTACATAATATATATTATACAATACACCAAAAATACATCAATTATTCATATAATCGACATAGGATTATGGAGGATATAATCTTCCTTGTTACT
This sequence comes from uncultured Chlorobiaceae bacterium, assembly GCA_903920215.1. Taxonomy (GTDB): domain Bacteria; phylum Bacteroidota; class Chlorobiia; order Chlorobiales; family Chlorobiaceae; genus Chlorobium. The sequence continues at coordinate 266 of CAIXLG010000159.1, forward strand.
ATAGGTTTGTTGTATAATATATATTATGTAAAGTAAACGGTAAGCGACTTTGAGGGCATCTCCCTACATTCCCAGAAAAGCTTTCTTGACATCCTGGTTATTCAGAAGCTCTTCACCTGTTCCGGTAAGGACAATAGAGCCAATTTCAATCACGTAGCCTTTATTGCTGATTTTCAGTGACTGATAGACATTCTGTTCAACAAGAAGAACGGTTACTCCGCTTTTGTTTATGCTTTGAATCGCGTTGAAAACCACCTCTGTGAACAACGGCGACAATCCAAGGCTCGGTTCATCAAGAAGAAGAAGTTTCGGATTTCCCATCAGTCCTCTTCCAATGGCAAGCATCTGCTGTTCTCCGCCCGACATGGTTCCTCCAAGCTGATTACGGCGATCAGCAAGTTTCGGAAATAATGCAAAAACCCGCTCCATGTTCCCTTTGCGATCTTTTGGATGGAGATAGCCTCCCATAATAAGGTTTTCAACAACGCTCATTTCAGGGAATATTTTCCGGCCTTCAGGAACATGGATAATTCCCCGTTGCACTATTGTATGCGCAGCAAGAGCGTGAAGCGATTCGTTATTGTAAGTGATTGTCCCTTTTGACGTTATGAGCCCGGATATTGCCTTGAGAAGCGTAGATTTGCCCGCACCATTGCTTCCTACAACAGAAACAATATCACCCTGGGCAATAGTGATATTGATATCCTTCAGAACAGGCATTTCGCCGTATCCGGCAGAGAGATTCTTTATGTTAAGCATTATGACCACCTCCCAGGTAAGCTGCTATGACTTCAGGATTTCCGGTAATCTCTTCCGGCGTTCCTTCAGCAAGCTTTTCTCCGGAATTAAGAACAACTATCCAGTCACAGATAGCCGTCACCGCTTTCATGTCATGTTCAATAAAAACAATGGTAGCGCCTTTATTTCGAACCTCCCGGATAATATCGAGAATGGTCTCTGTTTCCGTGTGGTTTAATCCGCCGCAGATTTCGTCGAGAAGCAGCATTTTTGGGCGGGTAGCCAGCACCCTTGCAAGTTCCAGCTTCTTTTTCAGGCCGATAGAGAGTGAGCCTGCGATTTTTTGTGCATAATCAGTCAATCCTACTGAACGTAACTGTTCAATTGCGATCTCTTCAGCATCTCTGGTCGCATTTGTAATAGAAAAGGCCCCGATCATCACATTCTCAAGAACCGTAAGACTGCCAAGCGGTTTCACCCTCTGCCAGGTTCGTGCCATTCCCATATGGCAAACCTCATCAGGTCGAAGGTTGTTGATAGTTTTGTTATCGAAAATGATATCTCCTGAGGTTACAGGATAAAAACCTGAAATGCAGTTGAACAAGGTTGTTTTACCAGCTCCATTAGGACCTATAAGTCCAAAGATCTGCTTTTCATCAACTGAAAAACTGATATCCGACACGGCAACGTTGCCGCCGAAATGCTTGGAAACATGGTTGATATGAAGAAGATGCTGTATCATTTTTTTCTCCGAAAAAGCCCAAGAATACCTTTTGGCATATAAAGAATGCAAAGTACCGTTATGATTCCGTAAACAAGGACGTGTGCATGAGCGAGGTTCTCTTTAAGAAAGACGCCGAGGCCTGAGTTTGCGGAAACAATACCCTGTTTTACCAGTACATCACCAATCACGTTTGAACGCAGCATTTCGGCAAGTGGCACCAGCAATACAGCTCCAAGAACCGGCCCCCATAACGTTCCGACGCCACCAATAATTGCCGTAAGAATAATTTCAATTGAGAGCCGAAGATCAAGGACAGCCGTGGTATCGATAAAACGGATATAGACAGCATAAAGGCTTCCAAGAACAGAGGTCAACGCTGCAGAGATCAGTAATGCCTTGTTTTTATAGAATGAAAGATTAATTCCCAGAGAGGCCGCTGCGTCCTGATCCTCACGGATAGCTTGCAGATAATAACCGGTTTTAGATGTTCGGAGATTGAGTGTTATGCCGAGGGTTATAACAAGCACCAGCAGCATTCCATAGTAAAATGGAAGTTTACTGTTCAGGTCGAGCCCCCACAAAGAGACATCAGAAAGCAGAATTCCCTGTGCTCCTCCGGTAAAATCAAAATTCAGCGCAGAAAGGCGGACAATTTCGGCAACGGCAATTGATGCAAGTCCAAAGTAATGGCCGCGCAGCCTGAATACAATACTGCCTGTAATGAGAGCAATAATGCAGGCCACAATGATGCCCGCAACCATGCTGACAAGCGGATTGATATTGAATCTGGAGATAAGGATCATGGTCGTGTAGGCACCGGCTCCAAAGTAGGCTGCGTGTCCAAAGCTGTACTGGCCGGCATAACCGCCAAGAATATTCCATGCCGAAGAGAGTGCTGCCATCATCAACACTGAAATCAATACTCCAATAAAATAGGGATTCTCCCCTATCGCAAGTGGCAACAGGGCAGCAAACCCTGCGATAACAGCAATAATGGTGATCTGTTTCATTTACTGCTCCCCTTTTTTACCCAACAGTCCTTGAGGACGAAGCAGCAGAACAGCAAGAAAAATGATGAAAACAACAACATCTTTCCAGTCGCTTGAGAGATAGGTTGACGACATTGATTCAACAATCCCGATAATAATGCCTCCGATTCCTGCTCCGACAACCGAACCAAGACCGCCAAGGACACAGATTGTAAAGGCTTTCAGAAGAAAGGTATGTCCGGCCATCGGATAAATGTAATAGGTCGGAGCTATCAAAGCTCCTGCAGTTGCAGCCAGAGCCGTGCCCAGGCCGAATGCTATTGCACTCATCTTCGCGACGTTAATGCCCATAAGCTGCGCAGCCTCCCTGTTTTGGCTTGTAGCCCACAATGCCAGGCCAGTAGTGGTTTTGGAAAGAAAAAGGAAAAGGATTCCGGTAATCACTGTGGTAATGGCAAAAGATAACAACAAGGGCACGGATAATGATATACCCCCAAGAATATGGACAGCACTGCTTGAATATGATGTTGTCAGAATTTTCGGATCACTGGTAAAGGCCAGAAGTGCAGTATTGCTCATAATCAGACCAAGACCTATGGTCAGGAGAATCTGATTCTGATGAGGATGATCTATAATTTTATGAATAAATACTTTTTCAAGAATAAACCCGAACAGAAATGCTGTTGGAATAATCAGCAGAAGCGATAGATAGGGGTCAATATGAAGCAGTGTAAAAGCAAAATAAGCCAGATACATCCCCAGCATCATTAAATCGCCATGCGCAAAGTTGCTGATATTCATGACTCCAAAAACAAGTGACATACCTATCCCGGCAAGAGCATAGACACCACCGGTCAAAATTCCGGAAAGCAAGGATTGAAGAAAAAACATGATGATCTCCCTGTGAAATGAACTGTCAAAGTGAGACGGGAAACTGATTACACATAATAATACATTTTACTTATCAGATTCGGACAAAAAGAACAACAACTGTTTTAATACAACGAGTTACAATTTATCGGACATCGTCAATGTCTCCCTGATTGCAATTATCCCGGTGCTCAATACCTGCAGCCTCTTCCAGTTATCTTTTGGAACTCATTTTACCTACTTTCAGATTTTGCAGGCACTGTCTGCAAAATTCCAGAATAGGTGAGATAGAATTTACAACAGAGCCCAAGGCTTCGTTCTGAACAGCCCTTGAGCTTCAACTGAGCTGCGATTTTTTTCGACAACTGGTAGAGGCTGCAGGCAATGGAGCAGTATGACCGGATTCTTGTGCTTGAGAAGGGGAAAATTGTCGCGCAGTGTATGCTCGGGGAGCTGATGGACGGGAATGGGCTTTATCGAAGACTACAGGTCACGCATACATCAACCGCCCCTTTGGCTCCGGCACTGGCCTGCCGAGTGAATGAGCGGTTTCGACCCACTCTTTAATAACTCTTTGAGCATTCGTTACGGCCTCTTCATAGGTCACCCCATCAGCCATACACCCGGGAAGCTCCGGAACTTCTGCAATGAAAGCATCATCATCTTTGCTCCAGTAGATAATCAATTCGTATTTAATCGACATCAGCATCTCCAAGTATATACTTCGTTAAAATTGATCTGACCTGCTTGACCTGATAAGGCTTGGCCTTACTCCCCTTTGGCTGCAAGTTGATAATTTCTGCAATGTTTTCCTTAACAAATATATGATGATCTCCCCTGACACGCTCTTCAAACCCGAGGCGAATCACCTACTGCCTCAGGAGTTACAAGCAATTTATCCTCTGGCATCTATCAGAACCTCACGGGCCCCATCGAGTTTAGGCTGTATGGCTTTGATATAGTCAGCAAATCGCGCCTCTGCAATTTCCCAATTAACTCCGTTATATCCTGCCTGTTAAGGCCATGAGAGTTGCTACAAGTCTCGCGGTCCTTCCGTTGCGTCATTAGCTGCCTGAGGTTTTAAGCTAAAGAGGTTTTTCAAAACCAAGCCATGTGAATCAGGCTCGAATTCTCCTGCTTCAGACGCATGATACTTTGTGCTGATGTTGCAATAGCATATCATGTATGGAGGTGCTCTTCATACCTCAAGTGTTGCGCCATATACCTTCAACCAGGCCACCTGTTTTTGGTAATCCGGATAGTATTTATCAACCTCATTCCAGAACTCTGAATTATGCCTTTTGTGTTTGACGTGACACAATTCATGGACAATCAGGTAATCAATGACGCTTGCGGGAGCCATCATCACTTTCCAGTGAAAATTGACTTTCCGCTTTTTATCCGAGCAGGAGGCCCATCTGGTCTTTAAATCCAAAATTGAAATCTCTTCAATGGTCACCCCCATCATTTCAGAGTACTTATGAACACGAGGGTAAATAAACCTGTTGCCACGTTTCCGATAAAACTCCTTGAACAAGCCATTCAGCGTTTCATGTGATACTTCGGGAGCATAAAAATAACGGCCTTTGAATTCTATCTCTTTTGCCGCGCTATTGTATTGCAGGTAATAATTCCTGCCCAGATAGAGAAATGATTGCCCGTTTACCGGCTCCCGTTTTGTTGCATTTTCGTTCAGCAGTTCTCGCTTTGCCTGGTATTTATGGATTTTATATTCATTGGCTTTGAGAATAGCTTCGACTTCATGTTCAGGAGTATTTTCAGGTACAAGCATAGAGAGTGAGCCGTCGCGCTCAATGTAAATGCTTGTGGTCTTTCTCTTGCTGCGTTTGACAGCTATCGTATACTCCCCTATCATGAGTTGCGAATCTCTGATTCCCTTTGTCCTGCAAGGCTGATTAATTCAGCGGTGAGCTTCGCTGCTTGAGCTTTTATGGCATCAATTCCGCAATAGTCAAGCTCGTCTCTTATCGCACTCTCCAGCTGCCGTTCCTCATTATGCTTTTGCCAGCAATTTGGAATCAGGATAAACTCTTTGATACGGCCGTATATCAGCTCTGCAATCTTAGCTGTATTGCCCATTGTATCGAGATCCGTTTTGTCAATTCCGCCATCTAATACGATCAACTCAAAAAAAGGAATGACATGCTGATCTACGATACTGGCCTCGTCTTTTCGGGCCTTGCCGATATCTTCTCGCAACTTGGTAAGTTCTGATACAATAATATCCCAGTGCTCTTTATGAGCGTCAAGTATTCGCTGCAGTCGTTCATTGAACTTGGTATAGAGCGCAGGGTCCTTGCCCATGTTGACTTTTATATGCCAGCGGATAGCATGTTCCATCTCTGATGCCTTGGCTTTCCCTGTTTTATTATGAGCGTCAAGCGCTTTGGGAAAATCATCAGACAAGAGCATTACCGGCGGAATCTTCGGGTTTATCCCTTGTGATTCCAGATACTTGTCAATCAGTTTTCTGACCTTTGCTCCTGCCCATTTCAAATCAAGGGTTTCATCTTTGTACCGGTCGCGCATTCGCATCAAAAGGTATCCCAGACGTTTGGCGGGCACATAGTAATCTTTTGCCATTGAAGCATTGAAGAGCAGGTCAAGGCTATCAAAAAAAGCTTTGATATAGGTGTCAAACTGCGCCCGAAACTTTACATCAGCTCCCAGTGCCACGCAGTTTTCAACCAGCTCCCACTCCTCTTGTTCATCAACCATTTTCTGGTTTACAAACTGCGTAATCTGCTTTACGCCATAGTCCTGAAATAACTGGATCACGCGATTGAACCGCGATTCAAGAATCGGTATCTCCTTATCCAGCCCTCTGAAGTAGACGCTTAAATCAGCAAATTCCTTTTCGTCAGTTGTCGTATAGATAGCCAGTGCAGCTTTCAAGTGAGACGCTACTCCGAAATAATCAACGACAATACCATGTTCCTTTATATAGCCGCTTTTCATGACCTTGGTACGATTGACGCGCGCAATCGCCTGCATCAGGTCATGTTCTCGCAGGTTTTTATCCAGATACATGGCCTGCTCAACCGGGGCATCAAAACCTGTCAGCAGGCGGTCGCACACACAGAGAATGGCAACGCCGGATTCCGGCTTTTCATAGTTGAAGTCCTTTTTGAAACTCTCTATCGCATCCATTTCGATGGCATCTCTACGGGCCCTGGTTATGTAGCCAAGTTCATTGTTATCAGACATGGTCACTACTGCGCATACTTTGAGGAACTGCATCTGCTTGAGCAGTTCTTCGTCTCGCTCGCTCGCGGGTTTTAACCGTTCTTTTTCAATCCGAACCTTGATTGCCTCATCAAGTTCATATTTATATCGGCATGCTGCCACAATCGAGGTAGCCACAACCTGGGCTTTTAAGCGGTTAGGAAGGACTTCCTGAGTGTAGTGCTCGATAATATCTTCTGCAATTTTCTTTATGCGGTCTTTTGATTCAAGGTACGCCGTCATGGTGCCATAGCGTTTTTGAATTTCCTGCCGTTCTTCTTCTGAACGGTCACGGAACATATCCTCGAACTCCTGTTTGAACAGCTCTTTGTTGAGAATCTGGTCTTTACTTGTACGGCCGATGTAGAGGATATCAACGGTAGCCCGGTCGGCAACAGATTCATTCATCTTATAGGTATCAATGGGAGTGCCAAAACGCTCATAGGTCGTTTGCTTATGTCGTTCGGTTAGAAGTGGTGTACCGGTAAAGGCCACTTTTACCGCATTGGGAAAGCCGATAAAGAGATTGTCGCCCATATCGCCGCCTTGCGTGCGATGCGCTTCATCAATCAGCAAGAGTATGCGTTCGCTTGCATTGATCGTTTTGAACTCTTCAAACCTGGGTACAACGCCGCTGGCAATAAGCGACTGAGCTGAAACGCCATTCTGGGCAAGAAATTTATGCAGCATGACCATGTTCAAGTTCGACGTCGTTGTCTTCAGCTTGTCAAGGTCACGGCGATGCTCGATTATGGTAACACTCTCGCCGGTATTGCCTGCGGTTTCCGATAGCTGGTCTTCCAGATCGTTCCGGTCATTGACCATAATGATCTTGTAATCTTTCAGGTCATCGCTATCTCGCAGCTTTTTAACCAGAAAAACCATAGTGAGTGATTTCCCTGACCCTTGGGTATGCCATACAACACCGCTTTTTTCAAAAGGTGTTTTACCGGTACGCAGGCGATCAACAATTTTACCCACTGCGCGGTATTGCGGGTAGCGGCTGACAATCTTTACCAGCTCACCCTTTTTGATTTCCATGAAGACGGTAAAGTTCTTGAGAATATCGAGCAGAATGGCTTTGTTGAGCATCCCGAGAATCAGGACCTCCTGCCGCTCTTCATTGGGCTTCACTTGAACCGTCTGATAGACTTCAGGGAAAATGTCTTTCCAGTTCAGGTAATGGTCAAATTCGCCGGTAATGGTGCCAAAGCGCGCCTCAGTGCCATGAGTGATAATGCTGAAGAGGTTGGCATGAAAAAGCTTCTCTTCACCCTCTTTAACGCCATAATCATCGTCACGGGTGTTGGCGTAGCGGCTGATCTGTATAAACGCTTCGCTTAATGGTTCTGCCACGTCGTTGTCTTTGCATTCGATGACCACAAAAGGGAGACCGTTAACAAAGAGCACAATATCGGGGATGATGGAGTTGCGGCTCGCACCGGGGGTATCGATGCGGAACTGATTGATGGCGATAAAACTGTTTCGCTCAGGATGGAGGAAATCGATCAAGCGCACCAGCGGGCTCTGTTCGCCAGTCACTTCATTGACGCTGGCCGTGGTGTTTTTTGTGAGCAGCTCATGGATGGTTTTGTTAGCCTGGAGAAGCCCGACACCAGGCTGGGTAATAACTTCCCGCACAACATCGTCAATCTGCTTTTCGGTGAGCCAAGGGCGGCCATCATCAGTCAGGTTGATACGCTTCAGAGAGTCGCGGAACTCGTTGGTGAGAATGGTCTCCTTGAAATGCTCGCGTTTGCTTATGGCCGGTTTTTGGGGGATACCGTGTAAGGATGGGATGTTCTTTGCATAGACTCCTTTTTCCTCGGCAGCTATGGGATATTCTTCACCGTAAAGTTTAAAGCCATAATGTGATTGCTCATTATGGTTGATCACGTCCCAGCCCAACTCACTGAGTTTATCGAGGAAGGGGCGTTCGACGTTGGTGTATTCGGACATTATTATGTCTCCACTTTTTCTTCCTTGAATTGCACCCGGACTTTTCCCATAAGAAGATCGGACATGAGTGCGGCTTTGAGTTGCTGGTATTTAGATTGCACTACTTCTTCATTTCTGATATTCATGTCAATGGCTCGAAATCTTTTAGCAATTTCGTTTTGTTCATCAATACTGGATGGAAAACGAACTGGCAATTTTGCAATATCGGGCTGAGAAATCGTAGTCATGGTGACTTGCTTAGCAATTGACATAAAGAACAGTCTGGCTTCATAAGTGGTGCAATAGCATCCAAGATATTTGGGGTTAATCTTCTGCTTATCGGGGCGGAGTCTCACAACATGGCATTCCCAAACCGCCTTTTCTGGTAGTGCTAACAAAATGTTACAATGGGCAATCCCCTCAAGAACAAGAGAACTTCTTGTGAAGAAGAGGTCACCAAGTTGAACTTCATATTTTCCATAGTCACTGGAAGTGGCAAAGACTCGTTGCACATCCTTTTGGCATATATCAATTTCGAAAGGTTGATACAGATCTGTCACATTGATTAGCTTGTAACCCCAACCCACATACTCTGGCTTTTTAAAGTACCCGTTTTTCAGACCATCTTTCGATAATTTGATCAATGGTTGAACATCCCACTCCTTCGGAACCCACCCCAACTCACTCTGCTTATACAACTCGGGTGCATCTTCATAGCTCGGTCTAAGTTTTCCTGTTTTTAAGTCAATGCCACGGGTAAAGAGGTCGCGCATCATGCCGGACTTGATTGCCTTGTACTTGGCAATGGCCGCCTCGGTCTTTTCGATCACCGCGTCAACGGCGGAGAGAATACGGGCAATTTTGCGTTGTTCGGGGAGGGCAAATGTTTCAAAGGTTACCCGGTATAAATAATCTCGGCTAATACTTGGGACGCCTGTTGACTCATTAAGCTTTTTAAGATCAAATTTCAGTAAATTATAATAGAGCCATTTAGCATCAACGTTTGCATTGGGTAAAACTGCATAGGCTGTATCAATAACCCAACAGTCCCCATTTATATAAAGCGGTTTATCTAAAGTTCCTTTTCTTGCAACCACCACTAACGGGCCATGAAATAATGATTTTGTTGCGGAGCCGACTAATCCACCAGTCCCATAAATACCAATAGATGTATAATCATTCGATCGAATTTCTTTAGGACTTGCGCCGTATTCAATCGTTGAGAGGTCTTTTAAAGACTCATTCATCTCCTACCCCTTGATTCCGACTCATTTCCAAGAATCGGGCCGGTAAACCCTTGATTTTTTCAATCAACAAGCAGTGATGACCCCAGGGAATACCTGCAAGCATGGTTTTGTCAGGTAATTTTGCAACAGCCTGTTGCAAAATTGATGTCCCGTATTCTCTGGCGAAACGGATCATATACCCAATATTCCGTTCCGAAAAGCCTTTGATCTCGGGCAGTTCGTTATGAATATCCTTTGAAAGCCTGGGAATAACCGCAGCGCCCCAACCAGCTACCTTTTGTTTCTCCACAAGCATCTTTCCGATATCCCAATACATGGAAATCAGTTCCGAATTGGCGGAGAGGATCGCTTTTGTTTGCGCTTGCCGTATGCGCTGCTTAATGTCGATCAGCAGCGTATTGTAAAAAGTCAGTTCACTCATTAGTCAACTTGCTGATTTTATAGGCAAGAACCGCCCGGCTCCAGTTGATTTGCAAGGTCTGCTGGGCATAATAGAGCGCTTCGTTGCCCACCTTGCATTTGGAAATGATCGAAATGGTATGGCACCAAGGTAATTGGCCAACAAGCTGTTGGCTCATTGCATCCATTTGAGGGTTCTACCGTTCCCTTCCTTCACGGATACAATCTACGATCTCATTTGTCGAAATTTGAGCTTTAATGGTTGGGACAGATAATGATTGAAGTATTGGCTCGCGATTAACCAACTTGGCGGTAGACTTTTTTTCTGACTCTTTGATGGCCGCAAAAATACGATCAAGATCGTTGCCATATCTCGCCGCATGGGCGCTTCTAACTCTACGGATTTCTTCTACGATTGGATCATCTTTCATTGATTAACTCCTCTGGAGA
>CAIXLG010000160.1 GCA_903920215.1 uncultured Chlorobiaceae bacterium
GTTTGTTTCTGGGCATCTTCATCATACCAGAAATGAACTTTTTTATGCTTTTCAAGAATGCGATGTATTGCTATCGCGGTATTTGCAACAATCACGTCGAGATCTTCTTCGCTCTTTAAACACTCTTCGCCCTTGCCTGCCAGCTCAATGAACGGTTTTAACACTCCGTAATAAGCCATGGCATCTTCATTGCCGGACAGCATATCCGGCACGTCATCGTGCACCTTGCCGACGACCTTATTGCGGATATCAAGAACTTTATTCAGATAGTCCAGATCGGATATCCGTTTTGCCCTGAAGGCGTCTATGGCCTGCTGCACAAGTTTTGAGAATTTCTCGTAATACGCAGGATCCTCATCCATTTTTTCTGTAATGACTTTTTTGGTGGCGTGAGCGATCATGTCAGCTTTGGATGCGGTAGTTTTCTTTGTGTTGTATACCCCTTGCTCCTCTTTGACCTGACTGAATACCTTGTCATCGAAAATATTGACCGGTTCATTGAGCTGAATAACCTCATTTGCCTGAATATGCGTATCGAGCAACTTCTTGATCTTTGGCTCATAATCCCGGTAATCAATGGACTCCGCATACCTCAGCCTTACGGAAACCTTCAACGACTGGAATTTTCGCATATCGGCCTTGTAGCGCGACAAGGTTTTTCCGTCGGTATCAAACAGAAATTTTTCTGATGAAAGGGCTATGGCCAGGTTTTTAGCAAACTCGGAAAAACGACTATAGAACTCCTCCCGCAGCTCATCATCGGCAAGCAACACCTCATAGGCCTCTTCATCATAGGAGTGTTTGACCGTCTTGAAGAGATCCCATAAATCCGAATAACGCCCCGGTAATTTCTCTATTTCGCTATTGATTGAGCTGAGCGTACCCATAAGATCTGACTCATCAAAGCCCTCAAAAGCACTGTACATGGTCAGGGCTTTATCCAGCTCACCAAGAACATTCGCGTAATCGACAATAAAACCGAACTCTTTGCCTTCGTAAAGGCGGTTGACCCTTGCAATGGCCTGAAGCAACGTATGTTCCCGCAAGACCCGACACAAATAGAGAACCGCATTTCTTGGAGCATCAAAGCCGGTCAGCAGCTTGTCGACAACAATCAATATTTCGGGTTCGCTGCCATGTTTAAACTGGTTAATGAGTTGCTTGGTATACTCCTCTTCACTGCCATAGCGCTTCATCATTTTCTTCCAGAATTTCACAACCTCATCGGTCGTCTCATCATCGGTCTCTTCATAACCTTCCCGCATATCGGGCGGAGAAATAACAACATCTGAAGTAACGATACCGATCTCATCGAGGTAATCGTTGTATTTAAGAGCAGAAACTTTATTGGGAGCAACAAGCTGTGCCTTGAACCCAGTACCCTGCCAGTTGGCTCTATAGTGTTCAGAGATATCAAATGCCCTCATGTAAATCACCTGATCTGCCTTATTGAGCATCTCAGCCCTGGCATACTTACGTTTGAGATCTGCTTGCTGTTTTTTGGAAAGACCCTGTGTATGACGTTCAAACCACAAATCCACAGCCACCTGATTCTGGCTCATTTCAACATGGCGGCCCTCATACAAAAGAGGAACAACTGCGCCGTCATCTACCGCCTGTGAAATGGAGTAATGAGGCTCA
>CAIXLG010000161.1 GCA_903920215.1 uncultured Chlorobiaceae bacterium
TATTTAAAATTTAGTGATATTCGGACTCTGTTCATTACCGAACCTCATTGTATATAATGAGATAAGGTCAATACGGAAACGATAAAACCTTGAAGATGAATGGATATTGGAGGTGATTTTTCCCGTCCTTTTGTTTTTTTCCTTCTTCAATCATCTGGTCGGCATCCTTCATTCATAGTGGTATTCATCAGTCAACACCTTGCCGCAAGAGAGAAGAGCAAGCGTCTCTGCAGCTAAATACAAGTGCATTATGATTGTTTTAAGTACGGTGGAGTTTACTGGTCTTTGCGGGTGCTGTCAGAAAAACTTACAGGGTGAGACAGATTTTCAATTCATGCCGTGGTGCTTATTTGATATTGTTTTCCTCTTTATTTAAAGCGCGATCTGTTTCATTATAAAAACATAATCCCTGCACTGCTCACTTTATCACGATTTCGATAAATTCAATTAACATAAAGCAAATGTACAGCGACTGATACTTACTCGCACCGTTACCGTTAGACGTGCCATTTATACATGCCGCCCCTAAATTATTTAAGAATTTTGCCTGAATAGAGGTGAATTTTAAAGAAACCGATTGTTTTTTTCTTATTATTGGTTAATTTCCTACAAAATTGAATTAAACAAAATCATGCCATGTCGGGCCATCTTGATCTGATTGACCTTAAAATAATTGAGTCGCTTGGCGAAAACGGCAGGGTTCGGTTGAGCGAACTTGCTGAAGTTGTTGGCCTTTCCATACCCTCTGTCAGTGAACGGCTTGACAAGCTGCAGAAGAATGGTATCATCAAAGGCTTTTCCATGGAGGTTGATGAACGGCAGCTTGGTTTTGATATTCATGCGTTTGTAAGGGTGAGAATTGATTCCTCAAAGCATTACAAGTCATTTATGGAGCATGTAATGAAAGAGGATGAGATTATGGAGTGTTTTTCCGTTACCGGTGAAGGCTCGCATATTCTAAAAGTCATGACGCATAACACAGCATCCCTTGAAATGTTTCTATCCAGAATACAGAGTTGGCCCGGTGTCCTTTCCACCAATACAAGCTTTGTCCTTTCCCAGTTGAAGAAAAATAAAAAGATCAGTGCGGAAATTGTTCGCACCAACCTTCAGGACCGTCAGGTACTGATAACGTTTGATGAAAAAAAATCAAGGAAATAAAAAAGACAACAGCGATTTATTTTTTCGGAGACAACACACACCAAATCATGCAAATCAACAAGGAGGTTCGTTTGAAGAGCGATAGTAAAATTCCGGTTTCCACCTACTTTGGATCGTTGACCTTTGATCACAAGGCCATGCGCGCAAAGCTTCCTAAAGAAGAATTTGCAGCCTTGCAGGATACCATCAAAGCAGGTAAAAAAATATCTTCAGAAATTGCCGGTGTTGTAGCGCACGGCATGAAAGAGTGGGCAATGGAGCAGGGTGCTACCCATTACACCCACTGGTTCCAGCCTATGACTGGTTCTACAGCAGAAAAGCACGACGCTTTCTTGTCGATTGACCGCGATGGTACTCCCATTGAGCGTTTTTCAGGTGAGCAGCTTATTCAGGGTGAACCGGATGCATCGAGCTTCCCATCAGGCGGTATGCGTACCACCTTTGAAGCACGTGGCTACACAGCATGGGATCCTTCCAGCCCGGCCTTCCTCATGAAGGGTGGCA
>CAIXLG010000162.1 GCA_903920215.1 uncultured Chlorobiaceae bacterium
GCACTCCGAGTTTCAGCATGGATGGACTCGTTAAAGAAGTCTATGCAACTATACATGCAGACGATTATTCGTATGCAATGGCTGCCTGATTAGCACAAGTTAATTAATCAGCCATCGTCCGTTGGGGGAGGCGCTTACTCTGAAGCCAATGGATGGCATAACCCGCGCTTGAGCTTCGGTTCGCGCAAGTAAGCCCCCTCTGTTTTTGCCCGAAAAGGCAGAAGGGTGACACGAAGAGGGATAGTGAATCGGACTTTACAGGTGTAGCAACGATTCGCGAAACACTAAACACCTGAGATGAGTGTGGTAGCTTTATCGAGCAATGTTTTGGACGCGGGTTCGACTCCCGCCATCTCCACAAAAAAAGCCCGTTCAACCCAGCGGGCTTTTTTTACATCCAACTCTTTTCTATTCAGTACTATAAACTTCTCCTCTGTCATCCCGAAACGCAGTGAGGGATCTCTCCTTTCCTCCTTTCCAACCCTCCCATCCCGACGTATTACTCCTATCGGGCCATAAGTCCTATGCTCCAACCCTGCCAACCGCCAACTTCTCAGCACCCAGAACTTTCTTTTGTTATCTCCTGGTTTTTTTAGTAATATATCCTTACTTCCTTACTTTTTAAACTTTAGACATGCTAGCTAAAATAACAAGTAAGAATCAATTGACCTTACCAAAATCTATCATAACCTCAATTGCCAAGACAGATTATTTCGAAGTGGCAGTTGAGAATGGCCGAATCATGCTTACCCCGGTGCGTATTCAGCAGGCAGATGCAGTACGTGCTAAATTAGAAGCATTGGGTATTGATGATCATGATGTTCAGGACGCTATACAGTGGGCAAGAAAAAGTAAGGTATGAGCTACCGCATAGTGCTTGATACGAACTGCATTATCTCCGCACTTATATTTTCAAGGGAAAACATGGCGTGGTTGCGCCATAGTTGGCAATCCGGGGCTATCATTCCAATTGTCAACAAAGAAACGGTCACTGAACTATTGAAAGTGTTGACCTATCCAAAATTCAAACTGACCAAAACAGAGCAAACGTTATTACTTGCTGATTTTTTACCCTATGTCGAAACAGTCACCTCGCATGATGTGCCACGTAACTTGACTGTAATCAGAGATAAAGCCGATCAAATATATATAACACTGGCAGTAGTTGCCAAAGCAGATGCAATAGTAACTGGCGACAAAGACCTTCTAATTATCAAGGACAGCTTTAAAACACCGCCAATCATGACGCTCACCGGATTTGAGCAATGGCAAAAAGCCTGAACCCTCGCGCTTCAGCACTGCACTCTCTTTCCCGGCACTTTCTTTCGCGCCCTTGATTTTTCTCATTTTTATGCGTAAGCTTTTTCAGCTCCTTTTTTTTACTCGGTCTGTTCCTTGCAACCCCGAACTATTCCTCCGCCAACACTAAAAAACGCGCACATAAAAGCCCATGATTTTCCCCCCTGACACCCTTTCCTTTATTGGAGTCCCATTGGCACTGGGCGCAGTTGCTGGTATTGTTATCGGTGGTTTGGTACCCCGGCACTCATGCCCCTTTACTCAGAACTAAAGTCGTTGCCGTCCCTGAAGTCACTTCAGTCCCTGTTCTCTCTTTCTCCCTCTCTCAGCACTTCAGTCTTCGACCGACCTTCTTTCCTGCCAATTATTTCATTACATTTGCAACTGGATTTCAAACCACAATCAAAAAAAGGGCGGTAAGTGATGGGCCAGGATTTTTTTCGTGAAAAGATTATCGCTGCCATGCTTTATGGATTTCGTGCCATCAAAAAACCAGAAACAGTCACTGTCCATCCAGAATTAATGGCGCAGATAAGGGATCAGTTCAAGGATACGCAACTTGCACCCAAAAACATTGGTGGTACAGAAATGTTTTTCGGCCTCCCCGTAATTGAAGACGCAACAAAAGATAAAGACTATCTCACCGTAGCATAACACACCTTCACCCCTCAGCCGAGCCCTCTTTCCTGTCATTTCGAAACGCAGTGAGAAATCTCTCTTCGCAGCCAACAGCCAACTGCGAATTGCCAACTTTCAACTGCCTTCACTCAGCCCTGAGTACTTGTTCTCTTTTTACTGCCGACTGCCCATCGCCCATTGCCAACTTCTTCCCGCCACCAAATAACTTCCCGATCACCGGGACGGCGACAGCAACGGTTACAGCGGCACCAGCTGCAGTTGTTGCGGCAGCAAGACCAACTCCGCCGATAAGAGTAGTCGTAAGGGCACCCAAAGCCAAGGGCGGTCCGAGCAGGGGAGCGAGCAGGGTTACCACTGTCACCCCTTTTTGGATCACTTCTATCGTTTCAGGTTCAAGGTTTATCTTTTCTTGACTCATTGAGTACTGTGCGGATTGCTGTTAAAAAAATCGAGTACTGCAAATACCTCTCAGATCAAAAGGGCATAACAGAATCGTGTCAAGGCAATCTGTTATAATGCAAGAGTATAGCAATTTCCCCATACTACGGCAACAGGCTTTGCCGCCACAAGTGTTTACCTTTGAATTCTGTCGGTAATAAAAAAGCCCCCTACGTTAAAAAGGGGCATTTGTCGTCATCACTACTGAGAGCTGGCTTTATTGTTTCATCGAGTCATCATCATCAGCATTACGAGCCATCAGTAGAGACCAGATGTTTTATCAGCGTTTTTACTCTTTTTGCTTTTTATCCTTCGTCTCATAATCCAGGCTCCCCATGCAGCAATAATTGCACCGGCAAGCCAAAGGGGAGTTTTAAAGCTTTCAAGCGTTTCCTTCATACGAAGACACAGTAATAATGTTCATGATGTAATGCTCTCATCATGAGCATTTGCTTGGATAAAAAGAGAATTACTTTTTGGCATGCACCCTGTGAGGATGCTTTTGAGTCGAGCAGGCAAAAGATTCGTTGCTGAATGCTACGGTCATAACCAATATCATAAGACCCATAATTGCTTTTTTGATGTTCATAACTGTTCTTACTTTAATGATTAACGAATGAGCCAACACACACAAATACACAACCACACATCTATTCTGACGTTGATATGAGCATCTTCTTGCACAAAATTCGTTACTCTCTAAAAATTATTTCGATATTCCTTTTTCAACCCGTCATTCCGAGCATCAGCGAGGAATCTCGTATTTGCAGGGTGAAGAATAGATTCCTCACTGCGTATCGGAATGACAGGGGAGTGTGCATTGTGCATGTATAACTCCGATGGCTCCCCTATGTCCTATAGGCCCCCTTCCCCAGCCCAAAGGTCTTCCACTGCCAACTGCCAACTGCCGCACCCGCACCCTCCTTGACGACAAAAATCGCGGCATGGGTGAGTTGGTGTGTTGTATTTTTCATGCAATACCTTATATTACATTAACGATTGTTAATTTGTTCTTTTAAGTATTGCTGGTCATCAAGAAAGGCTGAGGGAATAGACCCGGTGAAGCCTTGACAACCGATTCTGTTGCAACAACGGGACACGGTGCCACATTCTACTTCTGCGCTCTATGCATCTGGTTTTTTCAGATGAAGCTGAAGAACGATGAGTGAAAAAGAGTGTTTATTCAGCCTCTCTTTTCAAAACAGGTATGCCGCCGATGGCACTCCCATAAGAAATAGAGTTATGATAGTAAACCTCTTCCAGACTCATCAGGGAAGGGTTTTTTTATTTTTGCATTTATAATTATCTAATCGAGGTCTCAATGAGTTTTCAGACTGACACTATTCACGCAGGTGTAGGGCCCGACAAGGCATACGGCGCCATTATGACACCGATTTACCAATCGTCTACCTTTGTTTTCGAGGATATCGGCAAGCACAGGGGATTTGATTATACCAGAAGCGGTAATCCGACACGCAAGGCGCTTGAAGACAGTCTCTGCGCACTTGAAGGATGTTCGTCAGCTGTTGCGGTAACAACCGGAATGGCGGCAATTACTTCCACACTGAACCTCTTCCGTTCAGGTGACGAGATTATCTGTACCGACGACTGTTATGGCGGTACCTCAAGGCTTATGAAGACCGTTGAAGAGCATTTCGGAATCAAGGTGCATTTTGTCAACCTCCAGGACGCAAACAATCTTCTTCCCTTTGTCAATGCCAACACCAAGGCAGTATGGGTTGAAACCCCATCCAATCCGTTGTTGAACCTTGTTGATATTCCAGCAGTTTCAGCTCTCGCAAAAGAGAGGGGACTTTTGACCATCGTTGACAATACCTTCCTCTCTCCTTATGGCCAGAAGCCATTTGAACTTGGAGCTGACATTGTGGTTCATTCCACCACCAAGTACCTCAATGGCCACTCCGATGTTGTTGGTGGAGCAGTACTGTCGAACAGTGAGGATCTGGACACCAGGCTTAAGTTTCTTGTCAACTGCCTTGGTACCTGTGCCCAGCCGTTCGATTGCTGGCTGGTGCTTCGCGGTATCAAAACTCTTGTTGTCCGGATGCGTGAGCACGAGCGCAATGCTCTCGCGGTGGCAGAGTTTCTGCAGAGTCATCCAAAGGTTAAGAGAGTCTTTTACCCTGGGCTGCCAACTCATCCCCAGCACGAGCTTGCAAAAAAACAGCAGCGCAGTTTCGGCGGTATGGTCTCCTTTGAGCTTGACGGCCCAATTGAAGAGCTCTACAGAGTGTTGAAGGCTACCAAGCTTTTTTCTCTTGCTGAAAGCCTTGGCGGTGTAGAATCGTTGATTGAGCATCCGGCCACCATGAGCCATGCGTCAATGGACAGCGAGCACAGGCTGGCCGCAGGGATAACTGACTCCATTATAAGGCTCTCTGTAGGCATAGAGGATCGAGATGATCTTATTGCTGATCTCGAGAGTGCGCTTGGCTGAGAGGGATATTCCCCGGAGCTGCTCTCTCAGTTAACGGTTGAGCAACTCCGGAATCAATGCAAGCAACTCGTTCTTGTTGATTGGTTTAAGGATAACGCAGTCACATCCTGCTTTTTCAGCTTTTTTCCTGTCCTCCTTCGAGGTAAAAGCCGTTTGCGCAATAACCGGCAGCTCTGGCCGGAGTTTTTTTATCAGTCGGGTTGCATCAAAACCATTCATCACCGGCATTTTTATATCAATAAGGACGAGGTTTATCTCGGGATGCTGTTTCACCAGCTCTACGGCTTCATGACCATTAACTGCCGAAAGGATGGTGATATTATCGCTTCTCAGATACATTTGCAGCACTAAACTGCAAACCCTGTCGTCTTCAGCTATAAGAATGGTTATATCCGTACCAGTTGCGGCCAGTTCCTTGGTGACGGGTGTGGATCGCCCTATAGTTGAATGGAACGTCGGGTTATAGGGCAGTGTGAAAAAGAATGCGCTTCCCCTCCCCTCTACTGATTCAACACGGATAGTTCCACCAAGCATGGCAACATAAGCCATGGAAATGCTTAATCCGAGACCTGCTCCCTCATGATGTCGTGTTAAAGAGTTGTCAACCTGGCGGAACCGATCGAAAATTTTCTCTTTCATCTCCACAGGAATACCGATGCCTGAATCGATGACATAAAATTCAAGGGATCGATCTGTGCTGGTATAGCCTACATCAATACCTCCAGAACCTGTGAATTTCAAGGCATTCTGAACAAGGTTTGTTAAAATCTGGTTTAACTTTGAGCTGTCGGTTTCAATGAAACTTTTGCTATCAGGAAGCCCTGTGGAAAAACTCAAATGCAACCCTTTTTTCTCTGCCTGCGGCTTGAAAAAATCATTGAGATCATGCAAAAGCCTGTTAACTGCGGTTTCGCTTATTTGCAGTATTGTTTCTCCAGCCTCAATACGTGAAATATCAATGAGATCATTGATAAGATTCAGCATGCGTTCACCGCTTTGCTGAATAAGGTCTATATATCCGCTCTGTTCTTCTCCTGATAAATGAGGCTCCTTCAACAGTTCTGAAAAGCCGAGTATGCCATTCATCGGGGTGCGTATTTCATGGCTGATATTTGCCAGAAACGCTGATTTCAGGCGGT
This sequence comes from uncultured Chlorobiaceae bacterium, assembly GCA_903920215.1. Classification (GTDB taxonomy): domain Bacteria; phylum Bacteroidota; class Chlorobiia; order Chlorobiales; family Chlorobiaceae; genus Chlorobium. Next base: position 5,974 of record CAIXLG010000162.1, read on the forward strand.
CGCTCTCTTCTGCTTTTTCTTTGGCTGCAATCAATTCATTCAGATATTGCTTTTGTTCAGTAATATCCTCCTTGACTGCTACAAAATTTGTTATGACATTTTCATTCAGAATTGCAGAGATAACTGCTGTTTCCCAGAAAAGTTCACCATTTTTCTTCCTGTTCTGAAATTCTCCACGCCAGATTCCTCCTGAAAGAATTGTTTTCCAGAGATCATCATATACCTCACTCGGCAACAGTCCTGATTGCAGGATGCGGGGATTTTTTCCTTTTACCTCTTCAGCAGAATACCCAGTGAGTTGAGAAAACATCGGGTTAACATACTCTATATCACCCTGAGGGTCTGTAATGACGACTACTGCCGGACTTTGTTCTACCGCAGCACCCAGTTTTTTAAGCTTATTCTCAGCCAGTTTGAGCTCGGCGATATCGTTTATAGTGGAATAGAAAACGATTTTTCCCTTAATCTCAATTGTATTGCTGACGACCTCAACGTCATGAGTGGAGCCATCTGCCCTTTTGTGGGTACTCTGGAATCTGTTTAATTTCGATCTCCTGAATTTTAACAGGTCATTTATTATCTTTTCAGGTGCCCTAGTAGAGATATTGCCAATGTTCATCTGGCAAATTTTTTCAACCGGCCAACCGTAAAACTCAGCTGCTGACATGTTGGCGTCAATGATATTTCCCTTTTCATCAATAACCAGCATGACGGATGAGTGTCCTTCAAACAGCTTTTTGAAGCGATCTTCGCTGCTTTTCAGTGCGTCTTCTTCCGCCTTCTTTCGTTCTGTAATATCGGAGCCGACACCAATAATGAATGACTCTCCATTGATTATTATTTTCTTGCCGGATATCCGAAACCATCGAAATTCAGGTCCTCCGTGCAAAAGGATTTTTACGTCTTTAGAATCTTCAAGGCCGGTTTCCAGGATATTCGCCATTTTCTCAGCTACCGCTTCCCTGTGATCCGGATGAATGGTATCCAGGGCATGGGCATTACCCATAGCACTATCTGGTTTTCCGACAACAACATCCCGCTGATAAGCATTCCAGAAAGTATAATATCCCTCAGCATTGACCATATAAACAGCACCTGGAATCGACTCCATAAGAGCACTGTTGAAGATTTTCTGGTTTGTCGACTCCCTTTCAGTAAGCTTAAGTTGTGTAATATCCTGTGCAACGATATAAAGCGTTGTCATTTTCCCCTCTTTGTCAGCAATAGGGGCAATAGAAAGACGAATACAACGGCCATATCGTTCATCTTCATAAATGACCAGTTTCGATGTACTCAGGGCCTCTTCAATTTTAATTTTACGCTTTGCCGTAACTTCAGGAGGGAGTAAATCAAAAGCGTTTATCTGTAGGCACTCTTCTACCTGTTTGCCGAACGATGCTGCAAAAGCTTTATTGGCGTCAAGAATCGTGCCTTCACGATCCATAATAAACGCTGGTTCACTGGTATTGAATACGACATGAAGAAAGTTGTAACGTTGTTCAAAATCACTGTTGAAGTCCGATGTAGTATCTCTTTCGTTTTGCATGCAACTTCTTTGGGGTATTGAACTAAACCACTACTATTGGATGTTTTAAACCTTGCTGATACTGTATAAAATATTAATAACGTTGTGAAAAGTAAAATATTCCTTGCCTTAAGGATGCCGTCTCTATTTGTTTGATAACCTGAAATTTAGCTTATGGCCATTACGTTTTCCCATCGTCACTCTCTGCCCGAGAGCCTTCCTTTTCCCTATACCGTCAAAGTAAGTACACGGGCGAAGAGTGCACGCTTAAAGATGACGCCCCATGGCGGTCTGGTGGTAGTTCTTCCGGAAGGTTTTAACAAAAAGCATATACCCGATCTTCTTCATCGATACGAAGCATGGATAAAAAAGGCAGCCGGGCGCCTTGACCGGCATCGCCCTGAACCCCTTCCCGTCACAGAAAACGGTCTTCCCTGCACTATTCGATTTTTCCATGACGATAAAGAGTGGAGTGTTGTCTACAATAACAAAGGCAGGAACGTTGTTGATGTTGACGATGCCTCTGGAAAAAGGCTCCTTCTCTCAGCTGACGTTGAGGATGCTGAATGCAGTCGTCAGCAATTGCTCTCATGGCTCAAGCGTCAGGCCGCCAGTCACTTTATTCCCTTATTTGAAAAACTTGCAACAGAGCATGATTTCAAGTATTCCATGGCATTGGTCCGACTGCAGCACTCCCGTTGGGGGAGTTGTTCATCGGGTGGTATCATAACGTTAAACACCAAACTGCTGTTTTTACCCGACTGTCTGGTCCGATATATTATGATTCACGAGCTCTGCCACACGGTGCACATGAACCATTCCAAAGCCTTCTGGGCTCTTGTATCCCGCCACGATCCCCTGTGGCGCAGTAATAACATGGAGATGAAAAGTGCATGGAAATATGTGCCGCCGTGGGTTTCCGTTGCTCACTGAGCTCCTGCTGTTAAAGAGGAAATGCGGCAATATGAATGGAATCGTTATATTGAGTAAAAGGTATCCTTAGCGATGTATTCCGCCTCAACAAGCCCCCTTTCCGGCTTACAGATAAAGAACCCCTGCCTTTTGCACGCCTTAAACCCGATGGTTCCCTCATGATAAAAAGGGAAATTTCAACCGAGTATGGTAACGGTGAACATGCGTGAAGAAAGAGAACGTCTAAGGGCGTTCATTTGTTCTCATAACTAACACTACAATAATTATATACTATATGCTATTCGAGTCACTGAACATTATCGATCCAATTTTAAAAGCACTTAAGGAAGAAGGGTATACAACTCCAACACCGATACAGGCACAAGCCATACCGATTATTTTGGAGGGAACTGATTTGCTCGGCTGTGCACAGACTGGTACAGGCAAAACAGCCGCCTTTGCCATTCCCATTCTGCAGCTTCTCAGCGCCACCAGGGTAAATGATAAAAAAAGGAAAATAAGAAGCCTGATTGTTACGCCAACCCGTGAGCTGGCCATTCAGATAGGCGACAGTTTTAAAGCCTATGGCCGTCATACAGGGCTTACCAATACGGTTATTTTTGGAGGTGTCAATCAAAATCCGCAGGCATCTTCATTGCTTCGCGGTGTTGACATTGTTATCGCTACACCGGGCAGGCTTCTGGACCTCATGAATCAGGGTCACTTAAGTTTACGTGATGTTGAAATACTTGTTCTGGACGAAGCTGATCGTATGCTCGACATGGGTTTTGTTCACGATGTCAAAAAGATCATTGCCGCACTTCCCAAAAAGAAGCAGTCGCTCTTCTTTTCGGCAACTATGCCGTCCGAAATTGTCAAGCTTGCCGCATCCATATTGCATCATCCCTCACAGGTCTCGGTTACTCCGGTCTCCTCAACGGTAGAAATTATTAATCAATATGTTTATTTTGTCGACAAGGGAAATAAAAATGCCTTGCTGGTCGACATTTTAAAAGATCCGAAAATAAAAACCGCTCTTGTGTTTACGCGCACAAAGCATGGTGCCGATAAAGTGGTTAAAATCATGCAGAAGCACCATATCACTGCCGAGGCGATACATGGCAACAAAGCACAGAATGCTCGTCAACGGGCGCTGAAAAATTTCAAGGCACAAGAGACCCGTGTTCTTGTGGCCACCGATATTGCAGCTCGAGGTATTGATGTCGACGATCTGGAATATGTGATCAATTTTGATCTTCCCAATATTGCCGAAACCTATGTGCATCGCATTGGCCGAACTGGAAGAGCAGGAGCAAAAGGCACGGCATACTCGTTTTGTGATGCTGAAGAGAAAGAGTACCTGCGGGATATTGAAAAACTGATAGCCAAAAAAATTCCTGTTATTGACACGCACTCTTTTCCATTGATCGATCATCATCCGGTTAAAGTGCCCAAGCAGCAGGGACGTGGAAATTCAGGACACCCGGCACCAAAACCATTTGCCAAGGGCGCTCCTAAACGCTGGTCAGACAAGCCGAGAGCTACACGATGACAGTTGAAGCGCCTGTGACGTTGTTCGTCTGAGAGTATCATTCAACGCTAAGAGCAAAGGTCATGCATATAGGTATTCCAGTTGAAATCAAGTCAGGAGAGAACAGGGTTTCCTGTACTCCCTCCGGAGTCCGTCATCTCGTTTCTGCAGGTCATAGAGTTGTTGTTCAGGCAGGCGCGGGGGTCGGCAGCGGATTCAGTGACGATAAATACCGTCGTGCCGGAGCAGTTATAACCTCATCAGCCGAAAAGGTATGGAAGAGCCAGCTTGTCGTAAAGGTTAAAGAGCCCCTGCAAGAGGAATATCACTTTTTTCGCGAAGAGCTGATGCTTTTTACCTTTCTGCATCTTGCCGGAGTTCCTGAATTGACCTCAAAATTGCTTGATTCAGGTGTTACAGCGTTGGCCTATGAAACTGTTCAGGATGGTGGCCGTCTTCCGTTGCTTGCACCGATGAGTGAAATTGCCGGGAAAATGAGTGTTCTGATGGGCGCTTTTTATCTGGCCAGTCATCATGGCGGCGAAGGCAAACTGCTTGGTGGAGTTCCAGGCGTTCTACCAGGTAAAGTGACCATTCTTGGAGGTGGATCAGCCGGACAGCATGCAGCCAAAACGGCAGCTGGCCTTGGTGCTGATGTCACTGTTCTTGAAGTTGATCAGGAAAAAATGCGTTTTCTTGAGTCAGCCCTTCCTCCTCAGGTTCACACTCTCTATTCGACGGAGCAGCATATTGAAGAGCAGCTCGCAACCACTGATCTTCTTATCGGGGCAGTGCTCGTTCCCGGAGCTGTAGCACCTAAGCTGGTAACGAGGGCAATGCTCCGGAAGATGAAGCAGGGTGCTGTTCTAGTCGACATAGCAGTTGATCAGGGCGGCTGTATTGAATCATGCAGGCCAACAACACATGAAGACCCTGTCTTTATTGAAGAGGGCATTGTTCATTACTGTGTGGCCAACATGCCAGCAGCATATCCTCAAACCTCAACCGAAGCCCTTACTGGTGTGACGTTGCCCTATATCAGAAGAATTGCTGATTTCGGCCTTGAAAGTGCCATGCTAATGATGCCCGGTCTCTCAAGTGGTTTGAACATCTGGAAAGGCAACATTACCCATGAAGCACTTGCAAAATCTCTGGGAAAGACTTTTCATGAAAATCCCTTTGTTTGATTGCAGATAACTTTTTTTCTTGTTCTATATCCCCTCTAACCTTGCTTATAATAGATGAGAAATATGGAAACAGCCCCGAAAAAGTCGAATACTACCCCAACCAACCCGGCATCGGATAATTACTTCCGATTCCATCTTCCACATCTTCATCTTGGCTCTGTCTTCGGCGATGACTGGTTTTCTCTAAAAGCCGAAGCTTTTGCCCGTTTTTTCGGCACACCTGTTTTTCTTGTAGGACAGACTGTCATCGTAGCTATCTGGATTGCATTGAACGCCTTTGGGTTTACCAAATTTGATGTTTATCCCTTTATTCTTCTCAATCTCGCTTTCAGTCTGCAGGCGGCTTATGCAGCTCCGCTTATTCTGCTTGCTCAAACCCGACAGGCCGACCGTGATAAGGCGCATGCCGA
>CAIXLG010000163.1 GCA_903920215.1 uncultured Chlorobiaceae bacterium
GCACTCCGAGTTTCAGCATGGATGGACTCGTTAAAGAAGTCTATGCAACTATACATGCAGACGATTATTCGTATGCAATGGCTGCCTGATTAGCACAAGTTAATTAATCAGCCATCGTCCGTTGGGGGAGGCGCTTACTCTAAAGCCAACGGATGGCATAACCCGCGCTTGAGCTTCGGTTCGCGCAAGTAAGCCCCCTCTGTTTTTGCCCGAAAAGGCAGACGGGTGATACAAACTGGGATAGTGAATCGGTCTTTACAGGTGTAGCAATGGTTCATGAAACACTAAACACCTGAGATGAGTGTGAGAGCTTTATTGAGCAATGTTCTGGACGCGGGTTCGACTCCCGCCATCTCCACAAGTAAGCAATCCAGTAACATCCGAAAAAGTCCGAAAACCCCTGAGAAATCAGGGGTTTTCGTGTTTTAAGTGTCTTTTGTAGTCCGTGCTTGTATTGCTAAATCCAACTCTTTTAGGTATAGTAATTGGTATAGGTAGTCCGTTTTATTGATCCGGAGTTAAAAAGTTATACCAATGCCAAGAAGAGTTGTCCCACTGTCAGCTAAAAAGGTAGAGGCCGCCAAGGCTACCGAAAAACCGCAAACCCTCTTTGATGGCGGTGGTTTGTTCCTATTTATTCCTGCCAAAAAGTATAGCAGGGAAGGCAAACCATTACCCGTATCAAAGTGGTGGCGTCTAAAGTATAACTTCAATGAAAAGGGATGCCTACTCTCACTGGGAACCTATCCAGATATAAGTCTGGAGGAGGCTCGTGAACGAAGGCAGAAGGCCCGCAACCTGCTTGCCAATGGCATCAACCCCAGGGAGGATCGAAAAGAGCGGAGTGCTGCCGAATCACTCTCAAAAGAGATTGAGCGGAATACCTTTGAAAGAGTGGCTCGGCAATGGCTTGAGGTTGCGCGGACGGAGTGGACAGATGGCCATGCAAGAACGGTCATTAGCCGCCTTGAAAGGGATATTCTGCCGCCACTGGGAAACCGTCTGATTTCTGAGATCACCACGAAAGATGTTTTGGCCGCCCTTCGCCTGGTAGAAGCCCGCCAAGCTTATGAGTCAGCTCATAGGATCAAAACCATTATTGGCCAGGTATTCAATTTTGCGATTGTCAGCGATATTCCCGGCGTTGAAAACAATCCAGCGGTTGGTTTGAGCAAAGTGCTGAAGCAGCCCAATAAAAAGAGTATGGCGGCTATTCTGGATCCTGAAAAGTTAGGCCGGTTATTGGTGGATATTGACAGCTACGCAGGATCTTTTGTTGTTCGTTGCGCCCTGAAGCTTGCACCTATGTTGTTTGTCCGGCCCGGTGAGTTGCGTAACGCGAAATGGAAAGATGTTGATATGGAGAGGCAGGCTTGGCAGTTGCCGGTTGAAGATACGAAGTTGACTCTCAAAGAGAAGGCCCGGAGGAAAGGGCAGGTTCACGCGGTTCCGCTTTCCCGGCAGGTTGTTGAGGTTTTGCGGGCGCTTCAACCCTTTACCGGTAGGAGCCAGTATATTTTTCCCGGTAGGGCGGCCTCAAGGGTAATATCAGAGAATACAGTTAATCAGGCTTTACGTACTTTGGGCTATGACCGTGAAACCGTGACTGGTCACGGGTTCAGAGCAACAGCTCGGACCATGCTTCACGAGACCTTAGGGTTCAGTCCTGATGCGATCGAGGCACAGTTGGGGCATCGGGTACCGGATCGGTTAGGAGATGCCTATAATAGAACGAAGCACCTCGACGAGCGTTACCAGATGATGCAAGCCTGGGCGGATTATCTGGATACCCTGAAGACTGACGCGATGAACGGTGGCGTTATGTCACAGAATGAGTTCTAATCAGCCTTACCGCAGCAAATTTCCATCAACGTCGCGGGTGTGGATGCCTTAACGATGATTGGGATCAAACCGACCCATGAACAGAAACAGTTGCCGGACTAACAGTAACAAATCGGGGAACAATATGAGTGAATGGTATCCGTCGGAGAAAGAGCAAGTTGAAATTATTTGCCGTGTTCGAGAAACCGACTGGAAGTGGGCTGATTACCAGGTCAACCGAGCTTTGGCTGAAATGAAGGATGGAACGGTTCTGTATGATAGCGAAGCGCCTTTTGGTGAGTACGGCGAATATCTATGGAAAAGACAAAACTATCCTGAAATTCCTCCCGGGTATATGCTTTCTCCGAAAGCTTGGCGTTGGATGACACTACCTGAGGTTATGGACGACATTTTCAGCCGAGAAGGTTCTGATGCAGACGGTCACAGGCAGAGCTTGTTTAAAGCTATTGATGACTACCGGTTTGCAGCAACAAATAAACTGCTTGATGTACTCCGATGTGAAAGAGGTCGTCATAAGCATGAAAGTCCTGAATACATTGCCATAGATAACAGGCTACAGGTTATTCGGAATGCAATGGAACTGAGTGGCGAACACATTCCGGACAATCCCATCAGGGATTGGGTTATTCAATTTTTGGGAACAGAGGAGCGTGATGAATATGATGTGTTTTATGAAGAACAGTTGATCAAGAAGATAATTGTTTGTCAGGGTCTGAAAGTGTTGATTTCGAAACGAATAGCAACCAGTACTCCAATGGATCAAGTCGAAAGAGGACCATCGGTGGATCAGGATGCTTTTCCAGATTATTTAAAAAATTGGATTGAAAGGTACGAAGGGAGAAAGAACGGGATGTGGACTGCACTTATCAGACTGTCTGAATTCAAGTATGAAATTAGTTCAATGGGCTCTTCGCAGAATTTAATGGGAATCAAATTTCATATTACAGCACCATTTAGATTTGCATATCCAGTTTCCCACAGTAAAAGAGAATTCTTGTCCGGTAGCTTTCGAAGCCACGAAACCCTCGAGCAGTCGCCTTTAGCA
>CAIXLG010000164.1 GCA_903920215.1 uncultured Chlorobiaceae bacterium
ATTATCCCTGTGATTCGTATATTTCCGACAGCAAAAAAGCGGGATTTGTTTCGTGGGGGATACATAAGGGGATGATGATTTTGTATCTCGTTGTTGTGGAATAGGTTATAGTGCGCTTTTGATTTTTGTTCATAATGGTAACTCAAACCAGCTCTGAAATGGGAAAACGTCAAATTATATATCGTAAGGACAGGATTGGGGGTAATCAGGGTCTGTTGAATCGTGAAATCAACTTGGTAACCACTGAAGACAGAGTGTGGCATGGTACCATTATTGCTGTTGGCAGTAATGATGTTGAGCTTAAGGATGCCCGTTCGGGAAAACACCGGTTCAGTCTTGATCAGATTGACCGGATTTATTGTGATGTCATAACCGATTATTAGAAATGCGAAAAAAAATTGTTGTCGGCAACTGGAAGATGAATAATACCGTAGCGGAATCGGTATCGCTTGCTGCGGATGTTATCGAGGCGCTTGGTGAAGGGTTTTCAGGTTGTGATGTTGGTTTGGCACCAACCTATCTTGCCTTGGATGCTGTAGGTCAGCTGCTTGAAGAGAGTGATATTCACCTTGTTGCGCAGAACTGCCATTATGAAAATGATGGAGCTTTTACTGGAGAGGTATCTGCCAGAATGATCAATGCCATCGGCTGTTCCTATGTGATTATCGGTCACTCCGAGCGCCGTCAGTTCTTTGGCGAAACCAATGCTACGGTGAATCTCAGGATTAAAAAGGCGTTGAGTGAAGGGTTGAAGGTTATCCTTTGTGTCGGTGAAACTCTTGAAGAGCGTGAATCAGGAGTGACTGAAACAGTGATTTCCACTCAGCTTCGTGAAGGTTTAGCGGGTATCAGCCATATTGGAGCTATTGTCATTGCCTACGAGCCGGTATGGGCTATCGGTACTGGAAAAACGGCATCTTCCGCTCAGGCTGATGAGGTGCATCTCCAGATCCGTACACTCATTGGTGAACTCTATGGCGAGCCAGCCTTCCGTTTGGTCCGTATTCAGTACGGTGGAAGCGTCAAGCCTTCCAATGCAGCTGAACTCTTTGCTATGCCGAATATCGACGGTGGTCTTATCGGTGGAGCCAGCCTCAACTCCGAAGATTTCGCCGCAATCATCCAGGCCGCCTCAGTCTAATTCTTCTTACCCAGGTAACGGACAGTGATCCAACTCACTGTCCGCTATCCCTTTTTTTTCTTTTGCCCATTGCTTACTGCCGACTGCCAACTATTTCTCTCTTTTCTCAGCACTGGGTACTCAGCACTCAGCACTTGTTCATACTTTCTTTCGACTTTTTCATCGAACAGAAATCCGGCCCGCACATGGTGCAGAAGTCAGGATTCTTTTCGGTATGGCCGCTCTGAGCCATGCTATGTGAATGCACTTCACGAGTTTTAACCGGATCGAGCGAGAGGTTAAACTGGTCTTCCCATGCAAACGCATATCTTGCCCGGCTCATAAGTTCGTCATGCAGCCATGCGACGGCATTTCCTTTGGCAAGGTCGGCGCCATGGGCGGCAACTTTATGGGCAATGACTCCTTCACGCACATCGTTCCGGTCAGGCAGGCCGAGATGCTCTTTCGGGGTGACATAGCAGAGCATCGAACACCCTTTGCTTGCTATCAGTGCGCCGCCTATCGCTGAATTGATATGGTCATACCCTGCGGCTATGTCGGTAATAAGCGGGCCCAGCGTGTAGAACGGGGCTTCATGGCAGTATTCGAGCTGCTTCTCCATGTTTTCCTCAACCAAGTTAAGCGGAACATGGCCGGGGCCTTCAATCATAACCTGTACATCGTATTTCCATGCTACTGTTGTAAGCTCACCGAGCACCTTGAGTTCGCCGAATTGAGCCTCGTCATTAGCATCGACGATTGAGCCTGGTCGCAGGGCATCTCCCAGCGAAACTCCGATATCGTATGCTTGCAGTATCCTACAGATATCTTCAAAATGAGTATAGAGAAAGTTCTCCTGCTTGTGGGCTTTGCACCATTTCGCCATTATGGAGCCGCCCCTAGAAACAATTCCTGTCAGGCGTTTTTCGGCAAAGGGGAGATGCTCCCGCAGGATGCCTGAGTGAATGGTAAAGTAATCGACGCCCTGTTCAGCCTGTTCAATCAGCGTATCGCGATAGAGTTCCCAAGTGAGGTCTTCAGCCTGTCCTCCTGCTTTTTCAAGTGCCTGGTATATGGGTACTGTCCCGATAGGTACCGGTGAGTTTCGCAGAATCCATTCACGCGTTTTATGGATATTCTTTCCTGTACTGAGATCCATGACGGTATCGGCTCCCCAGCGACACGACCAGACAGCTTTTTCCACCTCTTCCTCTATTGATGAGCCAAGTGCGGAGTTGCCGATATTGGCGTTTATCTTGACACGGAAATTCCGGCCGATAATCATCGGCTCAAGTTCAGGGTGATTGATGTTTGCCGGAATAATTGCCCGGCCTCTGGCGATTTCGTCTCTGACAAATTCCGGAGTTATCGGCACACTCTTGCTGCCTGCTTTTGAAAATGACGTTATCCACCCTTCCAGCTGCTGGTTCTCCCTGATGGCAACATATTCCATTTCGGGGGTTACAATGCCTTTGCGGGCAAAATACATCTGGGTGATGCCGGAACCCTCTTTTGCTTTTCGAGGAGTTCTTGCTGTTATTGTGCTCGGGATGGAGGAAAAGGTCGAAGGTACGGTCTCCCTCTCTTTAAATCCCCAGCTGTCACGAACTGGGGGAAGTCCCTTTTCAGGGTCAATAATTATTGAAGGATCAGAATATGGTCCGCTGGTATCGTAAAGAGGAAACGAAGAGAACTCCTTTCCCCGGCAGATATAGGTTCTGCTGAGTTGCAGTGTTATCATGCCGACTTCTATGGGATAAAGGATGCCTTTGACAAAGGTTTTTTCTGATGAAATCCCGTAAATGCGTTTTTCAGGGCATGACTTGAGGTCAGGTTCGTAGGTCATAAAAGATATTTAAACAAGCAGGCAGTGCAGGTGAAGCGCGTCCATCTTTTCTTGCGTCAGCATTACCTGCATCAAGTTACAAGGGTTTACTCTCAGCCATCTCTTTTTGGGCCATTTTGGCAGCAAAAAAATCAAGCACCCCCAAGATGAGAATCTAACGGCACAATACTTAAATTCACCATATTTTACAAATAAGGATAGGCTGCGTGAGTATTTTGGGTTGGCTTCGGAAAAAGTACTGAGAACATCTGTATTTTATCCACCTTTGCCTTGGTATATCCGTAATCTCCTTATACATTTACCATTAAAGATGGAAATTTGTCGAAAAGGTGATGGTTACGTGCTTTTTTTATGGCATAGGGTTAATACCTATGTAACAAGAATAGCCTAAAATAAAATTTCATCGAAGAAATTATAAATTAAATAACATTTTAATTTTTGAGATAATGATAAAGTCGGTAACTCTTGAGAATTTTATGGGATACAGCAAATTCGATAGTAAAGAATTTGCGTCTGTAAATGTGATTATTGGTAAAAATGATACAGGTAAAACTGGCTTGCTTAAATTACTGTATTGTGCAGCGAAAACAATTGATATTTATAGCAAGATGTCACAAAATGCAGACGTTGAGCTAAAAAAACTATTAGCTGAAAAACTTTTGGATATTTATCAGCCAGGCAAAAAAGGATTAGGGGAGCTTGTGAGTAAAATTACAAAAGAAAAACTATCTGTCGATATTGAGTTTAAACACACAAGGTTAAATTATGAAGATAGATTGCATTTTACTTTTGGTGAATCAACAACCAATACTATTGTGGATTGCCAAAAAAGTATAAAACCAATTTCAGAATATTTCCGTTGTCTATTTATCCCGGCTAAAGAAGTCCTGACTTCTTTAAAAGCAATAAGAGCTACACGTGATAATTTACATATGCCAGGCTTTGATGATACTTATTTAGACTTAATTAGGGCTATTGTAATTCCTACACAAAAAGGAAATATCACAGAAGAACTTAAAGATGTAAATAGGCGCTTAGAGGAGCTTTTTGAAGGCCAAATTGAACAACAGTCCGATGACGATTTTCTTTTCAAAAAGGGAAATACGGAATTTCCTATGCAGCTTACTGCGGAAGGCATAAAAAAAATTGGAATACTAACTACCCTAATTCGTAATCGACAACTGAATGCTAACTCGGTATTGTTTTTTGATGAACCTGAAACGACATTGCATCCTGAAGCTGCTAGGGAGTTAGTGGAAATGCTTATGCTGATGGCAAAATCAGGTATTCAGATATTTTTGGCTACTCATAATTATTTTGTGTTAAAACAGTTGCATCTTTCGGCTCGCCGTGATGACGTAAAAACAAATTGCTATTTATTGAGCCGTGAAAAAGGAAAATCAGTAGAGTACTCAGTGTATGATTTAAAAAATGAGTTTCCTGATAATCCAATTTCAAATGAAGCTATCAGAATGTCTGATGAAGAAGTAAAGATTGATTTAGGAATTTAATTTTTTAAATATGCCTGGATTTACTGAAAGTCAAATCACACTTGATTTTCCTGATTCAAATTTTTTTCGCTTTTCCTCATGTAGAGGATATGCTACTCAATCAGGAAATTACTTTAAAGAAATGGATGCTTGCTGGTATGATTCAGTGAGTAATGTGTATTGGCTTATTGAATTAAAAGATTATTCATTAGCTTCATTAACGACATCAGATACCATTGAGAAAAAATCTTGGGATATGGTTAAAAAAGCTATTGATAGCTTTTGTATGTTTCTAACAAGTAAACATCATTATCCTTATGATATAAATCTTAATTCGTGTTTCCCTGTTATTCCTGATTCTTCAACTCAATTTAATTTTGTCACAATTGTTCATTGTGATATAGCAAAAAAACCTGATATTCAATTATTGAATGAGCAGTTTAGGAGGAAATTTAGTCCATATGCTACATTGTTTGGAATTGACAAATATTTAGTAATTGAGCATTCAGCAGCTATAAGATTTATTCCAAACAATATGGTTCTATAATGCATTTATCGGAAGAATTATGACTATGAGTCCTGAAATTATCAGTTAGCCACCAAGGACTTAGTGAATGAATGAGAGTGTGACAAGCGGAGCCGGAGAAGAACGAGTGACCGGTGTGGTGGACAGGGTTACTTTTTTCAGTGACACGTCCGGCTTTTGTGTTTTGCGTCTTTTAGTAAAAGGGGAGCGTGACACGGTTACGGTTGTGGGGTGTGTGGCATCCGTTACAACGGGTCAGCATGTCGAGGCTGTGGGGATATGGCAAAACGATAAGACATGGGGACTGCAATTCAAGGCACGCCATCTGGCGGTTATCTCTCCCGATACTCTTGAAGGTATAAGTAAATATCTCTCTTCAGGAATGGTGAAAGGCATTGGCCCCCATCTGGCCAAGGTATTAATTAGCGCCTTTGGTCTGGAGGTCTTCAATGTTATTGAGGATCACCCCGAAAGACTTCTTGAGCTTCCCGGTATCGGCAGAAAGCGCATGAAGCAGGTTGTTGCTGCATGGGCCGAGCAGAAAGCAGTAAAGGAAATTATTGTCTTTCTGCACTCCCATGGGGTCGGCACAGCACGTGCAGTAAGAATTTACAGAGAGTATGGTGCAGACGCCGTTGCTATCGTGCGTAATAACCCATATCGCCTGACGCTCGACATACCAGGGATCGGTTTCAAAACAGCGGATCAGATTGCGCTCAATATCGGCATACCCTCTGATTCTCCAATGAGGGCCAGAGCCGGTATTGCTCATGTACTGCAGGAACTCTCTTCTGAAGGGCACTGCCGGGTTCCTGAACAGAAGCTTGTTGACGCCTTTATGAGGCTCCTGAATATACCGGCAGCCGTGCTTGATGAGGCTGTCAAGGCAGAACTTTCCATTGGCACTCTTGTTGCGGTTGAGGATCAGGGCGAACGAAGCTTTTATCTCCGCCATCTCTTCAATGCTGAGACAGGCGTGGCGTGCAGCATAGGCCGGATCCAGCAGGGCAAGCTTCCATGGGGAACTATTGAAGCCCGAACAGCTATTGCGAAGGCGGAAAAACAATCGAAACTTGAACTCTCTGAATCGCAGCGCAGTGCCGTTTCGCTTGCACTCTCCAGCAAACTGATGATTATAACCGGGGGCCCCGGGGTCGGCAAAACCACTATCATCAATACCATCCTTAAAATCCTCGGTACAGGGATGCTGAAATTTGTTCTCTGTGCACCTACGGGCAGGGCGGCAAAAAGGCTTTCTGAAGCTACCGGCAGGGAAGCCAAAACCATTCACCGCCTGCTTGAGTTTGATCCGTTTGCGCGTGACTTTAAAAGGGGCTCCTCATATCCCCTTGAGGCTGATGTTGTTATAGTCGACGAAGCCTCCATGATTGATGTTGTGCTGATGAACCGCCTGCTGGCAGCAATTTCTGATCGTTCGGCCCTGATGTTTGCCGGTGATGTTGACCAGCTTCCTCCGGTCGGACCGGGATTTGTCCTTGCCGATATGATTCAATCTGGTGTTCTGCCTGTGGTGCGTCTGACAGAGATCTTCCGTCAGGCTCAAACCTCCAGTATTATTGTCAACGCCCACCGCATCAATCGTGGAGAGCAGCCCGTCCAGACTGCGGGGAAAGAGCTTTCAGATTTTTATGTAGTACCATCCGCGAGTACTGAAGATATCCAGCGAAGGCTTCTTCAGGTTGTCGCTGACCGGATTCCCAAACGTTTCGGGCTCGATCCGCTTCGGGATATTCAGGTGCTGACCCCAATGAACAAAGGACCGCTTGGCACCAAAGCCCTGAATTCTCTGTTGCAGGCCAGCCTCAACCCTCATGCCGTTCGAAAACTTGAACGTTTCGGAACTATCTATGCCGAGGGTGACAAGGTGATTCAGATGGTCAATAACTACGACAAGGAGGTCTTCAACGGCGATATAGGCAGCATTGTTACTGTCAATGAAGAAGAGAGTGCTCTCAGTGTTCTTTATGACGACAGAGAGGTTGTTTATGAGTTCGGTGAACTTGATGAAATTGCCCTGGCGTATGCCATCACTATTCATAAAAGTCAGGGGTCAGAATATCCTGCAGTGGTTATCCCGCTCTCCATGCAGCACTATTCGCTTCTTGAAAGAAACCTTATCTATACCGCTGTGACGAGGGCTAAAAAGCTCGTAATGATCATTGGCGATCCTAAAGCTCTTGCCATGGCTATTGGCAACAGACGTTCATCCCAACGACTTACAGGCCTCGTCGCCAGAATTTCAGGTGACACAGTCGATCCTCTCCGGCAATAATCATTCCGCTTTTTTGTTATATTTCGAGCCATGCTTAAAGGGGGCACTCTTAAAGCGTGAACACATGTGCAGCGTATACCCTGATATTCCCGAAAAACATGAGTGCAGTTTTATGAAGAAAATCAATCTTGTCCGCCTTTCCCTTTTCCAGATGGGCTTCGGCATCATGCTCGGCTTTCTGCTCGATACCCTCAACCGGGTTATGACCACCGAGCTTCGTATTTCCGCTACCATTGTTTTCGGTCTGATAAGTCTCAAGGAGCTGCTGGCGATTTTCGGCGTCAAGGTCTGGGCGGGCAACCTCTCGGATCGTTCACAGATTTTTGGATTGAAGCGTACTCCCTATGTTCTGCTTGGCCTTTTCTGTTGTGTCTTTTCCTTCATGCTTGCCCCTGCTGCGGCTTATGAGGTCAAAATAGCCGGAGTGGCACTTTCCGAGATGCTTCCTGCCATGATGAAGGATATCGGTCTTTTGAAGCTGGCCATTATTTTTCTTGTCTTCGGCTTCGGACTGCAGGTTGCAACAACAGCCTATTATGCCTTGCTTGCCGATACGGTTGGTGAGGAGAATATCGGAAAAGTTACCGGAGCAAGCTGGACGCTGATGGTGCTCACCACCATTGTTTCCACCCGTATTGTCGGATCGTATCTTGATGTTTTTACCCCCGAGCGTCTCATGAAGGTGGCGGAAATCGGCGGTCTGATTGCCCTTGGTATCGGTCTTTTTGCTGTGCTTGGTATTGAAAAGCGCAACGCTGAAGTAAAAGAGGGCAAGAGCAAGCATGCGATCTCTTTTTCGCAGTCCATCAAGCTGCTCTCTTCATCGCCAAAAACCCTGCTTTTTGCTTCCTATATCTTTATTTCGATTTTTGCTCTTTTTGCCAACGAGATTGTCATGGACCCTTTCGGTGCTCATGTTTTCAAGATGAAAGTCGGTGAGACAACCAAGCTTTTCCGCCCCACCATGGGTGGTACCCAGCTGATTTTTATGCTTATAACGGGCTTTTTGCTTAACCGCATAGGGCAGAAACGTGGTGCTTTCATCGGTAATATGTTTTGTATTGTTGGCTTTGGCCTGCTGATCGCAGCAGCGTTTATCCGTGATGTCCAGTTTCTTCGTATCGCTCTTGTTGTAACCGGGATCGGTCTTGGTGCATCCAGCGTTTCCAATATATCCATGATGATGTCCATGACTGCAGGTCGCAGCGGTGTCTACATTGGGCTATGGGGTACAGCGCAAAGTCTTGCAATTTTTATCGGTCACCTTGGAGCAGGCATTATTATTGATACGGTCTACCATCTTTCCGGCCAGTATGTCTGGGCCTATGTTACTATTTTTGCTATAGAAATGATCGCATTTACCATCGCTAGTCTTGTGTTGCCGCATATTTCAAAAGAGGCGTTTGAGGCTGAAAGCGAAGCAAAGATGGCTGAACTTGCCCTTGCCCAACAAGGATGATATGACGTTATGAAATACATTTTCGGCCCCATATCATCTAAACGACTTGGCCAGTCACTTGGTGTCGACCTGCTTCCTCCAAAAAGCTGCACTTGGAACTGTGTTTACTGCCAGTTGGGAAAAACCAGAATATTTGTCACCGAAAGGCAGGAGTTTTTTCCCCGCGAAGAAATTCTTGAGGAGATTAAAGAGGCTGTTGCCGCACACACTTCTCTGGACTGGATAACTTTTGTCGGCTCAGGTGAAACCATGTTGTACAAGGGGATCGGATGGCTTATTGGCGAAGTTAAAAAGCTGACCACCACGCCTGTTGCAGTGATTACTAATGGCTCTCTTTTCTATCTGCCGGAAGTCCGTGAGGAGTTGCTTCAGGCTGACGCAGTGCTGCCATCGCTTAACGCAGGATCGGAAACCCTGCATGCCGAAATAGACCGTCCAGCCGAAGGGTTGACCTTTCGGCAGCATGTAGATGGCTTAGTGGCTTTTCGAAAGGAATATAAAGGGCGGCTGTGGATTGAGGTTATGCTGCTTGGCGGTATCAACGACTCGGATGAAGCGCTTCATGATCTAGCGCCAGTCATGAAAGAGATCAATCCCGATATGGTGCATCTTGTGCTTCCCACCCGCCCGGCGCCCGAACAGAAAGTTCACATTCCCTCCGAAGAACGCATTGAGCAGGCTATCAAGATCCTTTCAACGGTGGCAACGGTTGTTCATCCGGTCAAAGGCACTATGGATCTACGGAGTGCACCAGATTTGCTTCATGCTGTGTCAGACATCGTTTCGCGACATCCTGTTCAGCAGCGGGAACTGCAGAAAGCCATTACAGATTGTTTTCCCGGAGATACCGATAAAGTTAATGCAATCATGCAGGATATGCTTGCAACAGGGAGGTTCAAGCTGGTCGAACACGAAGGCGAGCCTTACTGGGTAATCAAGGAATAATCACTTACCTCACTCACCTTCATAATCTGCCCAATTATTTGGTGTTTCATACCATCGGAGCTGCTTGAGCGTGACGCCTTCGGGCAGGCGATGCTCAATCTGATTGAAAGCCCATTTGGCAAGGCATTCGGCTGTCGGTGGCTCATCGGTAATAAGTACTCGTGAGTTGCGCTTTGTGATAAAGTCAAGATCTTCACAATCATTTTTCCATACGGCAAAGCCGTGGTCAAGCTTGTCGTGGATATGCTCAATCATGATCTCTTTCAAAAATTTGAAATCCATCACCATTCCTTCCTCGCCATCCCCATTGCGTGTTATTGTATGGCCCTCAACCGTCGCAACAATAACACCACGGTGACCGTGAAGCTGATTGCAGAACGAAAAGCTGTTGGGGAGTGTATGGCCGTAATCAATCTCTATTTTTCGTGAAATGCGCATGACGTTCAATCGTATTGTCTTTACAGGGTTCTTTATTGATTGCAAAGTGTACGGAAAAAATTACTTTTTCACGAATGTGGTTTCTTTGTATTCTTTGCGGTTTGATTTTTGAAGATGGCGACAAAGATCAGGACATTCCACACGATGCCTGCCGAAAAAGGGGAGCAGCTGGGGCAAGCAAAAATTTATTCAGCGGTCTTTGATCTGGATGAAGAGACGTTGGTTAAGAGCTTTGAAGAGATTTATTGAGAATAAAAATCCTGAATTATTTCCGTATGTTTATTTTATAAGATCCATCATGAATTAAGTGGTACGTATTTCCAAAAATTCATTAAACAACATATCAGCCATGGCAGACAACAACGGCATTTTTTCCGACCTCTTCAATGCAGTCGGCACTCCAATCCAGAATGTAGCAGACCTTTTGGGTGACGGTTTCAACGCAGCCACTTCGATCGCCCAGACCCTCTTCAATCTCTTTGGAACGATCGTAACCAGCACGGCAAACACCGCCATTCAGATTATCCAGGGTGTTGCAACAGGCATCTCATCGGCCATCACCCCGAAAAAGTAACCATTTCGTTCTTCACAAAAACCACCTTGCACCATTCGGTATAAGGTGGTTTTATGTTTCCATTAAAATCGCTTCACTGCCTGCACAAAAATCATAGGGCTGTTTTCCGGAGTGGTTTCCCCTTGGACTTTCCACGCGCATGTTGCTTGAAGGGAATAGTTGTTTGCATCCAGCCATGTAACTCCGATTCCCGCTCCAGTAAGGTTTCGGGTGTTTGTCCCTGCATCTGGAAGGGGGTTGGCATGAAGCTCAGCATACCCATGGTCAGCAAAAGCTATTGCCTGCACTTTGCCGGGAAGTTCACCGATGCGTCCAAACTGGTAGCGAAATTCTACCGTTGCGATAACACCTTTATCGGCGTATGATTCGCCTGTCTGCCATGCCCTTATTGCGCTGGGGCCACCAAGGGAGAGCTGTTCCGAACTATTCAGGTTTTTACTACTCCATTGACCATAATAACTCATATACAGCGACAACCCATTCTGGATGGTCTGGGTTCGGGCCATACTCAGGTTAAGCTTGGAATAATTGCCATTGGTATGCAATCCACTTGATGACTGGTCAGTCAAGAGTGTTTCCGGGTCAGTGATGTCTAAACTTCCGCCAGTAAGCCCAAATGAGAACGAGGTGGAGCCACCGCCCGAAAATCTATCCATCTGTAAGCCGGCAAGGCCGAGTTGCCAGGAAGCTGTGCGACGTTGATTTCTGGAAAGCGGGTTTTCAATCCGGTCATCCAGTAGTTTGCCTTCCCCGGCAACTGTCGCATTCAGGATAAGGTTTCTCCGGTGTATGAGCGGATGGGTAATGGAAAGACTAAGGTTTTGGGCATTGCCATCAGCGTTCAATGTTTTAAATGAACCACCCAGCTTATAGGTGACAAAGTTGTAGTCCACACTAATCTTTGTCCCGTATGACATTACCGGTATCGTAAAGTTTGCCCGGGCATTCTTAAGCTCTCCGGTTGTCGAACTCTGCAGATGCAGTGTCAACTGATCTCCAAGATGAAGAGGGGAGTAGAGATCGAGCGTGCCACCTGCCCGATTATTTCCTGTAGCATCGTTTCCGTAGTTGTCCATGTCGAGAGCAAAACTGTAGGGCTTGCCTTCGGTGACTTCAAGAGTTGCTTTTGTTGTGCCGGGTGTTGAGCCCGGTTCCAGCATGATTCGCGAAGAGATATTTGGCAGTTCGTTGATTCTCATGACCATTGAGGTTAAAGCTCCATCTTCTACCGGTCTGCCCGAAGGAAGATGGCTGGCATAGCTTTTCAGGAGGTTTACCGGTGTTCTTGTTTTCACTGGAACGGTTACCATCTCTATGGTGTCCAGTAAGCCCTCAATAACTTCAATGACCAAAGGCATTCCTGGTTTTATAGATTGAGGGGGGAAAAATACAGAAGCAAGAAAACACCCTCTGTTGCGGTATTTGTTAGTTATTGCTGCAGCTGCTGCATTCAGTTCTGTAAGTGTCATCTCTTTTCCAATGGAGCCTGACATGAGCGCTGTAAGCTCACTGCTGGAAAACAGAGTGTTGCCGGTAAAAATAAAACCTGACACCATTACCCTTGTTCCATTCCGAGCCGGCACTTTAGGCGAAAGTGGTTTGTGAAGCGGGGGTATAGTCTGCTGGGGGCTAAAAGAAGTTGGCGGAGTATTCTCTTTGAGAAGTCGTCCGGCATCAGGAAGCTCAGCGGCAAGAGCAGCACTTCCGAGAAAGGATGAGATGAACAAGAGGATTTTCAACGATGCCGACATGGAAGACTCCATTAAATCAAGTTATTCAGTTTGTTATCCAACGTTCACAAACACTACTGTCCGTGCTTCACCGCCAAACTGGTCTTTGGCGATAAGTTCCACCTGATACTTTCCTTTTGCATCTTGAGGAGGGGTGCCGCTTAAGACTTTTTGTTTTGGATCGAATGACATCCAGGAAGGAATTGAAGAGCCGTTGACCAGGCGTACCTCTATAGAAATTACAGCTTCTGGATTGTTGTGTTTGAATGTGCCTTGTGGAATAGGCAGAATGAAAAATGCCATTGCAGGCTCATTTGCCTCTATGGTTGAAACGGCAAAGAAATCATGAGCAGCCGACGCCTGGTCAGGTTTTAGAGTTTGAGATGATTCTCCGGATGACCATTTGCTGTTTGGGTTAACCGGCAAATCGCGGGTAGTAATTACCGGTGGAGTGTTTATGGTCATTGAGGTTCTGAAAAACTCTTTGCTGCCGCCTGTATTGCCTGCATCATTACTCGCTTGCTGTTGAATGGCATGGACTCTACTGGCGGCGTAGTTTGCCGCAGTTATGGTAGTTGAAAGCGTTTTGTCAGTCAGGACTTCTCCATTACTGTTATTGGTATCGGTTGCGAGGTCTCCCGCACTGGGATTGATTCTCACAGGGGCGTTGGTAACGTTGAGAGTCGGTAATTTGTAATTTTCCTTTATCCCCGTACCGTTCTGCAGGGTTATGGCATTGATGTAGTTTGTAGCATTGCTTGCAACCTCCTTGTTTTTAGAGGTAGCTCCGGTATAGTTCAGCGTTTCGCTGCCTGCAAGATTGCCAAGGGTCACACAGCCGGTCAGGTTTGTTTCACCGTCGTATGTTTTAATGGCTGAAAGCGTGAGCATGCGCTTGTTAATGGTCAGGTTTGCGTCGTTGAAACTGATCTTGTAATTACTATTCTCAAGTGTCCCTTGATTGATAGTGTAGATGCCTGCATTTTCACCAATTGCCCGCTCGAGTGCTCCGCTGAAGCTGTCACCGGGAATGAGTCCTCTTCCGGTGCCCAAAGAGTTGGGTTGCCAGGTCAGTATCGGATTACTTTCCCCATAGGTCATGCTTTTGGCATCGGCAGAAATGATAATCGGTCGCTGGGTGATTGAAAAGGCATTGTTATCGGTGGCAAACGTGACAGCATAGTTACCAGCCTTGGTGCCGGCACCGAGGCTGATATCATAACTGCCGACACTGTTGCCAGCCTGTCGGGTTAGAGTACCCGTAATATCGCTTAACTCATCACTCACCGTTACGCTCCCCAAAGATCCGCTGGTGATGCTGACCGCCAGATTTGGATCAGGCTCACCGTAGATCTTGCTTTTTAATGTTGCATGCAGGGTAATTGGGCGCGCAGTGATGGTAAGATCTGCTGCGTTCAGGGAAATGAGATAGTTGTTGTTATTCAGTGAGCCTTGAGTAATCGCATAGGTTCCAACATCCTCGCCGGCTGCTCGCCCGAGTGTGCCGCTGAAACTGTTGCCGTCCCCATAAATCACTCCTCGACCGCTGCTTTTTGGTTCTGCCACCCAAGTCAATTTGGGATCGGTGATGCTGTAGGTTTTGCTTTTATCATCAGCCGAAATGATAATCGGTCGCTGGGTGATTGAGAAAGCATTGTTATCGCTGGCAAACGTGATGGCATAGTTGCCAGCCTTGGTGCCGGCACCAAGGGCGATATCGTAACTGCCGACATTGCTTCCGGTTTGCCGGGTCAGGGTGCCGGTAACGTCGCTCAATGCGTCACTTACTGTTACGCTGCCCAAAGACCCGCTCGATATAGCTACAGCCAGCTTGGGGTCAGTTTCACCATAGATCCTGCTTGTTGCAGTGGCTTGTAAAATAATGGGACGAGGGTTGATAGTCAGGTTGCTGCCGTTGAAGCTGATCGTATAATTGCTGTTGGCAAGCGATCCCTGATTGATAGCGAAGGTGCCGATATTTTCACCTGCAGTTCGCCCGAGTGCGCCGCTGAAGCTGTCACCGGGTATAAGTCCCCGATTGCCTGTCTGGCTTTCAGCCAGCCAATTCATTGTTTGATCGGCATCACCGTAGATTTTACTCATTGCATTGGCAGAAATGTTGATTGGGCGTTTATCAACAGTGTATCTGAGCCCGGTGCCGGCAGTAAAGTTCAGTCCGATGCTGCTTGACAAACCGCCTCCGTAGCTGATGGTGTAACTGCCAGCGTTTGAAGCAGCTGTTGGTACCCCGGTCACTATCATGGTGCCGGTCAAGCCAATATTTCCGAGAGTATCTTCATTATCAGAGCTGCTCAGCGTATAACCAAACGTAGCTGTTGGCGCAGTTCCATAAATGTTGCTGGCACTTCCTCCGTCGAGAGTGGGGGAAACGGATATAGCCCCTGCTGCAGAAGTGTAGATAAAGCCGTTTCCGGATTCACTCACCTCCTTTGGAACATAGTTGCTGTAGCTGGCGTTGTAGTGACGGAAGTCAGACGTTAATCCACCCTTGATGGTAGCACCGGGATTGTCCGAATAGACTAACCATCGAGCTGTTCCGGAAGTGGAGAGTATTCCTTCTGAGCTATTGTCGAAATCCCTGCCCGCAAGCACAATGCTGCTGCCGCTGGTTGCATTGGCTGCAAGAGTTCCCGAAGCAATGGTAATACCGGAGCCAATTGTGAGCCCATTGTTTACAGCGCTGATTGTGCCTGCGGTGATATCGCGCAGTGTGATATCACCGCTCTCCCGGTTTGTGTTGCCAGCTCCATCACGCAGTTCAATGGTAACACTCCCGCTCCCCGTATTGATACTCGAGCCGGCTCCCATGGTGATCACCGCACTGCCAGAAGTTCGGAAGGTATCCACAACACCATTATCTTTGGAGTCATTGGCTATGAGCGTCAGGTTGCCGTTCCTGGTGGAAATGCTGGCATTCATGAGAATGCTTCGCCCGGCATTCAGTGCAAGATTACCGCTATTTATTCCGGGGTTGCTGCTGAAAATGTCCGAATTGACTGTGATGTCGTTGTTGGCTTTCAGTATCACATTCTCACCGGCATTAAGCAGAGTGGTGATTTCGTCTGGAGTGAAGGTGTTATCCGTGCCGGGATTGGATGTGTCTTTCTGTGTGATGGAGAGAGGTACAAAAATATCCACCCGGCCGGTGCTGTTCAGACATGCTGGAGAGCTCACAACAAAACCATCCAGCATATCCCCGACAGTGAGAGGTGTAATACCTCCAGAGCCAATCTGGTCCTCTTTTGCTGAACCGGCCATACTGTTAAGCGAGGTCACAACCCCGATACTTCCTTTAACTCCATTTCCCCAGGTGACTACCCCGGCATTGCTGGCTGAACCATTATCCCATAGAAGTGATGTAACAACGTAATTGCTGTTTGGCAGCACCGTTATGCTGCCAACCTGATTGCCTGTTCTGGAACCAACCAGACTGTTTACGGTGCTGATTGCTCCAACCGTCCCTCCGAGTCCATTTCCCCAAGTTACCCCTCCGGCATTGACTGCACTGTTATTATCCCAGTATTTTGAACTGACCACATAATTTCCATTCGGGAGAGCAATCACGTTATTCGATCTCAAAGCATCTGAGCCAGCGTAGTCATTCTTTGTTGATCCAATCAGGCTGTTGGAACCAGTGACTATTCCAGTCGTCCCACCAAGGCCGCTCCCCCAGGTGATTGCCCCTGCATCGGTAACGACACTATTGTCTGCATTGATCTTGTCCCAATATCCGGAAGAGGTAACAAAATTGCCGTTCGTCAGGACTGTTACACTATGTCCAATACCATCATTCGCACTCGATCCAATCAGGCTGTTCTCTACCGATATTTCTCCGCTCAACCGGGTGCCGCCTGCTTCCCCGTTGCCCCAGGTCACCCCGCCTGTACCGTTGTTCCAGTTTGGTGAAGCAACGATATAATGACCGTTGCTCAGAGCTATAACAGAAGAGCCAATACCATCATTTCCACTCGATCCAATCAGACTGTTATCTGCCGATATTTCTCCAATCAACCTTGTGCCGCTTGCTTCGCCGTTGCCCCAGGTCACCGCTCCTCTACCATTATTCCAATTTGGTGAGCCAACCACATAGTGGCCGTTGGATAGAGCCGTTACCAGAGAGCCTATTCTATCATTGGGAAGCGAGCCCAAGAGGCTGTTGGAGGCATTTATAGTTCCAACAGTCCCGCCAAGTCCGTTTCCCCAAATAACTGCTCCTGCATCAACGACTGTCCCGTTGTCCCAATATGTTGAGCTGACAACATAATTTCCGTTTTTCAGTGCTGTTACGTTATTTGAGGCAGCATCGTCGGATCCTATGTAATCATTTTTAGTTGAGCCAACCAGACTGTTGAGTGCACAGACTACGCCAACAGTGCCTCCTCGCCCGTTTCCCCAGGTTACAGCCCCCGCATTGGTGGCGGTCCCATTATCCCATAACGCAGAGGTTACGACATAATTTCCATTGCTCAGCGCAGTAGTCGCCCCATTGCCGTACCCCACCTGATTACCCGTTTTAGAGCCTACCAGACTGTTGTCAGCGCTTACTGCTCCAATTGTACCTCCGATCCCGTTCCCCCATGTAATTTCCTTTGAGGTTAAGTGGTTGTTTTATAATGATATAGAGGATTTAAAAATCAGGAACGGAACAATGGTGGAACAAATTCGACGGGAGTATTTTGGACTGGAAAGTATGGTGATTTTGCGAAACAGAGAGGAAAAAAAGCAGATAAAAATAAATCAGTCAGCAGATATTCCTGAAATCTACAAAAAAAGATAGAGCAGGCAAATTGCTCAGTTCAGAAAATTTTTTCTTCTGTTAATGCATCTGCTGCAACTCCAAACTCAAAAAAAGAGCAACAGCAGAGCACAACGGACTATAGAAAGAACTTTGTGTTACTCCCTGACAGGAGATTCCTTTCTTAGTTTCAGCGTCCATGTTCCCCATGCTGCAAGAACGGAAGCGACAAGACAGAGAGGAGTTCGAATACTTTCAATAAATTCCTTCATACGAAGAGACATTAAAGAAAATTACTTTTTGGCATGCGCCCCATGAGGGTGCTTGTGAGACGATGCGGCAAAAGATTCGTTGCAGAATGCTACGGTCATAACCAGCATCATAAGGCCCATAATTACTTTTTTGATGTTCATAACTGTTCTAATTTTGATGATTAACGGAATGAGTTCACACACAAATACACAACCATACATCTATTTTGACGTTGATATGATCATGTTCTTGCACAAATCCTTCACTTTTTTTAAGATTTTTTTAATAAAAAACTCATACCGCCAGTGCAGCCTTGATTAAGTTTAGGTCAGCCCCCGGAGTCTCAAACAACTGTCGGGATATTCTGTAGTTGTGGCTTGGGGGCTTTTTTGGTATGGTTTACGTGTAGCGCTTGGCGGTTTTATACCAGCGGTATTGGAGCTTTCGGTTTCACATCAAGCGCCTTCGCCTTGCTCAGCTCCTTATCAATCTTCTCGATCAGATCATCATTCGGCAATGCAATCCTTGCAAGCTGCTTGTTCAGCTCTGTCTGAAGCGTTGTGAGTTGATCATCGATCTAATCAAAGCAAATAAGCGATAGAGTTGCTGGTAGCAAATTAAAAACCATTCACACGGGTCTGAGTGTAGTTCTTAAAGGTGGGGTATCCGCTTTTATGAAAATAGTACTTGAATCAGTAATCTGTGTTGAAGGACTTTTTTCTAGCTCAATACCGGCACCTTTAAGCTTTTGGATATTTGGAAGGAAAAGTCCTACAACGATAAAAATGAGTGATCCGCAGGTTAATCCACAATAGGGTAAGAATAAACTAAAACCATTAATTAACAAGGCTATTTGTGCAAATATGAAAATATAGATTGAGAGTCCGACCACTAGCCAACTACTTACTTGATCAGATATAAATCGCGGAAAAAACTTGTTTATAATATTCTTAAGTTTTGTATGTGCAATTTCAGCTTTATAGTGTTCAGGGTCTAAATTAATGCATTGCTTAAAGTTTTTAAGTGCCTCTTCAAGTATAGTTTTGCTGGCGTATGGCTTTGAAGCCTCAAAGTACATAACTCGTGCATATCCCTGTGAGTAATGCAGTGCAGCTATTTCTTTTGTTTTCATAGGTTTAGACCCTTTTCCGCTTTTGGATAATATAATCGCATCGTTATAGCGCTTAACAGCAATTTCATAGAAATCTTTCTCCACAAATTCAGCTTTGGCTACGAACACCTCTCCTATACCGATTAGAGAATCTATATGCTCAGGGCAGATCTGAAGGATTTTCTTATACTCAGCCTCTGCTTTGTCTATTTGTCTCAAATCCTTTGGGTTTGTTTTAAAATAAATCTCAGCTAGATTACTCCAGGTATTAAGATCATTGTATTTTCGATGATGAGCCCCTTCAAAATATTTTTGTGCTTGTCTAAAATTCCCTTTACGGGAATACATTAATCCAAGGCTGTTATATGGTTCTGCTGATTCAGGTTTTTGCTTAAGTGCATCATTAAGATAAATTTCAGCATCATCAAATTCTTCCATTATTAAATACAGATCACCGAGCTTTTGTAATGTGTTTGTATTATGCAAGTTTAAAACCTTCTCTTTTTTCAGGGATGTTTTAAGTAGCTTTTCAGCTGTTCTAAAATATGTTCTCACAATTTTGTGAGTAAGAAAATATTTTGTATTACATGATTCCTGTTTTTGTGGTTCATCTTGCGAATCATAGTAAACCTTAATAATGGTCGTCAATAAGTCTGTGTGGTTAGTATTAAAAGCAAGTCCAGTATGTAATATTTCTAGAGTTTTATCATTATCACGTTCATACATATGGATCAGTAAGCCATAGTTTAGGAAGTAATCTGCATTGTGATTATTTTTTTCCTTCTGAATGTTTTGTTCATAGGTTTGGCGAGCTTTTTCAAAGGCAACACTACTCTCATTGAATTTACATTGCGTCCAGAGAGTTAATGCTATATTGTGATAAACGGATGCATTATTTGGGTTGATCCTGTATGATTTCTTGTATTGATCGATAGCCTCATCGTACTTTTCCTGTTTACCAAGGGCAACTCCGATACTGAAATTAGCAAAGATATGGTCGTGGTTAATCTTGAGCGTTTCTTTGTATTGTTCAATTGCCTCATCATACTTTTCTGAGATAGAGAGAACAAACCCTAAGTTGTAATGAGCATCAGCGTTTTTAGGATCCAGTTGGATTGCTTTGTTAAATAGCTCAATAGCTTCATCGTACTTTTGTAGTTTAGCAAGGGCATTGCCCCAGCCGAGATGAGCTTCACCTTTTTGTGGGTTAATTTTGCATGCTTCTTTGTATTGCTTAATAGCATCATCGTACTCGCGGAGTTTCATGAGAGTATTGCCCCATCCGATATGAGCGTCAAAATCACTTGGGTTAATCTCTATCGATTTTTGGAATTGTTTAATAGCGTCAGGGTACTTCTTCATATTAAACAGAACAAGACCACAGTTGAAGCGAGCATTAGGATGTTGAGGATCCAATTTAATCGCTTTGTTGTATTGCAGCAAAGCTTCTTCGTATTTGTGTTCTTTAAAAAGCGCAGATCCCAATTTGACATAATCTGAAGCATTCATATATTCTGTCATATTTATCTCTTTATTATGAAAACTGTCCACTTTTTAGGTGGGTTTTGTCATTTAGGTCGATAACTATCGCAACATAATAATCAGATTAAAAGAATACATGCTGAAGGTTATTCACTGAGGATATAAGCGTCAAACCTAAATATCTATCATTTATAAAAGCATCATCTATGTGGTAGTGGTGAGACTTGCATATATTTAAATCTCTACGGGTCATATTCCCCGCCGCTTGCAGCGAAAGTTAAAATTTCTAAAAACAGATACCCCGCTGCTTGCGGCGGGGAGTTTCATTAATGTATTTTAAACTTAAATAAAAGCAATTAATTATTAGGAAAATTTACAAAAAATCAACAATTCGTTGAGTTTCGTTGCTCATGTAAGTGCAAGAATTTAAACACTTAAGCAAGTGTGTCAGTAATTTATTTTATGCTACTGCTTGATTTAGCCTTCGCCTTCCCCAGCTCCTTATCAATCTTCTCTATCAAATCATCATTCGGCAACGCAATGCGCGCCAGCTGCTTGTTCAGCTCTGTCTGCAGCGTCGCTGAATTGATCATGGCCGCTGCTTTGCTTGTCTCTTTGCTGCAGCAATAAAACTCCTTTTTTGCAATTTTTTGCGGTTGTTACGTTGTTCATGCAATAACATATCGTTATCTTTTACTTCATGCGTTTTCATCTTCTCACGTTTTTCATCGGGCAATCCATGAAACTGCAGATAAAAGCAGCCATTATTGCTGGGAGTATCGCTGGTGGTACAGCAATTATTGTGGCTCTCATAACAGCTTTTGGTATTTCCAGTAATAATAGACCATCACAGCCACCCGCCACAGCGATTCAAAATATCAATGGAGATAGTAATAAAGTCTCGGGTAGAGATTATTACGACAATAGCCAATCAGTCAAAGAGGCTGTGGTTAAGCCATGAAAAGAGCCAGCCAAATAAAAACGGCAAACAAAACAATTTTTGTCCGTCTGTTTGCAGTTGCAATATCCTCAATTATTCCTGGTGTGGGTTGGTGTGATGCGCCTGTTACGCAAAATATAAATGGAAAGTATAACAAGGTTGGTGGCAGGGATTTTATTGACAAGAGTAAGATTGAGGTGAACGTGTTTAATGAGAATAATGGTGTAACAAGTAAACAGCTTTCAGAGAGGGATAGGCGGCAAAATGCTAAAATGGATAAGCGTTTTGCTGAATTAAAAAGAGAAATTGCCAATCAAAACTGGCAGGCTATCAAAAACGATCCATTTTTCAAGAATTTTGCATTAAACAAATATGGTAAAGAGCTTGATCAGCTCAATACAAGCGCGATGGCTATCTTTTGGCAAGATATTTCGGGATATTTGTCAGAAGCCAGAAGAATAGATGCCAACTATCAGCAAGTCACGCAAGGAGTTGTCAGCACAGATCTGAAAGCACTTATCTGGCAAATAGACAAGGCAAGAGAGGACTTCAATTTTTCAGAAGTAAACCGTTTAATGCAGGCGTTTGAGGAAAAGCACTCAGGTTTGGCGCAAGATACTGCGAAATTCTTCTATCTAAAAGCTCAGATCTACGAACTTCAGATAAATTATTCCGAAGCAGAGCGATACTACAGAAAAGCTGTATCAATCGCAGATCAAGATTCCTTCTATCTCAATGCTCATGCATCAATATTGCAAACAATGGGGCATTATACGGAAGCCGAGCCGCTTTGCCGTCGTGCGTTGGCGATTGATGAGAAGGCGCATGGCGCCTATCACTCAAGTTTCGCATCTGATCTAAACAATCTTGCGGTATTGTTGGAAAAGCAAGGCAAGAATGCGGACGCTGAGCTGCTTTATCGACGTGCGTTGATGATCAGGGAAAAAGCCCTTGGCTCCGATCACCTCGTTGTAGCAGAGAGCCTGAACAATCTTGCGGGTTTGCTAAAAACGCAGGGCAAGTATGCAGAAGCCGAATCGCTCTTCCGCCGTGCGTTGGCGATAACTGAAAAAGCACTTGGCCCCGATCACCCCGCTGTGGCTATAAGTCTGAATAATCTTGCG
>CAIXLG010000165.1 GCA_903920215.1 uncultured Chlorobiaceae bacterium
GATAAACTCCATGGCGTCCTCAAATCCTGCAATGCCGCCCATGCCGACAATCGGGATGGAGACTGCCTTGAAGACTTCCCATACTTTTGCAAGGGCAATCGGTTTTATTGCCGGGCCTGAGAGTCCGCCTGTAATGTTTTTTAACAGTGGCCGGCGGGTTTTGTAGTTAACCGCCATACCGACAACCGTATTGATGAGTGAAACTGAGTCGGCTCCCGCTTCTTCAGCGGCAAGGGCAATGGTGCTGATGGAGGTGACGTTCGGTGTCAGCTTTATCATCAAATGGCGAGCGGTTATTTTGCGCAGTTCCGACACAATTTCAAAGGTCGCATCCCGGCTGACACCCATAATCATGCATTCGCCTTTCACATTAGGGCACGAGAGATTGATCTCATAGCCGCTGAGGCCTTCTACACCGTCAAGCCTTGACACTACTTCCAGGTAGTCATCAATAGAGCGTCCGGCTATATTGACAATAACGGCAGTATCAAGGGTGCCCAGAAACGGGACTTTCTCCGTGATGAACCGTTCAAGTCCGACATTGGCCAGTCCGATGGCATTGATCATTCCTGACGGAGTTTCAGCAATACGACGGGGGGGATTGCCGGTTCTCGGTTCAAGTGAAATAGCCTTGGTTACAATACCACCGATTTTTGATAGATCACAGAGCGTACTGAGTTCTTCGCCGTATGAAACCGTTCCAGATGCCAGGAGCACCGGTGATTTCAACGCAAGCCCCCGGCCGAGCGATACTGCCGCCGAGGTTGATGGTGTAGCTCTCTGTGGTTGGCTCATATTGCTCAACGCTTTGTATTTCCTGTTATCTGTTCAGATAATACTTGGTTGCATAGTCCCTGACCATCCTGTGCGTATTGTATTCAGGAGCAATGGTTGCTATGGCGCTACGGATTTTATTGATCCATTGAACAGGAATGTTCTTCTCATCGCGTTCGTAATATGCAGGAATAATCTGGTTTTCAAGAACCGAGTACAACTGTTCCGCATCAAAACTATCCTGCTCTTCATGGTTCTCAAA
The DNA here is from genome assembly GCA_903920215.1 of uncultured Chlorobiaceae bacterium. Taxonomy (GTDB): domain Bacteria; phylum Bacteroidota; class Chlorobiia; order Chlorobiales; family Chlorobiaceae; genus Chlorobium. The sequence goes on from CAIXLG010000165.1 coordinate 1,037, forward strand.
TGATTCGCCGTTGCCGATAGCAAAGCCGTTTTTACCGTTATAGGCTTCAGGCCACCAGCCGTCGAGGACACTGAAATTCAGTCCGCCATGCAGCACAGTTTTTTCGCCTGACGTACCGCTTGCTTCCATTGGCCTTACCGGAGTGTTCAGCCACACGTCAACACCCGATACCATCCGTTTTGCAACACCGAGATTATAGTTTTCAAGAAAAACAATCTTGCCGCTGAACTCTGGTCGGCGTGAGTGGTGTACAATCTGGCGGATGTAGTCTTTTCCTGCATCATCATGCGGATGTGCTTTTCCGGCAAAGACTATCTGCAGTGGTCTTGAAGAGTGATTGATGATTCTGTCAAGGCGTTCAAGATCTCTGAACACCAGTGGAGCACGTTTGTAGGTAGCAAAACGTCTTGCAAATCCTATAGTGAGAATATCAGGAGAGAAGGTGTTTGTGCTCGAACGCAAGGCATCGTATTCGCTGTAGATTGAATTTGTATGCTGGTGAAAAAGCTGGTTGCTCAGATACTTGTCCATGAAGTCGATCAGATTACGCTTCAGGCGGTACCGTAAAGACCAAAGCTCCTCATCGGTTACTTTGCCGAGAACGGCTTCAGCAGCCTCGCGTGAAAGACTCATTTCATCAACGCTGCCTGTGAATTTTTTCCAGAAAATATCAGTCAATCCGCTGGTCCAGCTGCTGGCGTGGATACCATTGGTGATATGTCCGATAGGAACCTCTTCAACCGTTTTGCCGGGAAAGAGGTGCTGCCACATAACGCGGGAGACTTCACCGTGAAGTTTCGAAACGCCGTTTGCAGATCGTGACATATTGAGGGCCAGCACTGTCATGGTGAACAGTCCGTATATATTACTCAGATCTTCTGCTCCAAGTCTCATCAGATCATCGAAGTTCAAGCCGATCGTCGTAAGATACTTGTCGAAGGTGTAATGCATCATGTCGCTTGAAAAGCGGTCATGGCCGGCAGGTACGGGAGTGTGCGTTGTGAAAACGCAGAGTGACCGGACTGTGTCTATTGCTTCTTGTTTCGTAACTCCTTTTCTCAGCTCTTGAGCGAGCAGCTCAAGCGTGAGAAATGCCGAGTGGCCTTCGTTCATATGATAGACTATCGGTTGTGTGCCGAGCTGCTCAAGAAGCTTTACGCCGCCAATACCGAGAATAATTTCCTGATTGATGCGCATGTTCTGGTCGCCGCCATAAACTCTGCAGCAGATATCACGATAGTGAGGCTCATTGGGCGCAATATTGGTATCAAGCAGGTAGAGTGTTGCTCTGCCGACTTGCAGTTTCCATGCCTGGGCAAAGACTTCACTCTGCGCAATATTGACCGTTATGATGAGGTCTGAACCGTCCGGATTCGTAACTTTTTCTATAGGCAGGTTTTCAGAGTGCTGGAGCGGATAATCTTCTTTCTGCCATCCGTCCTGATTGAGGCTCTGACGAAAATATCCTTCTTTGTAAAACAGGGTGATGCCAATAAAGTTGATACCCAGGTCGCTTGCCGATTTCAGATGGTCACCGGACAGGACACCGAGTCCACCTGAATAAATTCGTACGCTTTCATGAATACCGAATTCCGCACTGAAATAAGCAACTGGTTTCTCTGTAATTTCCCTGGCATTGTTCGCTGCCCAGGTATTCTTGTCGTTCATGTAGGCTGTAAACCGAGCATAGACGCGATCGATTTTATCGCCGAATTCACCAGTACAGCGGGCTACCAGTTCATCATTTGATATATGACGTAGCAGTTCAACCGGATTATGATTATTTCTTTCCCAGAGAAGTAGCGAGAGTTCTTCAAAAATTTGTTTTGCTTCCGTATCCCAGGACCACCATAAATTTCTTGTCAGTGCTTTAAGTGCAGATATTTTATTTTGCATAATCGAAACGTGGTAATGATTGTTTTACTGCGTCAAGTGGATGAAAGACAGTATCTAGGATAATTGTGGCATCGTATTCATTTTAGATGAATAGGAGCCGTTTAGATAAAAGCATTGGCCAATTTACAGTTTTAGAATTGAAAACCGCAAGTCTCAATAAAATTGATTAAAGATGCAGTAAAAATAGCGCACATATCGGATCTTCATATTTCCGGTGTGCAGGATCGCCGTCAGATCGACAGCCTTGATCGTCTGTTCGATCATTTCAACACCACAGGGTATGCTCATCTTGTCATTTCAGGCGATCTCAGCAATAGCGCCAATCCGGGTGACTGGAAAATCATCCGCCAAAAACTGGAGAGTCACGGGCTTTATCACTGGGATAAAACCACCGTTATTCCGGGAAATCATGATCTGATTCATCTTGAAGAGGAGATGCGTTTTTATAATGCGCTGAATCCTCTTCCGCGAGTAAGAAAAAAGGCTTTTGATCGCCGGGTTTTAGAGTTTTGCATCTTTTTTCAAGAGCTGATTACCGGTGAAGAGGGGGGAGATAAAGCATTTCCATTTATCAAGATAATAAACTATTCATCGGTCAGGATTGCTCTTGCAGCTCTCAACTCGGTTTATCCATGGTACCCTCGCGATAATCCGCTTGGAGCCAGAGGTTATATAAGCCCTGGTCAGCTTAGAGCCCTCAGCACTGAAAGTGTTCTGAAATCGTTGAACGATTGTGTTGTTATCGGGATTTGCCATCATGCTTACAAAGTCTACGGCACTGACTCTCCTATTGACCAGGCTTTTGACTGGACCATGGAGTTGAAAAACCGTGATGAGTTTCTTGAAAGTATGAAGATTATCCATGCAGAACTGGTGCTGCATGGACATTTTCATCGCTTTCAAAACTACGAGGTTAACGGTATAACCTTTATAAATGGAGGAAGTTTTCGATACAATCCGCTCTGCTTCAGTGAACTGGTAATAGACGGGAATGAAAACTTTACCCAGAAGTTTATCACGCTTAACCAGAAAAATAAATAGCATATGGCTGTTTATGACAGGCAGCCATATGCTATTGCACCCAGTTATTATTGCTGATCAGTTTTGACCTCTGCGGGCGAGTTGGCGATCCATCATAATCAGGGCATGTCCCTTCTCACCAGCCATTTTCAGGGTTTCAAGGATTGCGGACGCTGAGGCCTCTTCCTCAACCTGTTCTCCGATAAACCCATGTAACAGCACTTGTGCGGGATAGTCTTTTTCCTTCAGCGCTAACTCATACAGTTTGTTGATGAGTGCGGTTATTTTCCGTTCATGTTTGAGAACTTCTTCGAAGAGGGCTGTAGGTGACTTGAATTCCAGAGGAGGCTGTTCAATTTTTTGAAGCTCCACACGACCGCCTCTTTCGTTGACGAATTTGTAGAGTTTCATTGCATGACCTGATTCCTCTCTGGTCTGGATTTTCAGCCAGCTTGCAAAACCAGGAAGGTTCTGCGACTCAGCAAAAGCTGCCATTGAAAGGTAGAGATATGAAGACGACAGCTCATGATTGATCTGATCGTTGAATGCATTCTGAAGTGTCTTGCTTAGCATGGCAATTTCTCCTCAATATTGAATTTGTTGGTAAGCGGAATCTATTAACAAATCAACGAGGGGAAAGCTGTATTAGTTTCTCGTATCCTATCGGTTCTCTTTCATATAACTGCGGATTCTTTCGGCATGATCACAGTCTTCCTGATTGAGCTGTTTAAAAATAGTTGAGGATAAAGAGTTCGTCGGGCTGTCAAGAAACTGCTGAAAATGGGACTCACCCGCAGCCAGTTCCAGATCAAGTGCAATTTGCAATGCTTCGTTTTTTGATGGCGGTGTATCCGAAAACGTATTGATCAGGCCGGCAATTTTTATGTTTGTATCGATAAGGGATTGCAGATCTGTCGATAACAGGTTTTCAGGAAAAAATGCCAGGGGCTGGGGTTGTTTTTTCTCCTGCTGAAGCAGTGACGCGTGTCCTTGTTCCTCCATTGCCAGTTCCCACCAGAAATCTTCATCCTCAAAAAAACAGTCATGAAAAATGGTGTAGAGTTTAGCAAGGTTCAGTTCCAGCTTTATTGACTCGTCAAGATGTTTTTGCAGTGTTTCAGGCATGGCCAGTACATTTATTTAAAGCGTTACTTGTTGCGGTAGGACGCGTATTCCTGCAGACTTTTAACACCGAACTCCTGATGGCGGATACAGTCAATGGCCTGTACTGATGCCTCTGCCGCTTCAATGGTGGTTACAAACGGTACATTGCTCAGTACCGATGCTGCGCCGATAGCCTCTTCATCATGCAGGGCTTTTTCACCTCTGGGTGTGTTAATGACAAAGTTGATCTTGCCGTGCTTGATAATGTCGAAGATGTTCGGTCGTCCCTCTTCACCCACCTTGTAGACTTTTTTGCACTCAATACCGTGTTCTATAAGAAATTGGTGTGTGCCCGCTGTGGCAATCAAATCGAAGTCCATGCGGTAGAGTGCTTTTGCAATGTCAAGGATGCGCTGGTTTTTATCCTGATCATTCACACTGATGAAAACCGATCCGGAGAGGGGGAGTTGCATGCTTGCCGCCTGATAAGCTTTGGCAAAAGCTTCAGGGAACTCATCGGCAAGGCTCATTGCTTCACCGGTTGAGCGCATTTCAGGACCAAGGTAGACACCTGATTTTACAAACTTGGAGAATGGGAAGACTGGTTCCTTGATGGCCATGTGCTTCATGCCGAGTTCATCACAATCTTTCAGATCGTACTCTTTACGCAGGTCACTGAGTTTTTCACCAAGCATCACCCGTGTAGCAATCTTTACAACAGGAATAGCGGTTGCCTTGCCGACAAAAGGGACTGTACGGCTGGCTCGTGGATTGACTTCAATAACATAGACACTCTCGTTCTGCACAGCATACTGTATGTTCATCAGTCCTACTACCTTCAGATTCGTTGCAAGGATTCGGGTATAAGCCTTCATTGTGGCAATAACATTCGGGCTGATGTTGTAATAGGGCAGAATGGAGGTAGAGTCACCGCTGTGAATGCCTGCAGCCTCCACATGCTGCATGATGCCGCTGATAACGCAGTCCGTAGTGTCGGCAATGGCATCAATGTCGAATTCAACGGCTGTTTCCAGAAAACGGTCAATCAGCAGGGGATATTTTTCGGTAATGAAGAGAGCTTGATCAACATACTCCTTGAGCGAATCGTCATTGTAGACAATTTTCATGGCCCGTCCTCCAAGAACATAGCTTGGGCGGACGAGAGCAGGGTAGCCGATTCTTTTCGTGATGGTCTTTGCTTCTTCAAAGCTGATTGCTGTTCCGTATTCAGGATGGGGAATATTCAATTCCTCAAGAAGTGCACCAAACTTTTTACGGTCTTCTGCCAGATCAATGCCTTTCGAAGAGGTACCGAGAATGGTGACACCAGCCTCATGAAGTTTTGCAGAGAGCTTCAGCGGTGTCTGACCACCAAAGCTGACAATAACACCGAGAGGGTTTTCGTGTTCTATGATGCGAATGGTATCCTCAAAAGTGAGCGGCTCAAAATAGAGCTTATCGGCTATGTCGTAGTCAGTTGAAACGGTTTCAGGGTTACAGTTGACCATGATGGTTTCATAACCTGCCTCTTTCAGGGCGAATACGGCCTGGACACAACAATAGTCAAACTCGATGCCCTGGCCGATCCGGTTTGGGCCTCCACCGAGAATAATAACTTTTTTCAGGTTGGATGAAATGGATTCATTTTCCTCTTCGTATGTCGAGTAATGGTAGGGTGTTTTCGCATCAAACTCCGCAGCGCAGGTATCAACGGTTTTAAAGACAGACTCTATACCGTAATGTTTTCTGAGTGCTCTGATTGACGGTTCTGCTGTGTTGAAAATATTGGCAAGCTGAAAATCGGAAAACCCGTTTTGTTTGGCTTGCAGCAGCCTCTCTTTCGGGAATTTCCGGGAAAGGTCAATAATCTCCTGTTTCAGGTCGGAAGCTTGGATGGTCATGCAGTCTCGATAGTTTTAAAAAGCTTCAGGATATAGCTGTATAAAGGTAACAAATCACCTCTTTATTAAAAACCGGTGCATTATACAAAAATGCACATGCTTCTCAAAGTTGCCGTTTGCCAGTCGCTCTTGTTCTTTTTTTAGGCTCTGAAAATGGAACAGGAATTTTTTTACATTACACTGTCTTTCAAGTACTATCTGTTTTGAAAAAAGGGGTAATAAGGGGTATGGATAAAAAGCATTTCGATACGATTGAAGCTGCCGTTGAAGATATCCGGCAGGGAAAACTTGTTATTGTTATTGATGATGAAGACCGGGAGGATGAGGGTGATTTTATCGGTGCTGCAGACCGTGTAACCACCGAAATGGTGAACTTTATCACCAAGGAGGCTCGTGGGCTCCTATGCGTTGCTGTTACTATGGATAGGGCAAAAGAACTGCAGCTTGATCCGATGGTTCAGAGAAATACCTCCCAGCATGAGACTAATTTTACCGTTTCGGTTGATGCCCTGGCTGAGGGAGTCACTACCGGCATTTCAGTCTTTGACAGAGCAATGACCATCAAGATGCTTGGTGATCCAGCTTCCAGAGCGGACGATTTTTCACGTCCCGGCCATATTTTCCCTCTAAGGGCAATGGACGGCGGGGTGCTCAGGCGTGTCGGGCATACAGAGGCAGCTGTTGATCTGGCTCGTCTTGCCGGATGCAGTCCGGTAGGCTTGCTCTGTGAAATTCTTCATGACGATGGCAGTATGGCCAGGCTTCCCGACCTTATCAAGCTGAAGGCTAAATTCGGCTTGAAGCTCATTACCATCAAGGAACTGGTTGCCTATCAGATGAAGCGCAACAAACTCGTTCACCGTGCGGTTGAATCAAGACTTCCCACCGTGTATGGCGAATTCAGGTTGATTGCCTACGAAACATTTGCAGACCAGCAGAACCATATGGCTTTTGTGAAGGGTGACGTTACTACTGATGAACCTGTTCTTGTCAGGGTTCATTCACAGTGTGCCACAGGCGATACGTTTGCATCTCTGCGGTGCGATTGCGGCAACCAGCTTGCTTCAGCACTGAGGACGATAGAAAAAGAAGGACGTGGAGTATTGATTTATCTTATGCAGGAAGGCCGCGGTATAGGTTTGATCAACAAACTGAAAGCGTATAACCTGCAGGACGAAGGGTTTGATACTGTTGAAGCCAATGAAAAACTCGGGTTTAAAGCAGATCTTCGTGATTATGGTATCGGGGCGCAAATTCTTAAGGACCTTGGCATCCGCAAAATGAAGCTCATGACAAACAATCCCAAAAAAGTTGTCGGTCTTGAGGGGTATGGTCTGGAGATTGTTGAGCGCATCTCGCTTGAAATTGCTCCCAATCCGATGAACCAGACTTATCTTGATACCAAACGTGACAAGATGGGCCATATGATAGGGTGCTCATGCGGCAGTGAGGAACATCATCACGAATAGACAGGAAAAATAATTAGTAAAACACACATACCAAAAACTGTAAACTTCCGTCAGGAAAAGGACTGAGATAGCGATGGATACTGACATCCTTCAAAAGCAGGACCAGGAGGTCTTTGAGGCTATAGCCAACGAGACAACAAGACAGAATGAAACACTTGAGCTTATTGCCTCGGAGAATTTCACAAGTCGTGCGGTTATGCAGGCCTGCGGGTCGGTAATGACCAATAAATATGCCGAAGGGTACCCCGGCAAGCGTTATTATGGCGGCTGCGAATATGTTGATGTAGCTGAAAATCTTGCGCGTGACCGCGCTAAAAAGCTTTTCCGATGTGAGTATGTCAATGTGCAGCCGCATTCCGGTTCAAGTGCGAACATGGCGGTTCTCTTTTCGGTTTTGAAACCGGGTGATCGAATTATGGGGCTTGATTTGTCGCATGGCGGACATTTAACCCATGGCAGTTCGGTTAATTTTTCCGGTCAGATGTTCGAAGCTCACTCTTATGGAGTCGATCGTGAAACTGGCATCATCGATATGAACAAGGTTGAGGAACTCGCCCTTCAGGTTCGTCCGAAACTTATTATCTGCGGAGCCAGTGCTTATTCCCAGGGATTTGATGTCAAGGCGTTCAGGGCTATTGCCGACAAGGTGGGAGCATTTCTTATGGCCGATATTGCGCATCCAGCAGGGTTGATCGCCGCAGGTTTTCTGGGTGACCCCATGCCGCATTGTCATTTTGTGACCACAACAACCCACAAGACCCTTCGCGGGCCGAGGGGCGGAATGATCATGATGGGCACCGACTTTGAAAACCCGATGGGTCTTACTATCAAGACCAAAACAGGTTCAAGGTTGAAAATGATGTCAGAGGTGATGGATACGGAAGTTATGCCGGGTATTCAGGGTGGTCCGCTCATGCATGTTATTGCGGGTAAGGCAGTTGCTTTCGGTGAAGCGCTGAAGCCTGAATTCAGGGAGTATGCAGCTCAGGTCATAAAAAATGCCGCAACCATGGCCGAAAAGTTTATTGATCTTGGTTACAATATTGTAAGTGGTGGTACCAAAAACCACCTTATGCTGCTTGACCTTCGCAACAAAAACGTTACAGGAAAAGTCGCTGAAAATCTTCTCCATGCAGCTGGCATTACCGTCAACAAGAACATGATTCCTTTTGACGACAAGTCACCCTTTGTCACCAGCGGTATTCGCATTGGTACTCCAGCCATGACCACCCGCGGTATGCGCGAAGCCGACAGTCAGCTTATTGTCGAGCTAATCGATAAAGTTATTTTATCAGCCGAAAAGCCTGATTCAGCAGAAGTATGCCAGACAGTCAGAAAAGAAATCAAAGAGCTTTGTCTCCGTCACCCTCTTGAAGGATACGGCGCATTATAGTGGTTTTTTTCTGCTCGTATGTTTGAATTGCCATTAAAGCCCACCCGCAATCTATGAGAATGCAGGTGGGCTTTTTTCTTTTCCACTTGCATAGTGTAGTGCAGCAAAAATATCTTCTTTTTCAAGGTCTGGCACCTCTCTTTATTCAAAACATCACCTCCGCCATGTAGGTTGGGGTGAGTCCTGAACCCCAACAAAATACAAGTTGTCCTGAAAGGGAAAGCTCTTTTCAGCCTGCAGGTAAAGTTTGCCTTCCCTCTTTTATCATAGCAAAAAACAGTAAATAGAGGTGCTTTATATTGTATCTTATTGTGCTTGGGTGTTTAGAAATCCAAAAGAATTTTTACACATGATTGGGGAGGGGTAATGAGCACGTTAAGTGTCAGATTGCCAGATTCATTGCATAAAATGGCAAAAGAACTTGCTGTTCTGGAAAATATATCGGTCAATCAGTTGATCAGCTCTGCACTGGCTGAAAAGATCTCTGCGCTGATGACTGAAGAGTACCTGCGTCAAAGAGCTGAAAGGAGCAGTCGTGAAAAGTTTCTTAACGCGCTATCAATGGTAACGGCAGTTGAACCGGATGAACAGGATCGCTTGTAAACCCGCAGTAGACTTATGTTTCTTTCAATGGATCCCGATTTGTAGCCGATTTCAACTATCGGTACTCCAAGCCTCATCATCTTTTGGTGATGCCCATTCATTAAGTATTTCCTCGACTCCTTTCAGATATTCATCTTCAGATGAGTTTATTTTTCTTACAATCACGTGATCTCCTTTGATTGAAAAGGTCAGAGTGTCACCAGCGTTCATATGGGCAGCCTTTCGAATAAAGGCAGGGATGGTAGTTTGACCTTTAGCGGTGATTCTTGAGACGTGCATGATTGTTGTCTGTTGGTTGGTCTTTATTATAGGATTGCGATTGTATTGTTTTATCCGCCAATTACTTATATGTTACACTAATCGTAGTCTTTGTAAAATTTTAGCTCATAGATCTGCGGTATGAGCATGTCTTTTAGTGAGATGGATAAACGAAGATAAATAAATCAGGAAATAATGTAAGTTTGGTTATGCATGTGTAGAATGAAAAGAATCATATTCCCCCCTTGGATACGAAACTATACGACTGTAATGCATGAACTTCATATGCTGAAGAAATAATGGAACTAACAACAGATCTACATCTGGGTGATTGTGCGGAAATACTCAAAGAACTCCCGAATGATTCGGTAGATCTGATATTTACTTCACCACCCTATGCTGACCAGAGAAAACAAACTTATGGAGGTATTCGCCCTGACGAATACGTTGCCTGGTTTTTACCAATATCTGAGCAACTATTAAGAGTTCTCAAGCCAACAGGCACTTTTATCCTGAACATCAAAGAAAAGGTTGTCAACGGAGAAAGGAGCACCTATGTCATGGAACTTATTCTTGCTATGAAGAAAGAGCAAGGGTGGCTTTGGACTGAAGAATTTATCTGGCACAAAAAGAACTGCTACCCGGGAAAATGGCCAAACCGGTTCCGTGACTCATGGGAACGGTTAATCCAGTTCAATAAAAACAAACAATTTTATATGAACCAGGAAGCCGCAATGGTTCCTATGGGTGATTGGTCGAAAACCAGGCTCAAAAACCTGAGTAATACAGACAAAATCCGAGATGAATCAAAAGTCGGCAGCGGTTTTGGAAAAAATATCTCTAACTGGCTCGATAGGGATATGGCCTATCCGACCAACGTACTGCATCTTGCCACAGAGTGCAATAACAAAAAACACAGTGCAGCCTTTCCTGAAGGACTTCCCGAATGGTTTATCAAACTGTTCACAAAGGAAGGGGATACCGTTCTGGATCCATTCATGGGATCAGGGACGACCAATGCAGTTGCGCAAAGAATGAAGAGAAACTCAATAGGCATTGAAATTGTGCCGGAGTATCATGCCATGGTCAACAATGAACTTAAACCGGTAGAGTTGTATCTGCTGGAGCAAAACAAAGGATATGACTCCTCTTTCCCTAACCGACGTATCGAAATACGTTGAAGATAACATCGGAACTTTTCATCAGAAAAGAATTGCAAGCCTTGATGGATTGAGCCTCGCTAAAGTTCTGAAAAGAAAAAATCCGTATCTCTTCAAGGCAAAGTGCGTTTTGACTGCCGAAGAAATTGTCAAAGGCCTTGTTGATGCTCATATCTCATCAAACGAAGAAACAATTTTTGGAGATTGGCTGGAAGGACTGGCAATATTTATTAATGAAAACGTTTATGGTGGCAGGAAATCAGGCATAAACGGCATTGACTTGGAATTTGATAAAGACGGGAAACGCTTCATCGTCAGTATTAAATCGGGGCCTAATTGGGGGAATTCAAGCCAGATTGAAAAAATGAAATCTGACTTCAAAATGGCAGCAAAAACCCTCCGCACCAGTAATTCAGGACTGCAGGTGGTCGCAGTAAATGGATGCTGTTACGGGAAAGATAAGAGTTCTGATAAAGGGGACTATTACAAGTACTGTGGGCAGGCATTTTGGGAGTTCATTTCAGGAAACCAGAATCTTTATACTGAAATTATTGAGCCCTTAGGGCACAATGCTGGAATAAAGAACGAAGAGTTTCGTCAGTCCTATGCCCTCATGATAAACAAATTTACAATGCATTTTGGCAGTGAGTATTGTAAACAAAATGGGGAAATAAACTGGAAAAAACTCGTAGAATACAACTCATCAGCAACCACACCTTGACTCCCCGCCAACATATCCTGAACATCATCGACTCTGACGCGTAACCCGCTAATGCCGTGATTTCGTTTATTGTGCAAAGCTCTTCTTTATCCAGCTGAATGATTTCAGCTTTTTTCCAGGATGCTTGTAATCATCTTCCCAAGATCTTGCGAAGTCTTTCGGATTTTTTTATCCAGCACAATTTTTTCCTTCAAAAGCTCAATCTCCTTCTCAGTTTCGTTTTCAATCCGGATCTGCTCTGTGAGCACTATTTTCTGATGGATCAGCGGTTCGAGAATCAGGTTTTTGAATGCATCCAGGAACATCGTCAGACAGCGTTTTGCATTATCGGCGTGAACATCTGATTGTTCAAGCCATTTATTGCTGACCGGCGGGTCAAGCAGTAAGCCGGACGCAAGATCCCTCGATTCCGGACTGCTGAAAAGGCTTATTTCAGTTGTCATGTCGATATGTTCATTTGGACTGCCGGCAATGTCATGGTAACGGCGGATCATGTGGGTAAAAATCTGCTGGGCATCCTTGTGTGGCAACTCCAGCATCGCCTCATGCGAAGCCGCAAATTCCAGAACAACATTCCCATACGCAGTGCTTTCAAGCAGCGCTTTTAAAAAGGTTTTTTCAAGAACAGACAAGTTTGGCGGCTGTTGACGTGCTGCCTGTACAGCAGATTGGTTTTCCCTTGAAAATGACTTTTTTACCTGCACAGCGCTCTCTTTTTCGAGCAGCTCCTTGATGGCTTGCTGGCTGATGACAAGTTTTTCGGAGAGTTGCTGGAGGTAAAGTTCCTGCTGGATGCGGTCGGGGATCAGCGAAATGGTGTGCGCCATTTCCCTGATGGCTTTTGACTTGATTTCAGGATTTGAAAAATTCTCCGATTCCATGAAAACACGGATTTGAAAGTCCTGAAACAACAGTCTATTCTCTTCAGCGAACTGCAGAAATCCTTCCCTTCCTTCACGGCCAACAAAGCTGTCGGGATCATCACCGGAAGGAAGCATGACAATGAAGGGGGTTATGCCCTCTGCAAGCAGCGTATCAAGACCGGTCATCATTGACTTTTTGCCGGCAGAATCCGCATCATACATGAAGAGAACACTTTTGGTGTGACGGTGCAGAATTTTTGCCTGATACCTTGTCAGTGATGTGCCGCATGAGGCTACAGCATTCGTTATTCCTGCCTGGTGAAGTGCAAGGACATCCATATAGCCTTCAACAAGAATTGCAGATTCCATCCGCCGGATTTCATGTTTAGCCGTATTCAGCCCGTAAAGAAGTTTTGACTTTTCAAACAACCGGCTTTCAGGTGAATTCAGGTACTTGGGCGTTTGAGGGTCATCAAGCAAGGTTCTCCCTCCAAAGCCGACAACCTGCCCTCCAACGGAGAATACAGGAAATATCACCCTGCTGCGGAAGGTGTCATACCAGGAGTTTCGCTGTTTATGATGCGTTACAAGTCCAAGATCAGTGAGATGTTCCAGTGGTATGCCTGCCCGCCTGGCTTCGTTGAAGAGGCTGTCCCATGAGTCAGACGCATATCCAAGGCCAAAGGCTTTGATTGTTTTTTCCGAAAGTGCGCGTTTAGTCACCAGATAGTCATAGCCGATTTTTCCCGCCTTGCTTTCCAGTGTTCTTTGAAAGAACTTCGCTGCCCAGCGAAGGGTTTCGGTGCGGCTGTCTTCAAGAGCAGGGTCATGTTCTTTTTTTTCAGTAAACCGGCTGATATCTATTCCCGTTCGTTTGGCAACCAGTTCGATTGCTTCAGGAAAGGAGACCTTCTCCATTTCCATGACAAAAGAATAAACGTTGCCCCCCTTGCCGGTTGAAAAGCACTTGTAGATTTGTTTTTCCGGTGAAACGACAAATGAAGGGGTTTTCTCCTGAGTAAAGGGAGAGAGTGCCTTAAAGTTGCGCCCTGAAGGCTGAAGCGTCAGGTAATCAGAGATAATATCAACAATATCCGCAGCCTGACGGATATCATCAACGGTCGAATGAGGGATCATGTGCCTGTTCTTAATTCTTTATATGATTGCAGGAACACTTTTTATTTTCTTTGTATTGATCGATTACTATTGAAAAATCACAAGCTTATTTACTAAATTTACCACTGTTATTTGAAAGTTGTTTTTGCATGCCAATGCAATCAAGGTAACATAACTGCCTGCGACGGGTGGTTCCCAAAGTTGTAAATATGAACGACAGTATTTCAAAGTCACACTCCGGTTTAATAATACCCCTTTTATCTTCTTGTCAGTCAAAACAAATAAAAGTTCTATGAAACATGGTTTCTTTACGGGCTTGCTCATTGCAATAACCTACGCAGTTTCCCTGGGATTTTATTTCTGGATGGGCAGTACTCCGCCGGGGTCAATGTTCCATGCTGTTTTCAATGGAGGGCTGGTTGTCTCGGTACTCATGGCATTGATTATGATGGTGATTGCCTACACGGTGGAACGTATCATTGCTCTGAACAAAGCTTCCGGCAAGGGAAATATTCCGGAGTTTGTCCATGCTCTCAAACAGGATATTGACAACGGCTATATTGATCAGGCCATTGCAAAATGTGATGACCATCAGAGTTCACTGGCAGCAGTGCTTCGCGCAGTGCTTGACCGTTATAAAAAGCTCTCTCAATATAATGTTACCGATCGGGAGAAAAAGATCAGCGAAATGGAAAAAGCTGTTGAAGAGGCAACGATTATGGAAATGCCTCTTCTGGAGAAAAACCTTGTCTCAATATCCACCATTGCCTCAATATCCACCATGGTCGGGCTTCTGGGAACAACGCTCGGTATGATCCGTGCTTTTGCCGCGATGGCTACCAGCGGAGCTCCTGACGCCGTACAGCTTTCACTTGGCATCTCTGAAGCTCTCTTTAATACAGCGCTCGGTATTTTCGGCGGTATTATGGGTATTGTTGCCTATAACGTTTTTACCAGCAGGGTTGATCGTTTCAGCTACACCATTGATGAAGCTGCGTTCTATATCATACACACTTTAGGAACTGGTAAATCGGAATAATTGCTGATGTCGAGGATCAAGGCAAAAAGAGTTGGGTTTCGCATTGATATGACGCCGATGGTGGACGTTGCGTTTCTTCTGTTGACGTTTTTCATGCTTACAACCAAGTTTCGCCCTCCTGAAGTTGTAAAAATCAACCTTCCCGCATCACATTCGGTACAAAAACTGCCGGAATCAAATGTTCTAACAGTAACGGTGAGCTCTCAAAATACCTTTTTAATGGGGGTCTCTTCGCAGCAGTCCAGGGAAAAAATCTTCAATTCAGTGGTGAAGCCTAAGCTGAACGGTGCGGGATTGACGGCTGGAGCAGTTGCTGATTCACTGAAAAAATTTAAACTTGCCGAAAACTTTCACGTCGATCGTGATGAGCTGGATAAATTTGTTGTCATGGCGCGTTTTGCCGATCCCAAGCTTCGACCGGTAGTCAGGGCCGATGCAGATGCGGGTTTCGAAGCAGTGAACTATGTCATCAAGGTTTATAAAAAAGCCAATCTGCTGACCTTCAATCTGATTACAGTCCTTAAAAAGGAGGTTCGCTGAAATATGGGTATTGTTGATTCGCCAAGCGGAAATAGCCGCAAAAAAAAAGGGAGAAGAGGGCCTAAGCGAATCGGGTTTCGTCTTGACATGACGCCGATGGTTGATGTGGCGTTTCTTCTTTTGACCTTTTTTATGTTGACAACAACCTTTTCAAAATCCAATACTATGGAGATAAATACTCCTCCTGAAAAGTTGGAAGTTAAGGTGGCCGAAAACAACGTCATGACAATGCGGATTGCCGGTGATGGAATGGCGTATTGCTCTCTCGGTAATGAGGCACCAAAGAGAATTCCCCTCTATGACGCTCATGATGCCCGTCAGCTTTCATTAAGTCCGCAGTTGCGCTCTCTCTTGAAACAGCAGACTGCGTCTAACCAGAAACTGGTTATTGTTGTTAAGCTTAACGAAAAAGCAAAATATAAACACCTTGTCGATATTATTGACGAGCTGAATCTCATGAAAATAGACCGGTTCAGTCTGGACGATTATACTGAGCAGGATGCACTGGAAGTTAAAAGAGCTGTTTAAGAGTTTGAATAAGCAAAGGAGTTCCTTCACGTGGCTTCAAAAATTGAAAAAATTCATCAGGAAACTTATCGTAACAGAGCTCTTTCATGGTCATTCGGTGAAGAGTTTCTTGATACGGACAGGTTAAGGAGTCTGCATTACGGCAACCTTTTTCTTCGCCGCCAGGCCCATCTTTTCCTCAGCCATGGAGTTGTCATTGCAATAGCCCTGCTGTCGTTTTTCTGGCTTATAACAGCTAACTGGGAGCGTATTGCTTCATTGACAGGATTCTTTGACAAAGATACTCATCCGATGGTCGAGTGTTATGAGGTAGTTACCAGCGTCACGCAGCTTCCACCGCCTCCTCCTCTTACGGCTCCCGAGCCAACTCCAGTGACTCCTTCTTCGTCTCCTGTAGCGCCTCCGAATGTCGGAAAAATTAAAAAGGTCAACGAGGAGGAAGTTCCTCACGAACAGACGGTTGCCACGCAGAAAGAGTTAAAGCAGGCAATCCAGACCCAGGGCTCCGGTTCAGGAAGCGGAAGCGCATCATCGGGTGATGAAGTGCCGATGTTTGTTCCCTGTGAAAAAATGCCCGGATTTCTTGACCAGAAAAAACCTGCCTACCCGGAAATGGCCAGAATTGCCGGAATTACGGGAAAGGTGTTTGTCAGTGTCCTTATCGGAGAAGATGGCCGGGCCATCAAAGCCAAGGTTATGAAGCGTATCCCTGCTGACTGTGATGTGTTTGATGCTGTTGCCATAAAGTCCGTCATGGAATCCCGGTACTATCCCGGCATTCAGAACGGCAGTCCTATCAAGGTCTGGTTTACAGTCCCGATAAGGTTCCAGCTTGATTAATCAGCTGTTGTTTTCTGTTTCTGGCGGTATAGTACTGCGAAGATAATCCATCCATAGGCAGCTACAAGGCTTATGGGACTGACAAAAAGGGCGAAAAAACCGTCAACTTCCTTTTCGAGAAACATTATCCCGTAGCTTGCGGCAATAACAAGCGCCCCCAGAGCTATCAAGATATAGTTGACAGCTCCAAGTGGCATATCTGCACTCTTTTCAGCGGTGTTAACCTGCGGTCTCTTCGGTAAAGATTTCATCAAGGGCGATTATACATTGTTGAGCCTCTTCCCTGGTGATGTTCAGCGGCGGAAGAAGCCTGATAACGTTCTGGCTTGTAGCGTTGATGATAACGTGTTTTCGGAGCGCTTGTTCGACATAATATTTTGCCTCTTTATCAACCGTTACGCCAATCATCAGGCCATACTGACGGATATCAAGGATTTGCGGATGACGTGCTGCAAGTTTCTGCAACTCATCATGCATATAGTTGCCGATTTCCTCTGCGTGCTTCATAAGCTGATCTTCCTCAATAGCCTTTATCATGGCAATGCCTGCTGCACATGCTACCGGATTACCGCCAAAGGTTGTGCCGTGGTTGCCGTAGGTGAGAACATCGGCTACCTTTTCGCTGCCGATAACAGCCGATAATGGCAATCCGCCGCCAAGCGGTTTTGCAAGGCATACCAGATCGGGATCTGCATCAACATGCATATAACTGAAAAACTTGCCGGTTCGGCCGCAACCTGCCTGAATTTCATCAGCAACAATCAGGAAGTTGTATTGAGTGCGCAGTTCCTTCAAACGGTCTATAAATTGCTGTGATATCCGGTGAATCCCTCCCTCGCCCTGAACAACTTCAATAAAAACAGCCGCTGTTTTAAGAGAAACTTTCTTTTCAAGATCTGCAATATCGTTGAAGGCGATCATGCCCGTTCCTGCAAGCAGAGGGTCAAATCCATCGACATATTTTGCTTTCGCCGTCAGCGACATGGCTCCATATGTCCTTCCATGGAAGCAGTTACTCAGCGACAGCACCTCTTTTTTATGATCATCGCCTGACCGGCCAGCCCATTTTCTTGCCATTTTAATGGCAGCCTCAATTGCCTCGGTACCACTGTTGGCAAAAAATATTTTGGAGAGTCCTGAAAGAGCAAGCAGTTTTTCAGCAAGCTCAAACTGGGGTTGCATCATAAAAAGGTTTGAGGCATGGATCAGTTTAGCTGCCTGTCCGCTTATTGCCTGCACAAGGCGTTTATCTCCATAACCCAGTGCATTGACGCCTATTCCTGCAATCATGTCGAGATACCGGGTTCCATCATCGCTGACCAGCCATGAGCCTTCGCCATGGGTGATCGCAAGAGGAAAACGGGCATAATTATGAAAAAAAAGTTTCTGTTCGCTTTCCTGGTTTATGGGCAGTGGTTTCATGCTCTGTTTTCTTCTTTATAACATTATTCGTGAATCTTTTCTTGAGTCTGATTGCTATAATTTCCGTTCACTCAATGGGTTAAATAGCCATCCTGACAAAGCAAGAAAGATGATACAAGGGTGAATCTACGGAAAAAATCAATTTTTGGATACAGGTAAACTTCTTCCTGAGATTTATAATTCAGTGTTTTCGTCCTGTGTAGAAATAATAATACCGTTCATATTGATTGCAAATCAGGAATGGTTCTTCGCAAAAATTCTTCAAATAGCGGTACTGTAAAAGCCATCATGCCATGAGCTGGGCTATAAATCATCCCTTTTTTAATGAGATTTGAACGCACGGGGCTGAGTGCAGCAGCACTGCTCACTCCAAGCAGATCAGAAATTCCAGCAGTACGACAGGGTAGGGAACTACATTCGGCCATTGCTCGAAGATACCGTTTTTCAGCATCGGTAAGTCGGTTAAAACGAACCCGAAAAAAATTTTCATCGAGACGTTTAATAACAAGTGGGGTCGTTTCCTGAACAATCCCGAGTGTTATTGGCGATGATTCAGCCTGATTCCATGCCTGATATCCCCACTCCTGCAGAAAGTACGGATATCCTTTTGTCAATCGGTAAATTTCATGGAGCGCTCCATCCTCAAACTCTGCCCCGGCATCCCTGACAGGTTCACGAAGTGCGGAAATGGCATCAGATTCTCCAAGTGGTCCGATATCCGGAAAATTAAACAATCTTTCCGCATATGATTTTGCATCACCAGCCAGTCCTGGCAGAATAGGTAATCCCGCCCCGACAAGAATAATCGGAAGCTGATACTGCTGCATTTTGTGCATCGCCATGATCAAGGCATTCAACTCGGAAGAAGAGATGTATTGAATTTCATCAATCAGTATAGCAACAGCGCTTTGGCGCTCCTCAGCAGCTTCTCCAACAGCTATAAACAGACTCGAAAGATCAACTTCCAGATCTCCACTGTCAGCACTTCCTTTTTCAGGTTCGATATCCAGACCGAAATCCCCGACAGTGATTTTTACCATCCCGATAAAGCTTTTAAGCACAGCCAGTCCGCGTCGAACCTTATCGCCAGCCCCAGCTATCCGATCAAGTTCAAACAGCAGTTTGCGTAACTGTGGTGCTAGAAGCGCGGCTAAAGGTTTATTTTCATAAGCCTCGATGAAAAGAGTGTGATACCCTGCATCTTGTGCCATTTGCTCCATTTTATTGAGCAGCACCGTTTTTCCAACCCCCCGGAGACCTGTCATCAAAATGCTTTTCTCTGCACGTTTTTCCCGTACACGGCCAAAAAGCACAACGGCCTGTTCCAGAATATCACCACGTCCTGCTAGTTCAGGAGGGGGTGAACCAGCTCCGGGAGAAAATGGATTGCGGATTTTATCCATAACAAGATGGTTTTATAGTCAAATATAAGTATCTCTAACTCGTTTTAGATAAGTATAAGAAAAATGCATTATATGTTGCTATATATCTTTTTGATTCCTCTGGTGATCCTGACTGTGTTAAATCTGCACGTGTTTTTATAGATGTTTATTCTGTAAAAGAAAATTAGTGAAGTAATCAGTCAGCTATGACTTACCATAAAATGCAATCCAGATGAATCACCATTAATGCAGCATTAACCAGGGGTTGCGGCAGATAACTTTAAAAGATCGTTTTATGCTGATTATATGTGATGCTTTGTATGGCAGCGTTCTCCTTTGGTAGTTGAGCGTGTACCTATTGGACGATTTCAGAATTTGTTCTTGTGTGTATATTAAATCAAAGATCTTTTGAAGAGACGCAATAGCATTATGCATCATACAATGTTAATACAGCGGCGAGTTTTCGGGATAATTAAGGAAGAGTTTGTGCGAGCAGGATTAAAAACGGTTTTGGATATTAATGATATTCTCGTTCCACTGAATTCCAACGTTGTAATAGAGAATACCTCGTCTAACGGGCTAATATCAGAATCAATCATTGAACATCATTTCCCTAAAATTACCACAGCAGTTGAGTTGGCTCATTTTACTGATTATAAATGCTGTAAAGGTATTATAGAATCGGGCGAGTTACAGCTTGCTTCGATTCTGAAATGGATTTCGGAAAGTGAATTTCGTTCTTTTGCTGAGACTCACGGTTTGCATGGTTACTCGGAATCGAGCAACGGGGATCCCTACTATAAAACATTGATGTGCGATCTGTTTTATGCTTCATTCACGAAAAGAGAACCAAATAACCTTACGGACATGTGGGATACCTATGCGGAGCGTGGTACCGGGGCAAAATTTGTTTTCAAAATGAAGGTTGTGCAACAACGTTCGGAACTTCGTCCGATTCTATATCATTCGTCGAGCAAGAATCCCCCTACTTTGATTAAATCTCTTTCAGATAGAATTTTAAATGAGTGTGGTCGGCATTTTGTAATGCGTGGTATCTCACGTATTGGTGCTTTTTATCTTCCTATGGGTTACGGTTATGAATTAGAGGATGAGAGTCGCTTATTCCATTTCTAAATCGATAATGAATTCATTATCCAAGGCCAAGCAACGATTGAATGTACTCTTGGTGTATCATGTTCCATCATCCTTAACGAAGCCTCCAAATGGTCTTCAAGAGCATCCAAGCTGTCGAAGACTACA
>CAIXLG010000166.1 GCA_903920215.1 uncultured Chlorobiaceae bacterium
CCCGCCAGGCATCAAAGTAAGTGATGCTGCATTTAAAAAAATTCACATTCTACGAAATGAATTTCATGGTGAATGGAACTATAAAATTGAGCCAAATCTCGATTAAATTGTTATAGTTATTTATTAACGATTACTAATGTGTGCGCTTTATCCGACTTTCAGGATACGACTTACCGGTTTGCGGATCGACATACTTGATGCGTCTCATTTTATCAGGGTATTCTTTTGCAGATTTGACACTTGCAAGCATTATGGTCTATCACATCGAACACCGGTAGATTTATCAACAGGATGAGAGTATCGCCGTTTAAAACTTAAATTTGATTTCGCTCTTATGACAAAGAATCCTTGGGCCTGATGAATGTGATATAGTCGTTCAAAATCGATGTTACCTCGATCCATGATGTAGAAAGAACCCGGTTCAATGATGAGCACATCAAGAATATTGACATCATGAACCTTGCCATCGGTAATGGCGACAAAGGACGGGATGTTACCCCGTAAGTCAAGCAAAGTGTGCATCTTAACCGCACCCTTATGTGTTCTGAACTTTGCCCATGGAAACAGCGCAAGACAGAGGTCGATCGTGGTTGAATCCAGTGCGTACACAGTTTCCTGCAGCCTGACACCAAAGGCATCCTTGCTGTAGAGTTCTCTGGCATGATGAATCAAGACATGGGCAAAGTCCTGATAAATTCGCCAGTCACGTGTTTCGTTGCCGTAGGCCAGCGTGCTTCGGGCAATCTTGCCACGGATGCCCATGTGATACAGTTTGTTCTGCATGCCGAGCAGACATGTCGTGATATCACGAAGACTTTCCCGATAGGTCAGTTGAGCAAAGAACAGGCAGAGATATTGATCAAGACAGCTGAACGATTGAACCTTGTAATTGCCGTTGTACCGCTTGACGCACAGGCGAAATTGATGAAGCGGCAGGTGTTCAAGCAGTTGAGCAAAGACGGTTTTTCCTGTGTACATCGATCATTCCTTGTGGAAGAATAATGAAATGATCGAAGATAGCAAGCATTTTCAAGTCGGTAACGGTAAAAAAACGCCGTATTCTATTTTATTATTATAACCTATAGGGATTTATTTTTTCAACAGTTGGACACCAGTGACAATAAATAAATAAAACCAACAAGCAGCCCCAAGCTTTTGCGACCACAAAGCGCCGCACTCCACCTAAAGGCTCCTTTTGCGCAACTCAGCCGCTCGAGCCTGCCATTCGCTCCAAAAACACTTCCCAGTTTATTGAAATTAAATAAATTTTTAGTATAATTATTAACGGGTCTTTTATGCCACATGGTTCAAATTGGATCGAACCATGATTTAACACTGAACGCACAATCAGATGTTGCATCGCCTGATAATTCTGAATAAACTCAAAATATTCTCGATTTCTATTCTGATAACTTTGTTAATGCAAAGTGGGATCGTGTTTGGTTCTAATAACCGATACCTTGGGGTACAAGTTGAATCTCATCAAAATGGCATTATCATTTGGAAAGTTGCCAATGGTTCGCCTGCAACAAGAGTGTATGATACTTCAAGCAGGCGATATATGTCATTGGAGCCTGGTGATATAATTCAAACTGTGAATGGTGTCAGAGTATTTGATCCTGATCAGTTCGTTCATTTAATCCTAACAGGCCCGCCGGTTTCAATTATAGGTGTATGGGATGTGCGCAACCATTTTATTCGCTTCTTAGCAGCTGGAGTTGGCCCATCGTATGAAATCTCGGCATATTTAAATCAAGGAAATCGAAATCTGAATAATAACAATACCTCATCCATACAATCTATATCGCCTAAATATCAAAGTATTTCTGCTCCTCAGAAAAGAGCAGAAATCCAAATACTTGAAGTTCAAATTCAAAGTTTGAATCGTAAAATTCAAGATCAAGAACGCAATTGTAGTGAATATGCAAAATGGGGGGATAAAAGGCCCGGCGCGACAAACCTTATGCTACAAAACTCCGCTCGTAACCTTTTGGAAACATATGAAAAGCAAAAAATGGATCTGGAAATGAAAAAATCAAAACTTGAATCAGGTATGTAATTATTAAACGCTTACCGTGAAGTCTTTCCGTATTTTTTACCAAAACCATTGAGTCTTTTGTTGACTTAAATTAGGTTGCATTTTTTTTGATTTATTATGTCTCTCTGCTTAGATTTTCGCATAATGTTACGCAATGTCTTTCCGAGAAACGCTTATCTCGTAATAATCATATAACTTATCAACCCGTGATTATATGAAAATTAAAACGAAGAAAATCTTAACCACTATTTATGTATTAACACTTTGTGGTTGCTCAAAACCTACAGAAAATTCTCCAAATTCGGATAACGCCCAAAATACTACACCAAGTAATGAACAATTATTACTAAAATTGCCCGCAGATGAATTAGAAATTAAAGCGAGGAAAACAGAACTTGACTATAAAATAAGTGAGATAATAGCATCACAAAGACAGATGGCTAAAATACATTGTGTCGGTAGTGATAATGAAGAGGCATGCGTAAGACAAATCTTAAACCAACTTGAAGAACCAAGTAATATTCGTAAAATAATGAATAAAATAAATGCCAAACCTAATGAATATGATTTAGTTTATTCAATAGTTCAAGAAAATCTGATGAGAGGTTTTTAATGCCCGATTGATCAGAAAACTTAACGCCTGCTTTTTAGTAAACAGGCGCAAAAAAAATCAAAAAAAGGTTACTAGGTGACCTGCAATAAAGAATCCCCGCCGCAAGCAGCGGGGTATTGAAGATTTCCTCAGCTAAAACAGTGACAACTGATAATCACTGTGGAGTTTCTGATACGTACCTCCCTGACCTTTGACATACTTGCCTATCATGTCTTCATTTCCATGCTTTCCTACCGTTCCAGCATAATACCCATCTGTCCACATCTCCCCACCCCACAACAGTTTTTTCACTTTTGGACTGCGCCTGAACACTTCTCGAGCAGAAATACTCTTTATCATCGTCACGATTTTCGTGACACTATACGTTGGCACTGATTGCACCAAAAAATGCACATGATCTTTATCTGTACCAATTTCCAAGAACTTGATCTGATAACGATTTTCGATCTCCAAGCATACATCTTTCAGGACTTCATCTACCTCATCATCAAAAATCACGCGTCTATACTTTGCTGGCAGCACTATGTGGTACATCAGAACGGTGACATTATGGCTTTTGTGAATATATTCGCTCATGCCAACTAATATAAATCATGTCACGCCGCAAGCGGCGGGGAATATGACCCATAGAGATTTAATATGCGGTTGGAAACAACCACACATTTGACCATCTCTGTGTAATAATGGCTATTATCCATTTGTACAGCTTTGTTTCTGGCCTATTTTTTACGGATTCATTTTCTGTAAAGTGCTTATTAATAGTGTGAACTATAGCTATGCCCACAATTTTCACAGGTATTTGCATGCCCTTCATATGCTTTACAATTGCACTTTGCGCAACGGGATAATCCAGCTTTAGCGACATCTGGTAAAATGCCACTGACAATTGATGTTAACAATAGTAAAAGCAATACAAAAGCAGCGTATTTTGCTGCTATTTTATTATCTGAGAAAGACAGCCTTTTCATAACCAGCCTCCTGTAAATAGTTAGATAAAAATGTATACTTTACTTTTTCGCTTCTCAATGAACACTTTTTACGACAAAAAAGTTAATGTATTATTTGTTGTATTCCTATCAATTTTTCTATCAAAGCGTTGAATCCAACGCTATATAGTGTCTGACAGAAAACCCCTATTTTTTTTTAAATCCAGTCAACTTTTCGGCGTAACCACCAGCTTTTTTATGGTGCACCAGAGGCATTTTTGCGTCTGACGGGCGGTGCGTTAAACCGTAATGCCTGCCATGCGCAAAAGCAAAGTGTTGCATTCCGCCTTGGCAGGCTTCGTTTGCACAACACTCCGCACCGCCAGCCGTCAGAGCACTTGGACTTGCAACAATAAAATGGACACATCAAGAAGCCATAACTTTTAGTTGTTGATTATAACGTAAAAACTCAACAGGCGATTTATATCCTAACGTTGAGTGCTTCCGTTTCCGGTTGTAAAAGTCGGGTAACAGCAGCGCATTACTGCGCCACCGTCCCCTAAGAACCGTGCATGCGACTTTCACCGCACACGGCTCAAGCCTCGACAAAGGCACCTTTCGGCACCCGACAACACCGCAGTTTTAATTTGGTTCTCTGCTTGTTCCGACGGGCCTCAAAGTATTGTTTCCACGCTGGATCGTGTGGGTTCGCCATACCTTTGATTTTAATATGCCGCCTTATAGGTGTATCAGCTTCAAGCACCAAGCTGTGCATTTTGTGCTTGTTGCTTTCGCCTATGGCGGTAAACATCCAATCCCTATCTCCTCTGGTTTTAAAGTATTTCGCTTTCACCCATCGGGCAGATTTATGCGGATGTCGTCGTTTGGCCCATTGCCAAAGCGCTGACCAGACCTGAGAATCAATCCAACTAAAGGTTTTCTTTGCGACTATGTGGCGATGATAGTTTGCCCATCCCCGTAAAATGGGATTAAGCTGCTCTATCAAGTTCATCTGCTTAGCCGTTTTGTTTGCCTTGATGATTTCTCGTACCCTGCTAAGGTGCGTTTTAATATTTGCTTTTGATGGCTTCATAAGAAGTTTGCCACGGTACTTGCGAATATTCCAACCGAGGAAATCAAACCCTTCCGTGATGTGCGTTATCCTGGTTTTTTCTGGTGACAGGGTTAGCCCCCGTTCTGCCAAGAAGTCCACCAATACTGGCATGACTTCGTTTTCCAGCCACTCTTTTGAGTCACCGGTAATAACCAGATCGTCAGCGTAACGCACCATGTGCATTTTCAGGCCTCGTTCCGTTGCCCGCGGAAATGCTGTTGCGAGCACCTTCTCAAGGCCGTCAAGAGTCATGTTTGCCAGAACCGGGCTGATAATACCGCCTTGCGGCGTGCCGGCATCTGTGGGAAAGAGCTTGTTCCTGAACACAAATCCTGCCTTGAGCCATTTACGGAGGATCGAAGTGTCAACTGGAATGTTGTCGATCA
>CAIXLG010000167.1 GCA_903920215.1 uncultured Chlorobiaceae bacterium
TGTATATCTTTGAAACATCTCACGCCAGTGAGATTGGTCAGGTGTAATGGGGGACACCTGACTATGAAAAAAGCGGCTTTACAGCCGCTTTTTTTCATTCCAGAATTATTTCAAAAACATTCAGAGCTCAAGCTAAAATAGAGGCAAGGCTTTTGCAGTTTTCCTCAACAATGGCAGCAGATTGCTGGAGTGCCTCAAGTTCTGTTGAAGAGAGGTTGATTTCAAGAATCTGTTCAACGCCATTTTTTCCAAGTTTAACAGGGACACCGCAGAAAACATTATCGATGCCGTACTGACCCTCAAGAAGCGTTGTGCAGGGGATAATGCGCTTGCGGTCTTTGACGATTGCTTCAATCATCTCTACAGCAGAAGCTGCAGGTGCATAGAATGCAGAGCCGGTTTTCAGATGGTTGACAATTTCAATACCTCCGTTTCTTGTCCGCTCTACGAGTGCATCAATTTTATCCTGTGGTAACAGTTCAGTAAGGGGTATACCGGCGACATTGGTATAATTCACGACTGGCACCATGGAGTCACCGTGTCCGCCGAGTACCAATGCACTGATATCCTGCATGGAGACATCCAATGCCTCTGCAATAAAGCTTTTGAAGCGCGCTGTATCAAGCACACCGGCCATGCCGATAATCCGCTCTTTCGGAAGTCCGCTGGTAGCCTGGGCTACATAGGTCATGACATCAAGGGGGTTTGAAACCATCACGATTATCGGATTCGGGGAGTATTTCATTACCTGGGTTGTAACCTCCTTGATAATTGCGGCATTTTTATTCAGGAGATCCTCTCTTGTCATTCCGGGTTTTCTTGCAAGACCTGCAGTAATCAGAACGATGTCAGAGTCAGCGGAATCTTTATAGTCATTGGAACCGGTCACATGGGTATCGAAAAGACCGACGGGTCCGGATTCATACATGTCGAGAGCCTTGCCTTGGGGAACTCCTTCGACGATATCAATCAGAACAACTTCTTTTGCGAGCTGTTTTTCTGCAATGCGGAGAGCTGCGGTAGCACCTACATTTCCGGCTCCGATAACGGTGATTTTCATAAGAGGTAAATGTTTTTTTATTGTGATCAGAATTTTTTGTGACCGTAATGACCATATAATAAAAAAAGCCACCTCAATAAAGGCGGCTTTTTTTATCGTAGAAACTTATTTCATTGCAATAGTATCAGCAAGGAAGGATGCTGACCTGTTTCTTGTTGTTGCGCCCGTTACGGAAGGTAACAACACCATCAGTCAGAGCAAATATCGTATGATCACGTCCTAATCCAGCATTGTCGCCCGGCTTGATAACGGTGCCTCTCTGACGAACAATGATTGTGCCTGCAGCTACAGTGGAACCTCCTGCAGCTTTAACTCCGAGATATTTCGGATTACTGTCGCGACCGTTTTTAGTCGACCCGCCACCCTTTTTATGAGCCATGAGAAAAAATTAACGTTAAAGATCCTGAACTTGTGTTTAAAGCGAAATAATTTCGATCTGAGTCATCTGCTGACGGTGTCCGTTTCTTGACTGGTAACGTTTTCTGCGTTTCTTCTTGAAAACGATGACCTTGTCATCCTTGACATGACCAAGAACTTTTGCCTGAATACTGTTGGCTGGGTTCAGGTTGGTATTTGCACCGTCAATGGCAGCCAGGGTTTTGATCTCCAGGGTTTCGCCAATTGAAGCTTTTTGTTTAGGGACGAAAAGGGTATCCCCTTGTCTTACCAGAAATTGTTTATCGGAAATCTTGATCAACGCCTGCATCGTATACAAATATTTTAGTGATAAAGGTCTCAAATATACTATTAATTCATTGAAAATCAAATTACAGAACGCATATAGAACGAATGGTTTCAGAGAAGAAAAAAGCTTACAAAGAGTACCAGTGCAAACATGGTGAGTGAAATTCCAAAAAGACGGTACCAGCTGTTATACTCTTGATTCGAACATGGGTAGGTGAGTGTGCGGACTGAACGGATGATATACCCAATGGTCAGGGCAATCTGAAGAACAATAAGTAGGGATTTTACAAAAACCCAGACTGTCCATCCGTGGTACAAAACAGCAAGCAGGATACCTGAGAGGATGACCCCTATGACGGCAACGTCTGCAACCTTTGTCTCCAGTTTTAGAAACCGCTGCAGCAGCTGAGCATACTCTGCAGTGTTGTTATCATTGCCCGTAAGTTTGCTCTCAATGGCTTTCAGGAAAAAGAGCGAAGCCAGAATAGTGCCAAACCAGGCTGCAAAAGAGACGATGTGTACAAACCGCAGTATTGTATGAAAAACCATAGGTCCAAAAATCGAAGCATTTTTATGTAAACGTTTTTCTGAACATACTTTTTTCTAAACCTCATGTCAAGTCCGCAAGCGCAATTCCAGCTATTGTTTATTAAGTTTCGCTGCAGTTGGCATTAACATATTTTTCGCCTGTAGGTTGGGGTGATTCCTGAACCCCAACAAAACAAAAATTGTTCCGAGAGGGACAGCTCTTTTCATCCTGCAGGTAAAGTTGGCCTTCCATCTTTTACTCTTAGCTAGTAAATAGAGGTGCCCTTTGTTGTAAGGCACAATCTACTATTCCGGTCTGAACAAGTTGAGAGAGTGATCAAGTGCACAATGCCAGACTATTCTCCGGCTTTTTTTATCACTGAGAGGAAGCTTTTTTGTATGTTTAATAGCGGCAATTTGTTTTGCTGTAACCACAATAAAAGCAGATGAATAGGCTATGAGCAAAGAAAAGGGTATTGCCGAGAAAGAGCACTCTCCCATGATGCGCCAGTATCTGGAAGTAAAGGAACGGTACCCCGATTTTTTGCTGCTTTTCAGAGTCGGTGATTTTTATGAAACCTTTTTTAAAGATGCCGAGCTCGTTTCCGCTGCTCTGAATATTGTGCTCACAAAGCGTTCTGCTGAAATACCGATGGCCGGATTCCCTCATCATGCAAGTGAAGGGTACATTGCCAAACTGGTAAAAAAAGGGTTCAAGGTAGCCATCTGCGACCAGGTTGAGGATCCAGCCTCGGCAAAGGGGATTGTTCGACGTGAAATTACCGATATTGTTACTCCGGGCATTACCTACAGTGACAAGATTCTTGATGACAGGCACAACAACTATCTTTGTGCTGTTGCGTTTCTAAAAGAGGGCAGGAAGCTTTTAGCCGGGTTGGCTTTTATTGATGTTACTACAGCTGAATTCCGGATAGCTTCATTCCAGCCGGAAGAGCTTACCCAGTTTATTCTGTCACTTCACCCTTCGGAAATCCTTGTATCTTCGGCAGATAAAGAGCGGGTTGAACTTCTGAAAAAGGGCCTCTCCCGTGAGGCTCTTGTTACTGAACTTGATGCATGGATGTTCAGTGAAGATCAGACCGAGGAGGTTCTTTCGCGCCAGTTCAAGACCCACTCCCTGAAAGGGTTCGGTATTGACAGCAACCGTGCAGGCAAAGTTGCTGCGGGTGTTATTCTTCAGTATCTGGAGGAGACCCGGCAGAACAGCCTTGCATATATTACCCGGATCGGTGAGTTGCACAGCAGTGAGTATATGACTCTCGATCTGCAGACCAAGAGAAATCTTGAAATTATCTCTTCCATGCAGGATGGCACGCTCAGCGGAAGCCTTCTTCAGGTGATGGACCGTACACGAAATCCGATGGGCGCGCGCCTTATCCGTCGATGGCTGCAGAGGCCTCTGAAAAAAATTGAGGATATCCAGCATCGCCTTGATGCTGTTGAAGAACTTGCCGAGCTGAGGGCATTGCGCGATAACCTTTCTGAAGAGTTATCCGGCATCAACGATCTTGAGCGCTCTCTTGCGCGTATTGCAACCTTCCGCACCATCCCGAGAGAGATCCGTCAGCTTGGGTTCTCTCTTTCTGTCATTCCACTCCTTAAAGAACTGCTTCTCGATGCAGGATCGCCGAGGCTCCGGGTGCTTGCATCCTCGTTACATCCTCTCCAGGAACTTGCGGGGCGGATTGAAGAGGCGATTGATCCTGAGTCAGGCGCATCAATGCGTGACGGGGGTTATATCCGCATGGGCTATCATGCTGATCTTGATGAGCTTCGTTCTATTGCCTCTACTGCCAAGGATCGGCTTATGGAGATTCAGCAGCAGGAGCGCGCCAGTACGTCGATTTCATCCCTTAAGGTTAGTTTTAACAAGGTTTTCGGCTACTATATCGAAATAAGCCATGCCAATCGCGATAAGGTTCCTGCTTATTATGAAAAAAAGCAGACACTTGTCAATGCCGAGCGCTATACCATTCCCGCGTTGAAAGAGTACGAGGCAAAGATTCTCAATTCCGAAGAGAAAAGCCTGATTCTTGAAGCACAGCTTTTCCATGATCTTTGTGCATTGATTGCCGAGCACGCGTCAGCCATTCAGGAAAATGCTGTTATTATTGCCGAAATAGACTCTCTCTGTTCGTTTGCGCTCTCTGCTGCGGAATACGGCTATTGCAAACCGGAAATCAAGGCGCATGAAAAGCTTGTTATCGTCAATGGACGTCATCCGGTACTAGAAAGAATGATGAGTGCCGATGAGCCCTATGTGCCGAATGACTGTCTGATGGATGAAAAGCAGAAAATGCTGATCATAACCGGCCCGAATATGGCTGGAAAAAGTTCATTTCTGCGCCAGACAGGCCTTATTGTGTTGCTTGCTCAAGCTGGTAGTTTTGTTCCGGCTGAACGGGCGGAAATCGGGCTTGTGGATCGGATTTTTACCAGGGTAGGCGCTTCAGACAACATTACCTCCGGCGAAAGCACTTTTCTTGTTGAAATGAATGAAGCCGCGAGCATTCTCAACAACGCCACAACCAGCAGTCTCCTGCTGCTTGATGAAATCGGAAGGGGAACAAGTACGTTTGACGGTATGTCGATTGCATGGTCGATGAGCGAATATATAGCACACTCCATTCAGGCAAGGACTCTTTTTGCAACGCATTACCATGAACTAGCCGAACTTGAAACACGTCTCCCGGGTGTTGTGAACTACAATGCCACTGTTGTGGAGACCGCTGACACGGTTATTTTTTTACGCAAAATCGTCAGGGGTTCAACTGACAACAGTTACGGTATTGAGGTGGCTAAAATGGCAGGCATGCCTGCTGAAGTTATAACGCGCGCCAGGGAGATACTGGCCGGAATGGAAAAGCGTGATATTGAAATTCCCGTTGACAGGCCGGCGAAAATACAAAGTTTGCAGATCAGTCTTTTTGAAGAGTCTGATGCCCTTCTCCGCACTGCTCTTGAGTCTGTCGATCTTGATCGGCTTACCCCTATTGAGGCACTGCTTGAGCTGAAAAAACTGCAGGAACTTGCCCGGACAGGCAGAATTAACTGATGAAGGATGATATGGGGCATGACAAGCAGGTATTGCTGGTTTTTATTCAGGCGGACAGTGGTGTTGACGGAACATCTCTTTTGGACAGTGCCTCTTCACACAGTTTTTTCAGTTCACTGAAAGACACTCTCTTGAGCAATGTTATCCGGCGTGCGCAATTTGCCATTCCCCCTCTTGCGCTGATGATTCTCAGTTCCCGGAAAGTGGCTGGTGTGAGTCAGACCATCTGCGATCTTCGTTTTGAAAAAGTTCCCCTTGAGCGTCACTGGGATCTGGTCGGTATCAGCGTCCAGACCGGGGCGGTCAAGCCTGCATTTCAGCTTGCCAGTGCGCTTCGTTCAAAAGGTATAAAAGTTGTGCTTGGCGGCCCCTATGTCACCATCTTTCCAGAGCAGTGCCGTGACCATGCGGATGTTCTTGTTATCGGAGAGGCTGACGATATATGGACGGAGGTGCAGCAGGATCTCCTTGCCGGTACGTTGAAAAAAGAGTACAGGGTCTCTTCGTTTCCTGATTTGTCTGTTGATCGTGTTGTCGACAAACATGCTCTTGATATACAGAGCTATTTTACCACCAACGTGGTGCAGACCACTCGAGGGTGTCCCTACAGCTGCGATTTTTGTAATGTGCATGTCATGAACGGTCACAAGCTTCGTCACCGGAGCATTCCATCGGTTCTCAAGGAAGTTGAAGCATTTCTGAAACAGGATAAAAGAATATTTTTCTTTCTGGACGATACGATCAATGCTGACGACTCTTATGCCGAAAAACTCTTCACTGAACTTGTGCAGTTTAAAATCAACTGGGTTGGTCAGGCCACTACAGCACTGGGTGAAAAACCAAAATTGCTTGAAGCTTTTTCCCGTTCAGGATGCGGAGCGCTCCTTGTCGGGATTGAAAGCCTCGATGATGGAAGCAACCATGCCCATCAGAAGTTTCACAATCCTTCAAACCGTCAGGTGGAGTGCATAAAGAATATCCGTAAAGCCGGCATTTGCGTCTATGGCAGTTTTATCTACGGCCTTGATGAGGATACCCTTGAACTGCCAGGCAGGATTGAAGCGTTTATCAAGGAGACGGGAATCGATGTCCCCGGTATCAATCTGCTACGCCCTATTCCCGGTACCGGAGTATTTGACCGTCTCGCTAATGAAGGTCGTCTCCTTCACTCAAGAGATGATCACGATGCCTTCCGTTTTTCATGGGGCCAGGAGATGCTCTACAAACCCCAGCGTATTCCGCTCGAAGAGTTTATTCCCAGCTACACCGGCCTTACAAAGCGCGTCTTCACTGTACAGAACGCTCTGAAACGTGCTATCCGAGCGCCCAAGCTGCGCTCAGCCGTTCTCATGTTCAATCTGCTCTACGTGCACATGTACAGCCTTTCACGCAAAGACCTCCATCGTCAGTTGCGGGAGATTACCTGATCTTTGTAACTGAAGATTGTGGCATTTTGTGGCTGCTCATCCCGCACAATCACATCAATAACTGAAATTATGTTCGTGTGGTCGCACAATTCCATGGTGAGCGTTATTATGCCGGATTACTGTCATGGATCTGGCGCCTCCGTGTTTTGCCTCTTTGCAATGCGGAGGTTGGCAACTTTTCAGGATTGGCTGGAGGAAGAACCAGGTTAATTCCTTTGGCTTGGCTTTCAGTTTCACCACGCTTGATCTCCTCAAAGAGAGCGCGAAGGTTGTAATTGAATTTGGCGCCGATGGCCTCTTTGATAGCTCGTACTTCATCAATGATTTCGTCATTCATCGTTATTTCCTCCTGTAAGTTCTTCTGGTGTACAAATAACCGGCAAAAATAATCCCTGTTTTTCAAGATACTCAGCAATGCCTTCCTGGATAACGGGGTTGGCTATATGCCGACAATTCCACGTAAGCAAAAAATCAACATGGTGCAAGGTGGCTATAGCAATGTGCAGGGCATCTTCAATTGCTTTGGCCGGAATGAGTCGCTGGCTAATCAGTGCCTCGGCAAGCGCTATCATTTCTTCGGTTATAACAAGCAGGTCAAGTCCTTCAATCGCTGCCAGTCTCCTTGTTGCGGCATCAGGGTTGCCTGCCGCGCATTCTTGCCAGACTGACTGGGAAACGAAAAGATCGTACTCGAAGCGCTTTTCCCACCACGACTGAGTGAGCTGTTGGTGAGCAGCTCCGAGAATCGTTTTGCTTGGGCGAGCCGTCAGATAGCTGATGACAGATGTTTCGATGTAAACTTTGCGTTTCATTTAAGTGAAATATGTTGAAACCCGAGGGGTAACTCAGACATGTGTTGCAACTTGGAATGTTGTCAGTAAAGAGCGTCCTGACTGAATCATGGGAAACTCTTCCAGATATAATTCAGTTGCTTCCTGCAGATTCGCAAGAGACTCTTCAATGGTTTCACCTTGGGTTGTTGTTCCTGTTTCAGGATTGCACGCAACATAACCACCTTCGGTGGCAGGTGTTATTATGGCAGATGATTCCATACTCTTAGTCCGTGTTGTGTTGTTCCTGGTTAATCCAACAAACCAGAGATGCGTTCCTTGCCGTTAGTAAGCAAGCGTTTACTTGGTTTCAATTGCTCGTTCAATTGCCAATCGCATGAAGCGTTGATAGGGAATGCCAACGCGCTTTGCCTGAATGCGAACAGCGTCTAATAACTCTTCAGGCAGACGGAGACTGATTGCCGTATTTTTGCGTTTCAACTCAAAACGCATTGGAACCATACCTGAAAAATCATACTCACTCAGGTCTGCAGTCTCAACGAAGGTTTCAACTTCTGCGTCACTCTTGAAATCAGGGAGTTTCTTTTTCATGCGTTAACATTTGGCGCGTTACTGCTAGCCGAATCCATCAAAATTCATTCGTTCTCAGTATAATATGTATATCGTTTTGCATATGCAAATGCAATTCTTAATCCCCCCTTGCTTTCCTGGGGTAGCATGGTTTTCGTCCGGTTATCATTACACGGAACGGTGAGGAGAGAGCTTTTCAACATTAGGCTGTACTCCCTCCCGATACACTTTCGCAACGTAACCAACAATTTCCTTGCTTTATCCTGCGGAAAAAAGTATCTACATTGTATAAACAATAATGGAGATATGTATGCTTACAAAGGTTCAGAAATGGGGCAATAGTCTTGCCTTGAGAATACCGATGAGCTATGCACTTGAGGCTAAACTGGAAAAAGATTCGGATGTAGATATCTCTTTGGTTGAGGGAAAACTCGTTATCCGCCCAATAGTCACTATCAAACCGGATCTTGCTCACCTGCTTGGTGGCATCACTGACGATAATCTGCATGATGAATGCGATACAGGTGACGCTGTTGGAAAAGAAAACTGGTGATCGTATGGCTTATATTCCAAATCGTGGTGATATCGTATGGTTTGCCTTTACTCCACAGGCAGGGCATGAACAGGCGGGACGTCGTCCTGCATTGGTAATCTCACCTGCTGCGTACAATTCCAGAGTTGGTTTGGTGCTTCTTTGCCCGGTTACCAAGCGCATTAAAGGGTATCCGTTTGAAGTGTTACTCCCTGAAGGCTTGAAGATCAAAGGAGCGGTATTATCTGATCAGGTAAAAAGTCTTGACTGGAAGATCAGGCAAGCTGAGTTGATTTGCAGTTTACCGACAGCAGCGGTTGATGAAGTGTTGCATAAGCTGAATACTCTATTGGGGTTATAGTAGCACCATGGAATGTTGGTCTTATCTAACCGAATTTCGTACTATATTAAGTTAGAAGAGAAAACGAATAAGGAGAGACATGAATATTACTACTGACATCAAACCGGTCACCTATCTTAAGGCTAAAACGGCTGATCTTCTTGATCAGATCAATGATACCCGTCGTCCGATTATCATTACCCAGAACGGTGAGCCGAGAGCTGTTCTTCAGGACCCGAAAAGCTATGAGGAGATGCGCAATGCACTTGGATTGCTCAAACTGCTTGCTCAGGGTGAAGAGGATATCCGTAAAGGCAACATTCGTCCACAGGAGGAGGTATTCGGTGATATTGAACGCCTGTTGAGAGCCGAGAAGTCATGAGCGCAGGTTATGCTGTGTTATGGACTGAAGTTGCTGAAAGAGATCTCAGAGAGATTATAACCTTTATTGCAAGCGATAATCCGCTCAATGCCTTGCATGTTCTTGAAAAAATCAAGCTTAAAGCAGCAGCGTTGTATCTCTCTCCCGAGCGAGGCAGGGTTATTCCTGAACTACATGCACGCGGTATTTATATCTATCGGGAGCTGATTATCTCGCCATGGAGGTTGGTGTACCGGATTGCTGCCAGCAACGTTTATATAATAGCGGTACTCGACAGTCGCCGCAATGTTGAGGATATTCTTCTGCACCGTCTTATTCAGCCGTAACCAATCTTTATTTCTGGCAAAGCTTGAACTTGATGTAAAAATAAATCATAATGTCGAAAAAAATCATGCTGCTGGGCAGCGGGGAACTGGGCAAGGAATTTGTCATTGCGGTAAAACGTCTCGGGCACTATGTCATAGCTGTTGACAGCTACAATAATGCGCCGGCGCAGCAGGTGGCCGATGAGCGTGAAGTGATTGACATGCTTGATGGCACTGCTCTTGACTCAATCGTTGCCAGGCATAAGCCTGATATAGTCGTGCCTGAAATCGAAGCCATTCGCACCGAGAGATTTTACGACTATGAAAAGCAGGGGATACAGGTCGTCCCTTCTGCTCGTGCAGCCAACTTTACCATGAACCGGAAAGCCATTCGTGATCTCGCCTCAATTGAGCTTGGCCTTCGTACTGCCAGCTATCGTTACGCATCGACGCATGATGAGTTACAAACTGCAGTCAGTGAGGTTGGAATCCCTTGTGTTGTCAAACCCCTGATGAGCTCATCGGGCAAGGGTCAGTCAACAGTAAAATCCGAAGAGGAAATTGAAAAAGCCTGGAACTATTCACAAAGCAGCAAGCGGGGTGATATTGCTGAAGTGATTGTTGAATCCTTTGTGAAATTCCATACGGAAATCACCCTGCTTACCGTTACACAAAAAAATGGCCTTACACTTTTTTGCCCTCCAATCGGCCATCGACAGGAGCGTGGTGATTATCAGGAGAGCTGGCAACCCTGTTGTATCAGCGACGCGCATCTAAAAGAAGCTCAGGAGATTGCCGAAAAGGTTACCCGTTCGCTCACCGGGGCAGGTATATGGGGTGTTGAGTTTTTCCTCTCCGATGATGGCCTCTATTTTTCTGAACTCTCTCCTCGTCCGCACGATACAGGTATGGTTACGCTTGCTGGTACGCAGAACCTCTCAGAGTTCGAGCTTCATGCCCGGGCAGTTTTAGGATTACCGATTCCGGAAATCACCTTATTGCAGGCAGGAGCAAGTGCGGTAGTCCTTGCCGAAAGTGCGGGAACAAATCCTCACTACATCGGAGTGGAAGAGGCCATCAGGGAACCGCATACTGATATTCGCATTTTTGGAAAACCAACGACCCGTCCATATCGGCGAATGGCTGTGACGCTCGCTTTCGATCAA
>CAIXLG010000168.1 GCA_903920215.1 uncultured Chlorobiaceae bacterium
ACTCTCTGCTGTGACTATATTCTGACGAAGGGGTTGCATAAATATCGCGTTTTATTATCTGACTTTAACTACTAGTAATATAACGATTTACGGTATTTATTGCACCCTTTTTTTGTTGCTTGATGAATAATTCAGGCTAAGTCTATTATTTATATCAGGCGAGCCTAATTCCCCCCTCAGCCATTCCCTCTTGTTCAGCTCCTTTTCAATCTTCTCAATCAAATCATCATTCTGGACTTGCAACAACAAACCATGCTCTGGCTTCTTAAGGTGTCCACTTTATTGTTGCAAGTCCAACTGTGGCTTGCGTGATTTTGCTGTCTCATTAAACGAAGGTTTTTTGAGACGGCAAAATCGTGCCACTTTTTGCTTTCAAGGAAAATATTTTCAAACTTCAGACAGTTTATGACCCTGTAGTTGTTTATCAGCTCCATTTTTATTACATGAAGCCACTTTTTAAGAATGATCGATAAAAGACGTTATATTTTTATAAGTCAGCTAGTAGGCAGATACTTCAAAGGATCTCTATCGATTTTGTAATATGATGCTCAGTAAATTCCTCCATCTTGAAACAAAACGGATGTTATTCGATAAATTCGTTTCCGGGTTCTATCTTGATGGGGTGGCATCGTTCAAACAATGCGGAGCAGCTTTGATAACGGCTGCAATGACGTGCTTCATAGCAATTGAGGAGATGAGTTGATGAACACCGTTCCTGCATCCATACCGGTTTTGCGGTGGGCAGCTTCCAGGGCTTGGCTCAGCAATGCT
This sequence comes from uncultured Chlorobiaceae bacterium, assembly GCA_903920215.1. GTDB lineage: Bacteria > Bacteroidota > Chlorobiia > Chlorobiales > Chlorobiaceae > Chlorobium. The sequence continues at coordinate 772 of CAIXLG010000168.1, forward strand.
GAATTGGAAAATCGGTTCAGGAAATGGCCATTATGGCTGAGCGGTGAGGCGTTACCGACGTTGAAACAATTGGAGCAGTTTGCCCAGCTTACACATACTCCATTTGGGTATTTTTTCCTGCCAGATCCTCCGGACGTGATATTACCGGTGCCGGATTTCCGGACACATCGTGATGAATGTTTGCGTGAACCTAGTACCGCCTTACTCGATACGATTTTTCTATGCCAGCAACGCCAGGACTGGTTTCGTGACTATGCTCTCTTGCAGGGATTGCAAACTCTGAACTTTGTCGGTAGCGCCTCAGTATCGGACGATTCGGCTGCTGTAGCTACAAAAATGCGTCAGGTTTTGTCACTTTCTGTCAGTGAGCGACAAGCTCTGCCAACTTGGACGGATGCATTGAGACACCTGATTGCAAAAGCTGAATATGCAGGAGTGTTAGTCATGGCTAGTTCCATTGTAGGAAGTAACAGTCATCGTAAACTTGATACAGGAGAGTTCCGCGGTTTTGCTCTGGCTGATGAACTGGCCCCGCTGGTATTTTTGAATGCTGCCGATAGTAAGGCTGCGCAGATGTTTACTCTTGCTCATGAACTGGCCCATATTTGGCTTGCTGAGAGTGGAATTTCCGATCCTGAAGCTGGCAAGCTTCCTGAGTTGCAAGTTGAACGTTGGTGCAACCGTGTTGCCGCCGAATTCCTTGTTCCCATCGATGAACTGAATGCTGCTTATAATCCAAGGTCATCTCTGGAAGAGGAAATGCAACGACTGGCACGTTTGTTCAAGGTTAGTTCGCTTGTGGCTCTGCGTCGCTTGTTCGAAGCCGGATTCATCGATCGGGAGACGATGGGTCGATGCTACCGAGAAGAATTGGATAGAATCCTTTCGCTTGAGGGTGGTAAAAGCAGCGGAGGTGATTTCTACCGCACCCTTAGAGCTCGAACAGGTAAGCGCTTTGCTCGCGCATTACTTGCCAATACGATAGAAGGGCACACGCTATTCAGAGATGCTTTTCGCTTGTTAGGGGTACGTAAGTCAGCAACGTTTTATGAAGCTGCACGTGAACTGGGGGTAATGCCATGACCTATTTGCTCGATGCTAATGTTTTCATTCAGGCAAAAAACCTACATTATGGCTTTGATTTCTGTCCTGCATTTTGGGATTGGCTGATCGAGAGCAATGCCTCAGGAAAGGTTTTCAGCATCGACAAGGTGGCTGACGAGATCGCTGCTGGCGCTGATGAATTGACCGATTGGATGCGAAATAACGCTAGCGATTTGTTTCTCGATACGGATAGTCGAACTGCGGAACGGTTTGGTCAGGTGAGTGCATGGGTGACTGGACAGGAGTATGAGTCTGCAGCCATCAACACCTTCCTCCAGGTGGCCGATTTCTATCTTGTAGCGCATGCTCTCGCTGATGGTCATATACTTGTGACGCATGAGTTGCCAGCCAATTCTCGACGGCGAGTAAAGATTCCCAATGTCTGTACAGGACTTTACCTGCGTTTCATGACGCCCTATGAAATGTTGCGTCTTGAACAAGCCAAATTCATTCTGAGAGGGTAGTAATGAACAAATGGAGAAGATTGATATGAGAATTAATCGTTTGATAGTAAAAAACTTCAAAGGGTTTGATTCCAAAGAATTTTCATTTCATCCCGAATTCAATCTGATTGTCGGCATGAATGGAACCGGTAAAACCAGTCTACTTGATGCACTTGCTGTGGCTATCGGTAGTTGGTTGCTCGGGATTCGCGATACCGATACTCGGCACATTCGGTCGAGTGATGTTATGCTCAGGTATTTTGAACAATGGGAAAGAATCTACCCATGTGAAATTACGGCTTATGGAATAGTCAGCCAACAAAACATAACTTGGAGTCGTTCGTTAAATGCCTCAAAGGGTCGGACCACCTACGGGAATGCATATGCCATCAAAGACTTGGCAACGAGAGCCGATGAGGCGATCCGAAACGGTCATTTCATTGACTTGCCTTTGATCTCATATTATGGGATATGTCGCTTGTGTCAGGAACCAAAAGAGTCTTTCGAAGTTTCAGAACCCCTGAAAATCGCTGACAAAGAAGGGCAATCACGGGTGAATGGTTATCACAATAGTGTCGATCCCCGAATGTCGGTCAATCAACTCACAAGGTGGATAGCATTGCAGTCATGGATTGCCTATCAGGACAATAATCATGCTACTCCTGTTTTCAGTGTGGTGAGGGAGGCGTTGGTCGCCTGTATCGAAGATGTACACGATCTTTACTTCGACGCAAAAACCGGAGAAGTTATTGTTGCATTTTCCCATGGAAGGCAACCATTTTCAAATCTGAGCGATGGTCAACGCTGCATGCTAGCCATGGTCGGTGATATTGCGCAGAAGGCAGCAAAACTCAACCCTCATCTCGGCAACAAGGTTTTACAGGAAATCGAAGGGGTGGTCTTGATCGATGAACTAGATCTCCATCTTCATCCTCGATGGCAGCGGCGAGTTATCGAAGATCTACGCAGGGTTTTTCCAAAAATCCAGTTTATTTGCACGACTCACTCACCCTTTCTAATTCAGTCTTTACGAAGTGGAGACGAGCTGCTTATGCTCGATGGTCAGCCATTAGCGCAACTTGATAATTTGTCAATTGATGATATAGCGGAAGGAATCCAGAGAGTTGAAAATCCGGAGGTGAGTTTGCTATATGCAGAAACGAAATCGGTGGCTAAAAGCTATCTTGAAACTCTCGAAGAGGCCACATTAGCCCCAAAGGAGAAGTTGGAGGAATTTAAGCTGCGTCTTGCTCATCAGATCAGCCCATATGCTGACAACCCTGCTTTTCAGGCGTTTCTGGAGATGAAGCGTGCTGCCAAACTGGGAGAGTGAATCATGCGCCCGGTAAAAAGAGGCAATTCACCTGTTCCAGACGATTACACGGATTATACTAAAGCACAACCAGATCTTGTATCTCGTTTGGGCCAATATTGCAGCTATTGTGAACGGCCTATTTCCACTCAATTAGCCGTTGAACATATTCAGCCGAAAGGCCTTCCAAAGTATGAACATCTTGAAGGGAGATGGAATAACTTCTTGCTTGCCTGTGTAAATTGCAATTCAAATAAGAGTGACAAAGATGTACTGTTTGCGAACCTATTGCTGCCTGACCGGGATAATACCTTTGCTGCATTCAACTATTTGCAGGATGGCACGATTGAACCATCCGAATTGACAATTAAAAAAAAATTAGATGCGAAAGCACAAGCAACTCTTGAACTGACCGGCCTTCATAAGGCAGCAGTTTATACCCCGGATGTCAATGGCAAACAGGTCGCTCTCGATCGGGTGTCGCAAAGAATGAACATTTGGTTGATAGCTGAAGAGGCGAGAACGGATCTTGATAACAGCCGAGAAAATCAACTACTTCGTAAGTGGATAATAAAGAATGCTATCGCGAATGGCTTTTTCAGCATCTGGATGGTTGTATTCTCTCATGATCCTGATATGCGATCTCGCCTTATCGACGCTTTTCCCGGAACAAGAGACAGCGAATGTTTTGATCAGAACAGCAACACGATTTCACCCGCCCCGAATCCTGATCAATTGGATCATGGAGGGAAAATATAAAAACAATCTTTGAAGCCGCAGTTGAATCTGCTATGAGTTTATACTTTTGGTGCCCTGATATATGAGAATTAAGCACCTTAATACTCTCTAGCAAACACCGGCAGAATTAGATCATGGGTTGAAGTTTGGTGCACCTGTTAAAAACAAGATCAGCTTCAAGGCCGTTATTGTCACGCCAGAAATAGAGATCAGGAGGTAGAGCATGCTGGGTTATACAATTCCACAAACAAATCTGCAAATTGTATAACTACCGTGAGTCGTTGAGCTTGGTGCGAAGGAGCGAGTGACGAGGAAAGAAATAGGAGAGAGGGTTGTCCGCATATTACGCGAGTAGAAACCACCCGGCTAAGAATGCTGTTTGAAGACTGTTTTTGGCTCTGCTTACGGTTATAGCCGACCATAATTTCACACTGACGGTCCACGATAAAATAGAGCGGGTGCCTATCACATCACTGCTTGAATACAAGTTAGCGCCTGCAGACATTCCCATAGCAAAAAAAATTATGGCGATGGTGTGCTGAATTTATGATGCTGAGATATAGATGGCAATACTGAAATTCCCGGAATTCACCTCTGCGCTCATGCCTTCTTCTCCTTTCCTGCTCCGCTCGGAAGTGAACGGAGTGTTGTTGCTGTGAGAGTTTGCATCTGACGGATGGCGATCTGGTTGAGCCGTTTTAGACGGTCGCCTTGCAAAAGATTCATGCGGATGAATTCGGCATTCATACCCTCAATGTTGGCAAGCACGAGCAATTGCTCAACCGTGGCATGGTCGCGCATGTTGCCTTCAAGTTTTGGATTGGCGTCACGCCACTCTTTCGCGGTCAGGCCAAAAAGTGCAATATTGAGAATGTCAGCCTCACTGGCGTAGGTAATGGCGACTTGTGCGGGAGTGATTTCCGGCGGTATGAGATGCTCACGGATTGCATCGGTGTGGATGCGGTAGTTCAACTTTGAAAGGGTACGATTCAGGTTCCAGGAGAGGGAAAGGCGACGGTTTTCGTCATCCTTGAGACGCTGAAACTCCTTGATGAGGTAGAGTTTGAATTCAACTGATATCCATGAAGCGAACTCAAAGGCAATATCCTTATGAGCGTAAGTGCCGCCATAACGCCCGGCCCGCGAAACAATACCGATAGCCTGACTCTTTTCAATCCATTGTTTTGGTGTGAGCGTAAAGCTGTTCAGACCAGCCATGATTTTAATCCCGTCGAATTCGACGGGATTAAAATCACTGTTATTGAGTCGTTCCCAGACACCAAGAAACTCGATGGTGTTGCGGTTACGAAGCCAGTTCCGTATTACATCGTCTGCATGATCTGGATTCTTGTATTTGGCAATGTCCGTAAGGCTGAGATAGTCATCGTTTCCACTACTGACGATGCTAACCGTTGTTCCCTGAACATCCACCGTAGATTTCTTTGATTTGCTCACAGGTTTGCTCTCATCTTTTTGTAAATGGTCGTCCGGTTTTGTGTCTGCGAAGATTCACACAAGATAATCATTGAGGTGAGAAATGAACCCACGAGTATCAGCCAGATAAAATAAATCGCCGCTATTTACCCGCCATACTTTTATCATGGTATCGTATATTTTGAGCTGCTACCCTACGCTTAAGCGCTTGCAGCAGGATGATTATTATCCATCAAATCAATGAGTTTCTATGGAGACAAAACCATTACTGTCTCGGTTAAGTTTGCTCGGTTTATGATTGTAATATCTTTTTCTTCTCTAATCAGTTGTCTCAAAAAGTACCTGAACGCAGATTGGTAAACCGCGAACACTATGAAC
>CAIXLG010000169.1 GCA_903920215.1 uncultured Chlorobiaceae bacterium
GCCGTGCGGTGCTATCAGAGCCTGCTGTCACGATGCGCTTCCCGTCCGGAGAAAAGGCGCACGCCAGAATCATGCCTGAATGACCTTCGAATCGTCGAATTTCTTTGCCCGAGTCTGCATCCCATAGCCGTGCGGTGCTATCATAGCCTGCTGTCACGATGCGCTTCCCGTCCGGAGAAAAGGCGCACGCCAGTATCACGCCTGAATGACCGATAAAACCTGCAACTCGAGGTTTAACAGGTAATAACCCTGAATTTGAAGCGAAACCGTGTGATCGTGGCCATGTGGTGCCAGTCAGATCTGCTGACGCAAGATTTGCTTTTGCAAGTTGAGCTTCTGCAAGCCTTGTCAGACGTATTCTTGCACCGGAGAAGTCCGTATTGGAAGCCTGGAGATGCCGCAGGTCGGCACCATCAAAACAGGCATTACTGCATTTTGCATGGTTCAGGTCAAGATGCCTACCTTTGATTCGTAGAAGACTGGTACCAATGAGACTTGCTTCTGCAACGCTCGCATTGTCAAGCATAGCATCGTCAATTCGAGCCCCATCAAAAAGGGCTTTATCAAGAACGGCCAAAGAAAGAATCGTACCACAGAGATCGGCATTACTGAAATCAATCTCATCAGCACAGAGCAAAGTCAGATTTTCACCGGAAAGCTGAGCACCTTTCAAATGCGCTTTTGGAGGGATCATTTGCTTTTGTACCAAGCGAAGCTGCTCTGGAGCCAATAATCGCTGACGTGATCTTTGCTCTTGTGGGATTGCCTGAAAACGGTACTGTGCAGTACGATAAGCAATCAGAAGGGCATTCTCGGAGGTGACTTCAGTATAGGGGTTTTCAAGAATGGTACGGATTGCTCCGACGAATTTATCGGAGCTCTCTTTCGCTGATTCAGTCAGGTCAAGCAGAAATGTGGTGGCTTCGGGATTGATACGACCATAGGTCAAAGCTTTTGCAAAACGACCTTCCTGAAGAGCACGGAATAGTGCACGGGCAAAAAAGAATTCAAGAAAGCTTCGGTGCGAAAAACGGTAATTACCCTCGGCACTGCGCACAAGGAAAGAGGCGGTACGCAGTTCAAGGTCAACCCGCTCACTGTCGAGGCTGCGGGCAAGTCCACCTTCATGATGCAGTAGCACGGCGAGATCGGTGTAGTGGATCTGGTTGCGTGGCCTGCTCCAAAGCTCACAAGCCATGCGCTCAAGCAGGTCATGCATGTGCTCGACGTTTACCTCACCCTGTCTCAGGCGGATGGTGTTCAGCCAGCTGGAAGTGTAGGTCTGGTAGAGTGACCCAGTAGTCACGTTCTCTCCCTGTTTTATCAGATCGGGAAGAGAAGCTACAATCATGTCAAGCAACTGGGGTGTTGACGCAATATCCTGAAGGCCATATCTCTCTTCGATAAGCCGGAAAGCCTGATCACCTTCAACCATGCCAAGGCGCTTCTGCAGGTATTTTACAATCTGCTCTTTGGTAAACACTGGCAGGGTATCGAGCGTAGCATCGAAAGCACGTGCTGTTTTGCCCAGAGCTGAATCCGTTTCGAAGAGCTTGTCGCCACCCTGAACTGCTTGTCTGGCGATGCTGCTGTCGCGAAAAAAGTGACTGCGGGAGGTAATCAGTACGCGGTTGCCGCGCGGGTTGCGACCGGGATTGGCGGTCGGGCGCGCCAGTTGGCGGAACTGTTCTTCGACGCTGCGTCCGGCCTGAGCAACGCCCATTTCATCAAAACTGTCGAGCAGCAGGACTACTCGCCCGGCTTCAAGCAGGTGCAGCACAATCTCGGGATTGAGTACAGTGCGCAGTTCAGTTTCGAGATGCTCACGGATCAGGCTTTCGAGCGAAATGGCATTGGGAAACTGTCGCAGATTAATTTCGACCGGAATCGGACTTTCGGGATCGTTTTCGCAGTTGCAGGCTAATTCATAAGCAAACCTCTCGATCAGTGTGCTTTTACCGGTACCGTAATCGCCAAGCACAATCCACAACCGACTACCCCTTCCTGAAACCCATTTGAAGGCATGAGGCAGCATCGGCACTGTTTTTTCGTCGGGCTGCTTTTCAAGAAGAAGATACTGGTCAACGTAGGTGCTTGCAAGAGTGCTTGCTTCGTAGCTCTGGCGGATTCGGGCAAGGTAGGACGAAAAGTCGAAAAGGCTACGTTCCAGTTCATCGAAGGTAAGCGCCTCTATTCCCTGCTCGCGAGCATATCCGCGTGCTGCGGGGCTGAATTCGCAAACTGCAACAACCATACCGCGAGCTTGCATTACGCTTGCTGTCGGGCCTTCAAGCCAAGTTTTGAATACCTGTACGGTTTCTTTTGGGACAACCGTCTGGTAATCTTTGCACTCGACGAAATATAGTTCTTCGCGCCCGAAATCGGCACGCTTGCGGGCGATAAGATCGACACGGTTACTGTCGATCAACTGTTCTCGTTCGACAGTGTAGCCGAGCAGGCGAAGGAGATAGGCGACACGTTCTTCAAAGCTTTTGCCTTGCTCATGACGATCTTTGCTGCTGCGAGTTATGAGATCAGGTCGAGTGTCATCACTCCTTCGTGCCGACTCGTTTTCGGCAATGACTTGCTGGCGTACAGTATCGATTCGACGTTCCAGATCGTTATAGGCTTTTGCTACCGGAGTGTCGGGGCGCGTTGCTGCGTAAAGTTCTTCGGTGAAGAGCAGGCGAGAATCAAATGGGATCGTGACCAATTCGGCAGGAGCTAACCCGAAAGCCTCCTTCCAGATTTCTTCTCCCTTGGCACGTAATTCAACATAATCGGCAATCGGAGAAGCAACCAAGAGTCGCGTCAAAGGTGGCATGGTACCTCGCGGTGCACTACGCCCCTCGCTGGCCGAGTGAAGCGCTTGCCATACATGGGCAAGCCCCTTAGTATTCTGCCTGCCGTAGTTACCGACAAAAACAGTGGCATGTGGCAATAGGGCGGCAAGCAATCCACCGATATCGGTGATACCAGTTCGCGAGTCGAGTATAACAGTTTCGAAACCGGCCTTGCCAAAAGCATCAAGGATCCCTCGGAAAAGTGCAAGACCACTGTCGAGGTCACGAACAAGAAAATCATCCCAGCGTATGCTCTGGAAAAGGCCTGCAAAGTCTTTATTGTCGCCAAACGCAGGAAGAATGAACAGTCGATCCTGTTCAGGCGTCTGGCAAGCCAGTTTAACAAGTTTGCCGAAATCAGCTTCCTTCGATTGCCGTCCTGTCTCCTGCCAGGAAATCAACCATTCAAAAAATCCCTTCATGACAGTTTTTGAGGGTGTCAGCCCAGAAATATTGTGCAGCCCTGGCGCCTCGATATCAAGGTCCCAAAGCAGCGTTTTGCCACGTCGCGCACATAAAACGCCAATATTTGCGGCAAGCAGGCTACGACCAACACCGCCTTTGTAACTATAGAAGGTCACGATGAATGGAGTCATGCGGCTATCCCATTATGGATTCGCGTACTCACCTGAGATCGAACGCTGTCGACTGTTGAGAATAACGCACCAAAACCTCTCTCTGGTACAGCCGACATTAGTGCTGCGCTTTTGGCGTGCTTCCGCCCGCTCTCGGTAAGCTGTAACATGATGTCTCGCCCCTGTTTCCGTTTGGTTACCAACCCGTTGGATTCGAGAGGGCCGATAAGCTGGGTAACTCGCCCTGCACTGACCTCAAGATACTTTACAAGCTCCGACTGAGGCAACTCCCTATTCCCATCGCTGGGCAGCCATTGAAGGATTTCACGAACATGAGTGCGGTTGAGTTGGGCCTCAGGATCGGCGTTGGCAAGATTAAGACGCCTCGCTTCAAGCAAATCACTGGCCTCCTGCCAACGATACATAAACTCTTCCGGGAGAGTGGATAACGAATTCGCCCGATTAAGAGTGAAATGAATAAGACGTTGCAGTTCCGATATACCCTCGCGATCATTCGCACTTGCAATTGCATCCGCTGACCAGACAGTGATCAACAGATTGGCCATGTCCAGAGCCTGCTCATCCCATTTTTCAAGCTTTTTGATGGCTTCAAGGAGTTCGGCAGGTATCGCACGATCAACGAAGAGGAGCGGATCGCTTGCGTAAAGATTCAGCATACTCATATTAATCTCCTAAATAATTCTAAATCTTTTTATGTAGGATAATTTAATATTATTTAGAATAAAATCCCGTTTTTCTGTCAATTGAAAACAATCAAAGTCAAATCCGACTCTTTCTTTGGTATGGAGACAATCGTCAGGCCCGTCTTGCATGGCTCAGGCTCTTTGTCGTAATGAACAAAACCGGGTATGGCATCTGAACCATCGAGCATTTCTTGATTGGCAACTGCGACGATAGTTCCGCCTTTATTGTGCATTGTTCTTGCAGACATCTTGTGCGGGTTGATATTGTCGCTCATGCTTGGGACAAGCAACCAATCGAGGGGAAGTGACGCTAAAACTGCTGCGGGTTCCTCCTCAAACAAATCCTTGCAGATTGCTATTGCCATTAATCCCAACGGTGCGAATAAACAAGTCAACGGCATCGGCGAGCACTCGATACCCTCCTTGCAATTATTGAACGTAACCGATTTGCGTTTATCGCATCCAAAAAGGTGCGCCCCATCCAACCCCAGAACAGCCTCAGCATGGTTGCGCCACCCATCCTCAACTTGCTCGTGGAAACTGCCGAGTACGATGAAGGGAATCGACATTGAGTGATTTTCATCTCCCCCTTCATTCATGCGCTCAAGTTCAGCAACAATCTTAACACGAAGAGCATGAGTGATCGTCAACTCGGGCATAACAAGGATATGAGCACCCTGGCGCTTTGCTTGACGAATATGTTCAAGAGCGGTTGCCAAACGTTTATTCTCATCGCTGATACCATCACAAACGAAGTGATCTGGCTCCTTATATAAAATGTTCGGAACAATCCCGTCAGTAAAATGGACAACAGCGATTCTGATTATTTCTCCAACAAGATATTGGGCAACCCAATCCTTATATCCTTTTGGTACCCCTGCAACATCAACAGGAATGCCTTGCGGATTAGTGAGCGGAACCACCCGATGGTGTTTCAGCCAAAAGGAAATATTTCCGAATTGGTTGCGTCTTGCAGCATTACCCGATTTCTGATTGATCGGCAACACATATACTAATCCGTATCCATCATTAATACGGATATTGTACAAATAGCTATTCGAGCGAATTTCACGATAGCAGTACTCGTCAAGCACTTGGAGCCAAAGCAAGGGATCTTTACTGAGTTCAAAATCTGATATAACAGGAGCATCCTCATTCACAAGACGTTCTGTAGCACCCCCAATTGCATGAACGCTTCTCTCGTGAGAACGTTCCCAGTCATCAAGAACACGTCGACCATCTGGTGTTGGACTGTCAGCCAGCCGGCACAGTCGTGCAAGAGCTTGCCTGTAACTTTTGGTATTTATAAATTCAGCTACATTTTTCATACATGAGGTTCACTTGTAATTCGGTCATCCCCAGAAAACCCAAGGGATATCGATGTAATATTTACGGAATCTTGCTGAAATTATAGTTTACGAAGTTCTTTCTGATCTGCCAATTGTCTTCTTTCTTCAAAGGACTTTCTGCACTGAATTATGGTTGATATATTGAGCTTTCGTCGTTCCAGACAAGAATCGTAAACAAGTCTGACACTCCCTGTAACCTTATACATGCCATGCAGAGAAACACACTGAGTGTCCCGTTACATATCCAGACTATCGGGAAAAGTTCTCTGCCCCGCATCATCTTTCTCCACGGGTTTCTGGGGTCGGGCAGTGACTGGCTCCCGATGGTCAGGCAGCTTTCTGATAAATACTGCTGTATGATGGTCGATCTTCCCGGACACGGAAAGGCATGCTTTGAAGAAAATCCACAGAACGACGGTTTTTTTGAGCAAACAGTTGACGCTCTTGCTGAACTGCTGCAGGATTCGGCTTCCCCGCAAAACTATCTTGTCGGTTATTCGATGGGAGGACGTCTTGCACTTGCTCTTCTGCTTCGTTACCAGGAGCTTTTTACCAAAGCCGTTATCATCTCTGCTTCCCCAGGACTCAGGACAAAACAGGAACAGATCGAGCGGCAGGAACATGATGAAAAGATTGCACGAAAAATTGAAAGGAATTTTGAAGGGTTCATTAAGGCTTGGTATGATCAGCCCCTTTTTTCAACACTTAAACAGCACCCTGTATTTTCGGAAGTTGAGAGCGAACGGAAAATCAATGACCCCCGGAACCTGGCTCTGGCTTTGAGATTACTCGGAACTGGACGGCAGCATTCACAATGGGAGGCACTGCAGCATAACAGTGTGCCGGTAAGGTTTTTTGCCGGGGAAAAAGATGAGCGCTACGTTGAGATTGGCCGTCAAATGGTTAAGTTATGCCCTGGCTCTGATCTTGAAATTTTTCCTCATTGCGGTCATACCCTGCAGCTTGAAAACAAGGAATTGTTTCTCGATCGTCTGAGATTTTTTTTCAACCAGCAAGAAGAATAGCACTTATGAGCGTTGTTAACTGGATACAAACAGGTGATTTTACCGATATCCTCTACCATAAAGCAGAAGGGATTGCAAAAATCACTATTAATCGCCCGGAAGTAAGAAACGCATTTCGCCCCCAGACTGTGGAGGAGATGATTACAGCGCTTTCGGAAGCGAGAAACGATGAGTCGATCGGAGTTGTCATTCTGACCGGTGCAGGTGACTTGGCGTTCTGTTCGGGTGGTGACCAGAAAATTCGCGGTTATGCCGGCTATGCCGATGCCAAAGGAATCAACCGCCTTAATGTCCTTGATTTCCAGCGTGATATCCGCACCTGCCCTAAACCGGTCATTGCAATGGTTGCTGGTTATGCAATCGGTGGCGGCCATGTATTGCATATGCTGTGTGATCTTACCATTGCGGCCGACAATGCTATTTTCGGCCAGACAGGTCCAAAAGTCGGTTCTTTTGACGGTGGATGGGGCGCCAGCTATATGGCACGTCTAGTCGGCCAGAAAAAAGCCCGCGAAATATGGTACCTCTGCCGGCAGTACAATGCGGCTGAAGCTCTTTCGATGGGACTGGTGAACACTGTTGTGCCGCTTGAGCAGCTTGAAAAAGAGACCGTGCAATGGTGTCGTGAAATACTTGCCAACTCATCTCTCGCCATCAGGTGTCTGAAATCGGCACTCAACGCTGATTGTGACGGGCAGGCCGGACTGCAGGAACTTGCCGGAAATGCCACGATGCTCTATTACATGTGTGAAGAGGCCCAGGAAGGAAAAAATGCTTTTGTTGAAAAACGAAAACCGGATTTCAGTAAATTTCCAAAAAGACCTTGAATGTAACCCATGCACTTCTCTACAGGTATGCTATCCCTTTTACAGAGGCAATAACTGTAAAAGGGCATCGGCTGCTCCAAAGGGAAGGTATTATAGTTGCTCTGAAAACTGCGGGAGAGAAGCACACTGCCTATGGTGAAATTGCTCCTCTGCCGGGTCTGCACCAGGAGAGCCTTGAATCTGCCGAAGCGCAGCTTGTGGAGGTGCTTTCAAAACACGAGATAATTGATCACCGTATTCTCCATGACGGTCTCTGCCCTTCGGTACGCACAGGACTTGAAATGGTCATGATCAACCTTGATGCCGCCATCTCTCGAAAGGCTCCTGTTTTTTCCGAGACAACGATACCTCCGTCACAACATGTTCCGGTCAATGCACTGCTCTTCGGCGATACAAAGCAGGTCATAGAAAAAGCAGAAAGCTGTTTCAACAGCGGATACCGCACATTCAAGCTCAAAATTTCAGCTGGAAACAGTGATAGTGCCATCCGAAGCATTGAGGCCCTGCACAACATTTTTGGAAGCACTATCGAACTGCGACTGGACGCCAATCAGTCGTTCTCACTCGATGAAGCACTCGACCTGGCGGGTGAGATTCCAGAAGGAATCGTTGCCTATATTGAAGAGCCCCTTACGAATGCTGAACATATCGGTGAGTTTCATGCAAAAACAGCTATCCGCTCTGCGCTTGACGAAACCCTGTGGCAAAAGCCGGAATTGCTTGATCGCATACCCGCAAGAGCTCTTTCGGCACTGATTCTGAAACCAAACCGGCTGGGTGGAATATCCGTGACGCTTGAGTTGGCCCGGTGGGCACAAAAACACAATCTGCTTACGGTTTTCAGCTCAGCTTTCGAAAGTGGAATCAGCCTGAGCTTCTACTGCTGGATTGCAGCATCAATTTCTTCAGAACCTGCAGCATGTGGGCTTGATACCTACCGTTACCTGAAGGACGATTTGCTTGAAACACATTTCAGAACAGAAAGCGGAGTGCTTGATGCTTATAAACTCTACCGTGAAGGCTTGCAGGTCAATAAGAGAGATCTCAGACTAACCTCTGTATGGACACTGTAACTCCAGGGAAATTCACTCTCTTGTTGCCTTGCGCTTAAGCCGAAGAACGGCAAATGCTCCGCCAAGGCCAGTTATCGGCGCATAAAACGCACCGGAAAAAAGCATGTTCATCAGAATATCAACAAAGCTTAACTTTACCGGTGTAAGAGCAAGTTTCTCTGCCTCAACAAGTGCCTGTACCTGCTGCTGAAGCTCAGGTCGTCCTTTTGCAATCTGAAGCGCCCAGTCAATGACAAGAGCAAGACTTTCCGTCCCCGGCCTGTAATTGAAGAGTTCCATCAGAACAAAGGTTATGCCTTCTGAAAGCACGCCTCCCACAAAACCGGCAAGACACCCGAAAGCAAAAGCCTGGTTGAAAGTCAAGCGCACCTGAAAACGCATGATGGTCTGATGAAGCGCAACTGTGCCGGCAAGAAAAATACCTGCAAAGAGAAAAACATTAAGCAGCGTCAGATAGGGAATGGTTGTCGTCAACACAATGATAGCGGCACCCAGCACAACAGAATAAAGCTTTCCTTTCAAAGGCAGATTTTCAATAGCCATATATCTTCACGAGAGCAGTTCATTTAAAAAATCATCCATGGTATAAAATCCAGGTTTGGTTTTATGGCGAAGGGCAAGCCAACTTGCAGCTTCAACGGCGCCTGAGGCAAAACCTGAACGGTTTTTCGCTGTATGAGAAATAACAATTTCATCAGCATCAGAATCAATAAAGGCTGTGTGTTTTCCGAACACACCTCCAAGCCTTAGAGCTGCAACCTGCAGTTCATCAGGTGCAAGCTTTCTGTCGTCTGAGAGTTGACGGACAATGGTTTTTTTGCGGCTGTTTGCCGATAAAATCATATCGGCAGCCCGGAGAGCGGTTCCACTCGGGAAATCAGCTTTAGCGGTGTGATGCTGCTCTGCAAAGGCAATATCAAACTGGGGAAAAGGAGCAATCAGCCGTGCTGCTTCGCGCACGCTTCTAAGGAAAATGTTAACTCCAAGCGAAAAATTAGCTGAGTAGAGAAGTGAAGCACCTGCCAGAGAGACCTTTTTTTTGACCTCATCCATGACATCATCCCACCCTGTTGTACCCACAATAATGGGAACCCCGGACGAGAGCATGGCTGGCAGATTGCCGAGAAATGCATCCCTGACTGTAAAATCAATAATGGCATCGCTGCCATGAAACACTTCAGGAACGACAGGGGTATCTACATCGAGAACTGCAACAGTTTCATGGCATCCAGACTGACTGATCACACTGGCAACCTGCTTGCCCATTCTGCCATTTCCTACAAGAGTAAACCTCATAATGATTGCTGTACGTAACGTTTGCGGTGAAAAAAATGCAGTTTAAACCGGCCTGTTTTCACACTTAATTCATAATATCGAGAAGCCTGTCGAGATCGTCATTCGAAAAATACTGAATATGAATTTCGCCCTTGCCACCTTTCTTTTCAACGATACGAACCTTTGTTGCAAGTTTATCTCGAAGTATGGACTCAAGCTGGGTAACGTGGGAAGAGCGTTCAAATGAGTCGGGCACTAATGGTTTGGACTGATCCTTGAACATGCGGTTAACCAGTGCTTCGGTCTGACGAACTGAAAGCTGACGACTGAGAATCTGTTTCCATACCTTCAACTGCTGCTGCTCACCAGGCAGGTTAATCAACGCTCTTGCATGCCCTGAGGATATTTCCCTGTTGCGGATGCTGTCCTGAATCTGTAACGGAAGCTTGAGAAGCCTGAGAAAATTACTGACCGTAGAACGGTTTTTGCCGACTTTCTGCGCTATCTCGTCCTGGGTCAGACGACACTTGCTTGTCAAGCTTTTAAGTGCCAGTGCAACTTCTATGGCATTAAGATCCTCGCGTTGAATATTCTCGATAAGCGCCAGTTCAAGCTTGCTTGAATCATCATGCGCTTCAATAACATAGGCAGGAATAAACTTGAAGCCGGCCTGCTGAACAGCTCTGAGACGACGTTCTCCACTGATGAGCTGATAGCCTTCACCATCCCTGCATACGGTTACCGGCTGTATGACCCCATTTTCAATGATTGAGTTTTTCAGCTCTTCAAGCGCATTTTCATCAAATTCTTTGCGGGGCTGAAACGGATTTGCACGTATTTTTTCGATAGGCAGGCTGCCGATACTCCCGTCCTGGGCAAGCTCCTGCTCCTCATTCCTTGAACCGGAATCAAACCCCTCGTCCGGAATAAGTGCCTTTAACCCTCTTCCCAGTGCTTTTTTTGTCATATCCCTCACCAGCTCACCGGTCAGCCGCTACTGCCGGACTTTAAATTTGTTAATATTGCCGTCTCTTTCAAAAATCTCCTGTGCCAGATCGAGGTAATCCTTCGATCCAATACTCTGAGCGTCGTAGAGCAGCGCAGGTTTACCATGACTTGGCGCTTCAGAAAGACGAACATTCCTGCGGATATAGGTTTTATAAACCTTGTCTTTGAAAAACTTCTTGACTTCTTCGGCAACTTGTGAGGCAAGACGAAGCCTCGCATCATACATGGTAACCAGTACACCTTCAATTTCCAGTTTCGGATTAAGGTGCTTTCGGACAATACTGATGGTATTGAGCAGCTTTCCCAAACCCTCGAGAGCATAATATTCGGCCTGAACCGGAATAAGCACGGAATCTGCGGCAGTAAGCGAATTAAGTGTGATCAGCCCTAACGAGGGCGGACAATCGATAATGATATAATCGTACTGGGCGCGAATTCCCTTGAGCGCTTTCTGCATCACATACTCGCGTTCTTTCATATTGACCAGCTCTACCTCCATTCCGACAAGATTGACATTGGACGGAAGAACATCGAGATACTCAAGACTGGAAGACTTGATAGCATCCTGTATGTTGCCGCCTTTTACCATAACCTGGTAAAAAGTATTATCGATTTCATCGCCTACTTCAAGACCAAAGCCCGACGTGGCATTGGCTTGAGGGTCGATATCGATAAGCAATGTCTTAAACTCAGAAATAGCAATAGATGCGGCTATATTGACGGAAGTGGTTGTTTTTCCAACCCCTCCTTTCTGGTTTGCAATCGCAATAACTCTGCCCATGTACTAACCAGGGAAATTTATAGCAGTTGAAGTTCTGTTATGACTTGGTACATTATAATACTTACATGAACCATTACAAATTTTTAATCTCGCTTGATGGAAAGGCTGGAACATCAATTCTATAAGCAACCCACACTTGAAGTTACTGAACAACTGCTTGGGAAAATTTTTGTTCATGTGTTGCCGGGAAACCTACAGCTTAAAGGCAGAATTGTTGAAAGTTGCTGAAAATATTTCTTTTTTTACTCTGCGCAGGTTTATCTGAAGGGTGTAAAATTAACAGTACATGGTGCAGGATCGTCAGTCACTTGAATTCGATATTGTCTTTATCGGCGCTGGGCCTGCAAACCTTGCATCGGCAATACACCTGCAGCGTAGGCTGAAACAACATAACTCTCAATCGGCAAATCTGCTTGAACCAACCATAGCAGTTATCGATAAGGGTCGTTATGCTGGCGCTCATCTGCTCTCCGGCGCTCTGCTTGATCCGAAAGCTCTTGAGGAATTTTTCCCGGATTACCTGGAGCGGGGATGTCCTGTGGAAACTCCGGTTTCAAATGAACATCTATGGTATCTGACCGCTAAAAGAAAGTTTCCTTTTCCGTTTTGTCCCGAGCCGTTCAACAATAAGGGGAACATGGTTGTATCGCTCAGCCGGCTGGGATCATGGATGGCTGAAGAGGCTCAAAAGGAGGGCGTTCAATTCTTCGACAATACAGCCGCTGCTCTGCCTTATGTTGAACATGGCAGACTTGCCGGCATACTGACTGATGATAAAGGTATCGACAGAAACGGTCAAAAAAAAACCAACTTTGAAGCAGGGCTTTTGCTTACAACAAAAGTTGCCGTCATAGGGGAAGGCTCTGACGGGTCATTCTACCGCAAAGTTTGTGAACACTTTCCGACAAGGCAGGAAACTGTTCGGCAACGATACGAAACGGGAGTAAAAGAGACGTGGCGCATACCGGCTGGCCGCCTCGTCGCGGGAGAGGTGCACCAGATGTTTGGGCACCCTCTTCCAACTGACAAGTATGGTGGCGGATGGCTCTATGCCTTCTCCCCGACACTGCTCTGCCTTGGGTTTGTCACTTCGCTGGAACCCGATTCTCCGATGTGCGATCCCTATCGTAACCTTCAGCGGTTTAAACAGCATCCGCTGCTTGCCAGAATACTTGAAGGCGGAAGCATGATTGAGTCGGGGGCAAGAACAATAACGTCCGGCGGAGCAGATGCCATTCCCCCTCTATACGGCCCTGGGTTTCTTGTTACCGGTGAATCTGCCGGCCTCGTGAACATGCAACGCCACAAAGGGCTTCACCTGGCGATGAAATCCGGAATTCTTGCTGCTGAAACCATGTTTGAATCGCTTTTGCATAATGATTTTTCTTCTGATCAATTGAAGAGCTATGATGAACGGTTCAAAAAATCGTGGGCTTACGATGAGCTGCATGCTGCAAGAAACTACCGGAAGGCTTTTGATAGCGGACTCTATTCCGGCTTGCTTCATGCAGGACTTCAGCTTACGTTTCCCGGTCTTGCAATGGCTGATGGCTTTGTAAAGCAACGTAGCAAGAAAAATGGAGCAGCATCACAGAGCCCTGAAAGAGAGTCCTTCACTCCCGACGGTAAACTCACGTTCAGCAAAACAGAGAGCCTCTACCGGTCGGGCACAATGCACGAAGAGAACCAGCCGTGCCACCTGCTTATAAAGCCGGAAGATATTGAGGAAATATGCCTGAAAAAATGCACTGTAGAGTATGCCAATCCTTGCCGTCACTTCTGCCCGGCGCAGGTTTACGAAATAACAAGTGATCCCCGACCTGAACTCAAACTTAACCCGTCGAACTGCCTGCATTGCAAAACATGCGAAACAGTCGATCCTTATGGAATAATTACCTGGATACCCCCTGAAGGTGGCGGCGGTCCCGGCTATAAACTCAGTTAACGTATGCATTCGAAAAAAAAAGTTGTTGTCGGTATTTCGGGAGGAGTTGATTCAGCCGTTTCGGCATGTATGCTTGTTGAACAGGGCTATGAAGTCACGGGTTTAAACATCAGGGTGCTCGACTCTCTTGATGAGAAGCCTTCACTTAAGCCATCGCCGCTTGTGATCAGCGACCATCCGGATTTTCAGATTCCAGTGTTGACCCTCAACCTCAGCAGTAAATTCAGGGATGAAGTAATCCATTATTTTCATGATGACTATCTTGGAGGCAGGACACCAAACCCCTGCATGGTCTGTAATAAAAAAATCAAATGGTTTGGTCTTTTTGAAGGATTGAAGCTGCTTGATGCAGATTTTGTTGCCACCGGCCATTTTGCTGCCACCGACTTCAGCAATGGAAGATATCGCCTTTACAAAGGGGCTGACCAGGAAAAAGACCAGAGCTATTTTTTGTGGATGCTCTCGCAGAGTGACCTCTCAAAAACTCTCTTTCCTCTCGGAAAGCTTACCAAACCGGAAGTCCGCAAGCTGGCTCACTCATTCGGGGTAAGAGCTGCTGAAAAAAAGGAGAGTCAGGAGATATGCTTTGTTCCGCAGGACGATTACTGCAACTACCTTGAAGGCGCTATACCCGGCCTGACGGAAAAGGTAGCGGGCGGAGATATTGTGGACGAAACAGGCAACATTATCGGCAAACACCGCGGCTATCCCTTTTATACAATCGGACAGCGTCGCGGGCTTGGTGTTTCTGCCAAAAAGCCCCTCTATGTCACGGCTCTCGACACGGAGCATAACCGCATCCATGTTGGAAAAAAGTCTTCCCTGGAATGCTCACAACTTGTCGCATCCAAGCTGAACCTGATCGGGTTGGAGAGCCTGACCGGACAGATTGAAGCATGCGGAAAAATCCGGTATCGCGACAAGGAGACACCGTGCATCATTGAGCCTCTCGGGGATAACTCAGCAACCGTGTCGTTTATTTCGCCAAAGAGTGCTGTATCGACAGGACAGGCGGCGGTCTTTTACCGCGACAGCGAAGTTCTCGGAGGCGGATTCATTTCCCGGATTATCAACTCAACCCATCAGTAAGCCTATTTTCAACTATGCTGCAACGCAATAACCTTTCACTCACTTATCTGGACCTTGCACCTGCAAAACCGGAAAATGCCCCGCTTGTGATCATGCTTCACGGATATGGCAGTAACGAAAAAGATCTGATTCAAATAGCACCGGCACTGCGCCCGGAATTCCGCTATATCAGTGCAAGAGCACCACAGACAATGGACTTTGGCATGTATGGCTGGTTTCCCATTGACTTTACCCATAGCGGCATCACCGTCGATTACAGTGCGGCCAAAAAAGCCCTTGAACTGTTGATCAAATTCACCGGTGAGATCATCGGGGAGTACCGGCCTCGCGGAAACAAGGTTTTTCTTATGGGGTTCAGTCAAGGTGCGGTCATGAGCTATCTGATGGCGTATAATGCCCCGGAGCTGTTGCATGGCGTTATTGCGCTGAGCGGACAGCTTCCCGAGTCATCCCAGCCGCCTGAAACAGCAAAGCCGGCACTGAGGAAGCTCCCTTTTCTTGTGATGCATGGAATCCATGACGATATCCTGCCGATCGCAAAAGGCCGGGCGGCAGATGCATGGCTGCAACAGAACGTTGATGATCTGACCTATCGTGAATACCCTGTAGCCCATCAAATTTCTGACAGCGGGATTGTGCTTATCAGCTCCTGGCTTGAAGAAAAAATGCCTGAATCGGATTAGCATAGCCGCCACTGCCGGAAAGGAAGTAATTGCCGACTTAATCGTATATTCTCTTTTTTTTAACCGCCGCCCCGCATATAGAATGAAGGACACACTCTTAAGCCTGCTCGAACAACGCATCCTTGTACTGGACGGTGCCATGGGCACCATGATCCAGCGCCATAAACTACAGGAAAAAGATTACCGGGGCACCAGGTTTGCGACCCACTCGCATCCGCTCATGGGAAACAACGATATCCTTGTTCTGACACGGCCGGATATCATTTACGCACTCCACTGCGACTTTCTTGAGGCGGGATCGGACATTATTGAAACCAACACGTTCAATGCCAACCCGATTTCCCAGGCAGACTATAATGCCTCTGACATCGTAAAAGAACTGAATCTCGAAGCTGCACGACTGGCAAAAAAGGCTGCCGATGAGTATACAGCACGAACTCCCGATAAGCCGCGATTTGTTGCAGGCTCTATAGGCCCGACCAATAAAACCCTCTCACTCTCCCCTGATGTCAACAATCCGGGCTTCCGGGCAGTCAGCTTCCAGGAAGTTGTCGATAACTATACCCTTCAGCTTGAAGGGTTGATGGAGGGTGGAGTTGATCTTCTGCTTGTTGAAACCGTCTTTGATACCCTCAACTGTAAAGCCGCACTTTTTTCCATAGAGGAGTTTTTCAAGCGCACCGGGCTGCATATTCCTGTAATGGTATCAGGAACTGTTGTTGATGCAAGCGGCCGGACCCTTTCAGGCCAGACAACTGAGGCGTTCTGGATATCTATCGCACATATGCCGGATCTGCTCTCTGTAGGCCTGAACTGTGCTCTCGGATCAAAACAGATGCGTCCTTTCATTGCAGCACTGTCAGGGATTGCTGAAAGCCTTGTGAGCGTCTATCCGAATGCAGGCCTTCCAAACGAGTTTGGAGAATATGACGACTCACCTGACTATATGGCCGCCCAAATCGCTGACTTTGCAACTTCAGGTTTTGTCAATATTGTCGGGGGATGCTGCGGTACGACCCCTGAGCATATCAAGGCCATTGCAGAAGCGGTCAAAGCACTGAAACCGCGCCGCCGCCCTGCAAAACACCATGAACTGATGCTCTCCGGCCTGGAACCGCTAAGGGTCAACAGCACAACAGGGTTTATCAATATTGGCGAACGAACCAATGTAACCGGATCCAAAAAATTTGCCCGCCTTATCAAGGATGGCAACTACGATGAGGCACTCTCCATTGCCCGCCAGCAGGTTGAAAGCGGTGCACAGGTTATTGATATCAATCTCGATGAGGGCATGCTCGACTCCGAACAGGTGATGAAGGAGTTCCTCAACCTTATTGCATCCGAACCTGAAATATCCCGCGTACCGATCATGATAGACAGCTCGAAATGGTCAGTTATTGAAAACGGACTGCAGTGCGTTCAGGGAAAAAGCATCGTCAACTCCATCAGTCTTAAGGAGGGTGAAGAGCTCTTCAAGGAACGTGCACAAAAAGTTCTGCAATACGGTGCGGCAACCGTTGTCATGGCGTTTGACGAACAGGGACAGGCCGACAGCTACCTGCGCCGCATTGCCATTTGCAAACGTGCGTATGATATTCTGACTCTTGAGGTGGGCTTCCCCCCCGAGGATATTATCTTCGATCCAAACGTCCTGACCGTTGCGACAGGCATCGAGGAGCATAACAACTACGCTGTTGATTTTATTCAGACGGTGCGCTGGATCAAGGAGAACCTTCCCTATGCAAAGATTTCCGGTGGTATCAGCAACGTCTCCTTCTCTTTCCGTGGAAATGAACCGGTTCGAGAGGCCATGCATGCCGCGTTTCTTTACCATGCGATCCAGGCAGGACTTGACATGGGCATCGTCAATGCCGGTCAGCTTGCTATTTATGAAGATATAGATCCTGAATTACTGGTTCGGGTTGAGGATGTTCTGCTCAACCGTCGCCCTGACGCGACGGAACGACTGGTCAGTTTTGCCGAAACGATCAGTAATGACGGAGAGAAAACCGAGGCTATAGCTGCCGAATGGCGCAGTGCACCCGTCGAGGATCGTCTTCGCCACGCATTGATTAAAGGCATTGTAGAGTACATCGAAGAGGATACCGAAGAGGCACGCAAGTTCTATCCGAGCCCGCTGCAGGTTATTGAAGGACCGCTGATGAACGGTATGAATGCCATCGGAGACCTCTTTGCCGAAGGCAAAATGTTTCTGCCCCAGGTTGTTAAAAGCGCCCGTGTCATGAAACGATCAGTAGCCTACCTTCTTCCTTTCATTGAAGCAGAAAAGGCGATGAACAAGGATACCAGTGCTAAAGCAAAAGTACTGCTTGCAACAGTTAAAGGTGACGTGCACGATATCGGCAAAAATATTGTCGCTGTTGTACTTGCCTGCAATAATTATGATGTCGTTGATATCGGCGTTATGATGCCGTGCGAAAAGATCCTTGAAGCGGCAGTACGGGAAAAAGCTGATTTGATTGGACTGAGCGGACTCATTACCCCTTCGCTTGATGAAATGGTCTATGTAGCAAGCGAAATGGAACGACTTGGCATGAAAATCCCGCTTCTGATTGGAGGAGCAACGACATCAAGAATACATACAGCTGTCAAGATTGCTCCTGTCTATTCAGGAGTGGTGGTACAGGTGCTTGATGCATCACGAAGTGTTCCTGTAGTCAACAGTATGCTCAATCCTGCGCTCAGCCCTGGTTACATTGCGGAACTGAAAAAAGAACAGGCTGGACTGAGAAAGAGCCATGCATCGCGCACAACATCCAAAAAGTACCTGCCGCTCACCGAAGCCCGCCGGAACCGTCCTTCGCTCCAGTGGGATGACACTACCGTCTACCAACCCCTCAAACCAGGTATCACCCTGCTTGAGAACGTAACCGTCGAGGCAGTGCGACCATATATTGATTGGACGCCCTTTTTCATGGCTTGGGAGCTTCACGGACGCTATCCGCAAATTTTTGACCATACAGAAAACGGCATAGAGGCAAAAAAACTGTTTGATGATGCAAACATACTGCTCGACAGGATCGAAAAAGAAACGTTGCTCGGCCTGAAAGGAGTTGCAGGTATCTTCCCTGCAAACAGTACTGGAGACGATATTGATGTTTATGCAGATGAGAACCGTAATACCGTACTCATGACCCTGCACACCCTTCGTCAGCAGCAGGAAAAAGAAGCAGGTGAACCGAATCTGGCTCTTGCTGATTTTATTGCATCAAAAGAGAGCGGGCTCAATGACTACATCGGAGGATTTGCCGTCACTGCCGGACTCGGCATCGAAAAGCTGCTCAAACAGTTCAGCGGAGAGCTTGACGATTATCATCGTATCATGACGCAGGCACTCGCTGACCGCCTGGCTGAAGCGTTTGCAGAAATGCTCCATGAGCAGGTGCGCCGTGAACTCTGGGGTTATGCTCCGGTAGAGAATCTCAAAAGTGAAGAACTGCTTTCGGAAAACTATCAGGGCATCCGCCCCGCTTCGGGCTATCCAGCCTGCCCTGACCATACAGAAAAAGCAGAACTGTTCACCCTTTTGAACGCAGAAACCAACACTGGCATTACATTGACCGAAACATTTGCCATGAACCCGGCTTCTTCGGTCAGCGGCCTTTACTTCGCTCACCCGGCCGCAAAATACTTTATACTCGGTAAAATCTGCAGGGATCAGGTTGAGGATTACGCCCGACGTAAAGGGATGAACAGCAAAGAAGCTGAAAAATGGCTTGCCCCGGTACTAAACTACGATCCCGAATAAGATGCTGACTGTCAGGAACCACCTTTTATCCGAAGCACCGTGTTCATAATTGCCTTGGATAAAAGGTTGCTTCCAGCTGCTACAGCTTCATCATCGGTAATGGATTGAATGGATGCGTTTTAAGTCGATCCAGGGAAAGCGCAATAAGCTTTTTATGGAATCCGGCATTCGGGAAAGCATAAATGACATCTGTAACAAAATCATCAGGCAAGCGACATCTGAGCAATCCGCCAGTCATATCTATCCAATCAGCTTTCCTGAAGGGTTCAACCAGCCATGAAGGATTGGCCTCATATCGCCGAAGCTTATGATGCTCGCCAATCATTGCCTCTATTTCATCGATCCAGGCAATTCGACCTGTTTCTTCCAGATATTTGCGGGCAAGCAATTGAGAAGGGATCAGGTAGTCAAAGGTGTTATCGCTCCATATTCCGATATCATGAAAGAAGGTGGCAAGAGCAATCTTATCAGCATTCGCACCTTCTCCTGCCAGTACGCGACAAAAATTTAAAACCCGCAAACAATGATTTTTATACGCTTCATAATCAGCTGCTAACAATGGCTGATACCTTGTAAACAACTCATCAAGCAGAATGGATTTATGGACGACATTCATATCGTCAAGTTTCAGTAGCTTTTTCAACGCATCTCAGTTGATCTTTCGTTTATGGTTACCAGGAAGCATAGCCTTTTATCAGACTTCCTGTGTTATTTAAGAACGTTCTATAGTCTCCCTATTGTGCACAATAAGATCATCTATTTCGAGTTTTTTGATATGAGCATGCCCGATAGAAAGTTTGCCAAGAACAAGTTTGCCAATGGCCAGAGTTCCTATTGCGAGTGCTCCTATGGCCAGGGCACCTAGAGCCATTGCTCCATATGCAACTGCAGGTGAAGATTGAAAAATGCCGGGTTTGAGTGGTTCGGGAGGAGTTGTTTTGTTTGAACCGATATCTGGATTCCTGTGCAGAAAGTCTTTCATAATAACCGTGATTAACCAGGTTGAATCGCCTTTTGAATTACTGGCCTGCAGCAAGTTTTTTGCCAAGAAGTTGAGCTTTTTTTCGTGCGCGCCTGCTGATTTCCTGATGTTGCTGTTGTGCGGCCAACCCGATAAAGAGGGTGCCGATTGTCCGGGCTCCAAGCATGACTGCTGCAGTTTTCAGCCGTCCCATAACATCTCCTGTAAAATTTGCCATAAAGGCAGGAGCTGCTGAAGAAGCAACAAGCACAGCCTTTTTCTTTTTTTCCGTATTTCGATATTTCGGAGATAAGGCTCCCCATGGCCAGTAGGCTGTACAGACAAGTCGTTCTATAAACACTTTCATCACCGCTGTAACCGTCCCTGCATTCATTGGTGAACCCAATACAATTGCATCAGCCCGATCAAGTTCCCGAAGCACGCTTGTCATATCGTCATCAAGCACACAGGCGCCATATTGAGTACCTGCCTGCTGAGTGCAGCTCCTGCAATTGGTGCAGAATAATAGATGCTTGTCGATTAAATAAATCTTGCGGGTCTCGGCGCCAGCTTCCCTTGCTGAGGCCAGTATCACATCGACAGCACTATCGATAATGCCTCCTTTTCGATAAGTGCCGATAATCGCAAGGATATTTACAGAGTTTGTTGACATTTTTTGAACAGTGTTCTGTGAATTTTAGCTTTAAGGAAGTTACAGCTGTAATGATAATTGATCCCTGTCGCGTTCCTGCTGTTCTTTAAGCATCCTTATCGCCTCTTTCTGAAGACGTATTTCTTCTTCAAGACGTTTTTTCTTTTCTGCCTGTAGACGTTTGCTCTTTTGGAGCTCCTTCAATGATTGTGCATTAAGTTCACTACCTATCTTTTTCACCAATTCCCAGTGCGGAGAACGCCTTATTTGATATTCTTTCATGCGGGCCAGAGCGTGTTCGGCGGAAACCGGAGAGGCTGGTTTCGGCATTCCGGCCATCGTAAAGTATTTTTCAACCTGCAAAAAAATCTGCTCATCCGAAAACTCATAAATCAGTGAAAGATTCAAGGCCTGATACACGGAAATCCATCCCTGTTTGTTTTCGGAGTCAATGGATCGTACTGAAAGTTTCGGATTGAATTGATACCACCCTTGTTTTATGCGCACAAACAACGCCCGGTTGTATGCATAGTCGCGCTCAACTTCGTTGCGTGAAAGAACTCCTGAGAGATACTGCCGACGGTTGCGTTCAGGATAAACAACATTGGCTGGCATATGTTCCCATGCTTCAAGAATTACCTTTGTATCAAAAGCTCCGTAAAGGTTCCGCAGCCGATGGGTGAAACGGGATTTAAAAAGTACCCAAAGTGTCTGAAAAAGAAAGTACTCGGAAAGATGGCGATCAAGGCGCACAAGACGATCACCGGTATTGACGTCAACACAAGGTGGAGCAAGCAGTTCATAAAGCACCGCAAAGTTTTTACGGGCATATTCACGATTACGGAATGCTTTACACATTGCCCAATGCAGGGCATTGAATCCATACTGGTCGGCCTTCTCCCTGTCTGCACCCCGTTCAAGCAGGGCTTCAGTCAAAGGAATATTGCCGGCAGTAGCCGCAGCCATCAGCGGAGTCTGGTTCATGGGAAGCCGGTGATCAATACCATACTGATCACATTGCTTTAAAATGCTCCTGGCCTGCTGGCTGAAGTAAGGCAGATAACTTTTCCTGCCAAGTGTTTCAAGCTGTTCATTGAAACTTTTTTTAGAGTCAAATTGCGCATCCTTAATGAGCCGTTCAGCCAGAAAAGGCTCATCATGATAGGCGGCATATTCGTAAAGCTGCTGTTTGTGTTTATTGCCAGGTACATTTTCACGGAATACTTTAAGAAGCGCCTCCCGTACATGGCCTTCATCAAATACCGGCCAGGGTGGCGGGGATTGTTTGAGAATCGTCCGGCGAATAGACTCTGCCTGCTCCTGTTTACCCTGCATTTCAAGCTTTCTGGCCTCTTTCTGCCAATCCTCAAGTGATGATTGCGCTGGTTCGACATTTACTTTACCATCTACTTCCAGGTCAAGCAGGCTGAAGAGCCGGTGCCCCGTATCGGATTCAATGATATAGAGATTTTTGATCGCTCTGGTCAGTGCAACATAGACAGCATTGATAAAAAACTTGTAGACTTCAAGGGACTTGTCGCTCTTGTCTTTTGCCCGACGATAGTCGAGGGTTTCTATAGAAATATCATCTTTGGCAACTCCATCCACGATTTCGTTAAATTCGCTTCGATGGCTGGAAACAAACCTGTAGAGGACAATATTCTCATATTCCAGCCCTTTGGCTTCATGTATCGAGAACAACAAGGGTGTTGAAAAATATTTACGCGCTTCAAGCTTGTCTTCATCACGCATGACAAGCACGGCAAAGCGGGTTGATTGTTTTGTTTTTTTATCGAGTTCACGTTTTGCAGAATCATTATCAGCCATAAGTGCCACCTTCCCTGCATCCCCCCCAACTGCCTGTACAAGAAAATTGCTCTCCCGGTCAATAGAACCAAAGCGCTGCTGTTTGATTTTGAGCAATTGATTGGCAATACGGGTAGCTTCCGTTCCGTTGCGAAAATTGGCAGTAAGCACACTCATCTGCTGCTTTCCGGCAAGGTTCGGGTCATTCCAGAAGAGAGTTTTTACCTGACTCCAGGAAAAGAAGTTAGGATGAACAATCTGGTTTGAATCGCCACAGAGCAGGAAGTTTCCTTTCTTTTTAAGCGTTTTAAGCACAAGAGAAAGCTGTGCAATGGTGAGATCCTGCACCTCGTCAATAACAACAAAATCGTATCGGGGTGTCGCCACACAGTCATGAACAACAATATTCAAGTCAAACAACCCCTCTTCAGCAAGCCACTGACGATATTTATCGAAAAGCTCATAGAGCTTATCACGCTGATTTTCGGCAAAGATTGATTGACGAATACCAAGCAGTGCGTACTCCTCGTGGCTTAGAATCCCCCCTTCACCGGCAGTAATTACTCCGCGGATCTCCTCGAATGCCTGATGCGCGTCAATACCTTTAAAGGTGTTCTGCATTCTCGAAAACCACCTTGAAAAATCGCGCCAAGTGGCTTCACGACCAGCAGGAACACGAATCGATTCCACAAACTCAGAGTAAGAGAGAAACTGCGCTTCCTGCCCTGCGTGCTCAAACCCTTGAGCGTAGTAGAGGTTTCGTGCATTCTGTGCCAGATAGACCGAATGAGTAACGTAGAGCACCTCGCCTTCGGCATGTTTCAGCTTTTCAAGAGTCAAGGCTGTCTTGCCGCTGCCCGCACTACCTACAATAAT
The DNA here is from genome assembly GCA_903920215.1 of uncultured Chlorobiaceae bacterium. Lineage (GTDB taxonomy): Bacteria > Bacteroidota > Chlorobiia > Chlorobiales > Chlorobiaceae > Chlorobium. The sequence continues at coordinate 23,242 of CAIXLG010000169.1, forward strand.
CAGGGGAGGCTGCTGTCGATATATGAATTCCTGGTTATCATCAAAGGAAATGGGTTTGTCGAGCAGGTGAATCTCGGTATGCTCAGGATGCAGATAGCGTAAAGGCTCAGCATTTTTTATCGCTTCAAGAGCATCAATAGCTGGAATGTTTGATTCGTCTATGACAGCTCCCCGCAAAAAGCGCGACTTGTCGTAATTATGGCTGGCAATAACCTCAAGCATCAACGCGCACACTTCATCGCCATGGCGAACCAGTATAAAGAGCAGCCGGTCGGCATCATCAAGCTTTGCACGATAGAACTTGCCATGAGTGAGGTTGACAAGTTTTTTTACCTGTGCCGCCCGGAAATCATTGCGGGCAATGGCATCGGTTACCTTACGATAGCTTGCCTTGACCTTGGAAACATCAAGGCCGGTATATTCAAGAATTTTCATTCAACTATGAGAATATATTCCAAACATCTAAAGCACGAATCGAGCGTCGCGGGAAGAAGTTTTTTACCAATGAGAACAAGAAAATTGCCTGCAGGAAAAATAGACAAATGGCGTTAAATATTTTTATAACACGGTTGTAATCGTTTTTCATTATAAGTCTTCATTCGGAAGGTCTTGACTGATGAGATAAACTGCGATTGTTTCTCTATGCGGCATGATGAATGTAAAAGCGAATGCTCATTCTGAAGGGATCAAGCGGTTTCTACAATCAGAGCGTGCTGAATGTTTCCTGCAGGTTGAGGAGATAGCGATCGATCATGGAGGTGAATTCCATGACAACAAGCGGGGAGATGATGAACTCTAAAAAAGAGGGGAAATCGACTGTCATATCCCCTTTTGTATTGAGAACCACCTTTGTTCCAGCCTCTTTCGGGGTAATGGCCCACTCGCCCTCAACATTGGCATTGCCAACTCCCTGAATTGGGGTCCAGGTAATCTTTCGGGCTGCCGGATCAGCTGTATACCGGGATGCATATATGGTTTGCTGAAGGGTGTAGCTGGCGATACTTATTTTTTCCATCTCCCAGCGAAAAGTATTGTCGCCGAGCTCAACAAGTTTATCAACTTTCGGAAAATGTGAGGCGGAACGTGGAACATCGGCAAGTAAACCGAACACTTTGTCGGGAGTAGCGGAAGTTTCAAACTCCCTTTTAATATTGATAACAACAGAAAACGACATCAGCTTTCCGTTTAGTATGTTGGTGCCGGTTTTTTAAGAGCATCTAACACAGCACTATCCCTTCCATACACATCATCAAAGAAAAGGATTTCGTCGCCGTCAGCAACTGCTGTAAAATAAAGAATAAAAACCGGAATCCGTTTCGGGAGAGAAATCGTCCTGGTTTTTTTGGTATCAACAGCTGCACTGATACGCTCCTGACTCCATTTTACACTATCCTGAAGCACCAGTCCTGCAAGCTCGAGCGGATTTTCCACTCTGACACAACCAGAACTGAAGGGCCTGGAGCTCTTTTTAAACAGCTCCTTGTGTGGCGTATCATGCAGATAGACAATATGCTTGTTCGGGAGCAGGAACTTGATCCTCCCGAGTGACCCCTGGTCTCCGGAGGACTGCTGCAGGCGATAGGGAAAGTTTGTGCCTGTATACTGTCTCCAGTTAACAGAAGCTGGATCGACAAGAGCGCCGTTCCTGTCAATGACATTCAGCTTTTTGCGGCTAAGGTAAGATAGGCTTTTGCGAATACCGGGAAGGGCATCTTCATCAAGAATGGTTGGAGGAATCACCCATTGGGGATTTATAATGATATACTGCATCTCGGCTTTAAACACCGGAGTTTTACGGTCTGGTTGACCGACAACAACCTTTGTCAGCCATCGATTACGGCCGTTTTCGACATAATGAAGGGTAAAATCCGGAATATTAACCATGATATACGTTGACTCGATGTCACTTAAATACCACCGAGAGCGTTCGAGATTGATGCGAATCTGATCAATACGGCGTTCAACCGGAATATTCATAACTTTTACGGTGGATGGTCCTACCACGCCATCGGGATCATTACCGTTGCGCTTCTGGAAGTGTTTGACCGCATCTGCCAGCTCCCTGTTGAAAACCTTTGACGAGTCGGTTCTCAACACTGCAATATCCCCTGATGCTTCAAGACGTTTACGCAGCCGGATCACCCTTTTATCTCTGATACCCTCTTGCAGACTCGACCCTTGCGACAATACCGGCCAACCGCCTGCCCGGGCAATTGCCCGATACTTTGCAAGCCATGTTCTAAGCTGGTTATATTTGGCGGATTGTGGTCGAATCTCTTTTAATACCGATGCTATCCGTTCAGTTGCAATGGCATTCTGAAGTCTGTACTCAAGAGCGCTGCGACTGATTGCAGTATTGATATTCCAATCCGGATCAAGGCTGTGGGGATCAACCTTACCGTAACGAAGATGATTTGCCAGGGTGAAATAAGCATCAGTCAGCAAGAGATCATACCTTGCCTGCATTTCGGGAGTAACCGGGGGGGTGCTGTAAAACTCCTTGATTTGACTGATATGGTAATCTGCTGGATCAAGGCCATCGTCAAGAGCGCCATCAATTGCAGTGATAAGCTCTGAAACCATCAGAGGCTTTGTCCATACGGGCTGAAAACTTCTTGTCGAATAGAACCGGGCAATATTGCTGCTGAGTGGTAAAGATTCTTCAGTGCCTGCATAGCCCTTCTGAAGAAGGTGCCCTCGGATATGTTCTGCTGTACCATTGCCGCCAAGGCTTTTTGGAGGTAAAAGAGGATTCTCTTTCTGGTGCTGAAGGTGCACCTGGGGAGAAACAGCAGGTCTTTCCGGAACAGGATTAACTGGACTAAAAGCAAACCAGAGAAGAAAAATACCGATCATACGTTTTGGTGTGCGTTAAAAATACTATTCGACCTTACCTTGTGCAAAGAGACAAGATCAGGATTGAGCAGTGTTGACTTGCTTGCATAACCACTGCCTGCATGATAGATAAAGAGACAGCTTCCACCTTTAATAAGATTAATAACCTCCTGAATACTGTCAAAAGAGAGGGCGGGACACCCCTGACTTCTGCCAAGACGCCCATGCTGCCTGATATAGTCATGGGAGACATAACGAGCCCCGTGAATGACGATGCTTCTTGCTTCAGCATTGTCGTTAATCCCCCGCTCCATACCCAGAAGTTTAAGAGAATAGCCGTTTTTGCCATCATAGGTATCACCGGTTGTATAAAATCCGAGACTGCTCCGATGAGAACCATTGAGGTTGGAAAAACTTTGCGCATAATTATCACCGCTGCCACTTCCATGTGCAACAAGCCCTGAATAAAGCAATCGACACTTGTTGATGTCAATGACAAAAAGTCGTTCATCAATTGAGGGACGGTTGAAATCAATGACTGTAAGTATACCATCACGATTGACCTTCCCCTGTTCTTTAAGGGAATAATAACCGGAAAGTGCCTGACTGAGCACCAAAGGGTCTATTTTATTTTTGAGTTCCGGAGATTGGGAAAGTACAGAAAGAGTATTTCGTAAAGCATTGTTGTCAAAACTCAGTGAACGTCCTTCAGAGGGAAATACTGTCATCATCATGATAAAAAGCATGGAAATCAATCGCATCATAAGCAACCTCTCACGGTATTAAACCAGCTCCGGCAACAAGGGAAACCGGCATAAGCAAAAATAAAAGGGACTCCGGCATGGTCAAAAACCGAAACTCCCGGATTTTAACGATAAAAAAAAGCTTTGTCCAGTCTCTGAATGACAACAGAGAGAATCGAAAATACCTTCTGGAGAAAAAAAGTCCCTCTTGAATCCGGAATACTCTAAAGCAAGAAAACGCAGATTAAAATACCCCACAAGGATAGTGTTTTTTTCGGTCACCGTCAAATCTGTCGGAGTTCCGTAAGCACCTGCAGTCTTTTCGGAATACGCGCTTTCCTGTTTAAAAAAAACACAGGAGCGTCTATAAGAAGGAGTTATCCGGGAAATATTTTCCAGCGACAACTCTTTAGTTATTTGGAAGAAGAGGCTATAAACCGCCACCGGGAAGAAATAGTGACAGAAATATCCTGATCAGCCGGAGCTATTTCAGTAGGAGCTGAAAAGGGTGCAGCTTTCATGGCAACCGCTGCCATACGAGGGCGAACGCTGATGGAAGGTTCATTGACACTCACCTCGATCAGGGAACCAATGCGACCACCTGCTGCCCGTGCCATAATACCGGCATCACGACGAGCATTCTCTACGGCTGCTGCGAGTGCCTGCTGACGAAGCGAGTCATACCTGCTTGATGAAAAATTGACGTTCTGTACTTCATCAGCACCACCACGAGCGACAGCGTCAATTGCCTGGCCGATACGCTCAAGTGTACGCACCTTGACCGAAATAACATGACGGGCGGAGTACCCTTTCAGGACACTTTTACCCAAAGTGGGATTCCACTCCCATCGAGGTGAAACTATAAAACTTGCCGTTGGAGCATCCTCTTGTGAAATTCCGGCAGTTCTTAGCCGGCTCTGAACGGCACGGTACTTTTCCGCAGTCTCGGAAACAGCAGTTTCCGCAGTGTTTGCGTCCGATTTGACAACCACATCGAACTCCGCCATATCCGGCTTGACCAACACTCTTCCTGTCGCTGATACAACCACCTGACTCTCCTCTGCATAACCGGCAGGAGATGGAGCATACCATGCAACAAAAAACAGCAGACAAATAAAAAACAGCCTGTTTTTCATATCCAATTCTCCTTTCAAATTTCTTGCAGATAACCTGGTTTATAACAACTACCACTCCGTCGAATGGAGACCTATAATCTCCTTGTATGCAATTGCCGCTGCACAGGCAGAAACAGGAATGGTGACCAGAAGTCCCACACCAAAAAGCAGCAGGCCAAAAAAGTTGAGTGCACAAAGAACCAATGCAAAACCAAAAAATGAGAACCAATGCCTGGTAATGATCTTACGGCTGATCTCCATAGCAGACCAGAAATCCATCCGGTAATCAATGACGAGAAAAGTGGCAAACATATATCCCACGGCAAGATAAATACCAGGAAAAATGAGGAGCACAAGTCCAATGCTTACCAGCAGACTACCAGCAAGACTGGCAAGAAAAAGGGGAAGAAAATAATTGAAACCCCTGAAAAAATCTCCAAATTGAAAGGGCTTTCCCCTTAATAACATGAAAGCGACAATGCTGTATCCAGCATAAAAGGATGCGGCAATTGCAGAGAAAATCAAGGAGCCCGGAGCATGCAGGGAGGAACTTAATGCAGACCCAACAAAAATAATAAGCGTAAATCCGACAAACTCCCCGATATGCTCTTTGAACATCTCCCAACCCAGCCTTACATAGTCCTGGGTATTAACGGTTACTGATGCATTGAGCTGTTGATCGAACAGCTGCGGATCAAATTTATCCCCAAAATCAAACGCGGCCATAACTCTTCTCCCTTTTCATTTACACGGTTGTCCTCAGATACATATGGCCATCAAAACAAAGCACAAATCGACATCATAACATGACAATCCAAGTTACCCAACTACCACACAGAAATCAAGCCCAACACTCTGTTCCGGCTGGTTAGCATCAGACCGGGAGCTGATAGCCTTTTTCGCGAAACAGGCGGAGCAGGGCTTCAACCACTTCGGTATCGAATAAGCTGCCACGTTGGCTCTCTATATGATTAAGGGCTTCTTTAAGGCCTAATGAAGCGCGGTAAGGACGATGTGAGGCCATGGCTTCAAGCACATCGGCTACGGCAAGTATGCGCGATTCAAGAAGTATCTCTTCTCCTTTCAGGCCCTGCGGATAGCCGCTGCCATCCATACGCTCGTGGTGCTCCCGGATGATTTCTGCAATCGGCAGAGTGAACTCGACATCCTTGAGGATTTGATAACCTTTTTCAGCATGAGTCTTGATGAGTTCAAACTCGATTGATGACAATCGGCCCGGCTTGGAAAGTATCTCGGAAGGCACGCTCATTTTGCCAATGTCGTGCACCAATCCAATAAGGTGCAGAGTCTTGCTCTTCTCTTCGCTCCACCCCATTTCCCGAGCTATATCCCCCGAAATCATGCCAACGCGCCACTCATGACCTGCGGTGTAGGGATCATGGGCTTCCACGACATTTGCAACCGCCTGGAGGGTGCTCTGCATTGCGTTTTCCAACAGTTTTACATAACCCTCTATCTTTTGTTCTGCAACTTTCTGCTCGGTGATGTCTTGAATGATTGCAAAAACAAGGTCTTTTCCTCCGATCTTAATGACGTTGGTGAACGCCACAATATCACGAAGAGAGCCATTTGCCATGCGGTGTTGAAACAAACTCCGTTTTTTCTTTCTCAATCTTATTTGCTCAATAACATCGCAAACCTCTTCAGACGAGAAAGTATTGATGTCATGAACACGCATCGTGCAGAGTTCTTCAATTGACCACCCATAGAAATCAGCGGCAGCTTTGTTGGCATTGACAATATTACCGGTATCCGGATCAATCACTAATTTTATTGCAGAATGCTCCTCAAACATCTTCCTGAACTGCTCTTCACTCTGCTTCAGCTCATCATCTGAACATTGTTTTGCCTCACGGGTTCGCAACATCCTGATGCCATAAGCCAGATTGTCAGCCAGTGTAGTGTGCAGCTTTGTTTCCTCAGCATTAAAAGCACCAGGACACGAAGAATACATCGTCAATACACCAAACACATCGTGACCGGCTTCAAGGGGTAGGCTTAGGGAGGATGCATACCCGTGCTTGATCGCTTCGCTTCGCCATGGCTTCATCATCGGATCATGGATAATATCAATCGAGGTTACTGGCTTACCATTGCGGATTGCTGTTCCTGCAGTGCCTCGTCCAAATTCTGTATCATCCCATGATATGGTAACGGTTTCAAGGTAACCTTCATCCAAGCCTGATTGCGCTATCGGGCGTACTCTTTTTTCCTTGTCGTGTTCTGTATAACCAATCCATGCCATCCGATAGCCACCAATATCTACAACGATATTGCAAATCTTTTGAACCAATTCCATTTCATCAGTGCTGTGAATCAGTGCCTGATTGCAAAGTGTGGTGGCCCGGAGTATACGAGTCAACCTGTGCAGTTCATTTTCCGCCTTTTTTTGCTCAGTAATGTCTGAGAGAATAACCCGGCAGCCATAATCAGTATCACTCATTGCGGCATCAATACGAACTATGCGGCCAAAGTGAGCCTCTGGAGCTTTCGATAGTGGAGCAGCGTCTGCCAAAAGCTTTACCTCGCAAGTTCCCGGTACTCTCTTTGTGAACACTTTCTCAAGCAGTGCATCAAGTACTTGATGGTCGTCTGGAAGAACAAGTTTATTAAACCACATGCCCAGTAATCGGGAGCGGTCAACGCCAAGCAATTTGGTAGCTGTCAGGTTGGCCTGATGGATCGTACTCTCCCTGCCCAATGTCAAATACCCTGTTGGTGCAAAGTCGTAAAGATCAGTGTACAGAGTGAGACTTCCCTCCAGCTCAATCCTGGTTCGAGCAAGTTCTTCCTGCTGCATTGCAAGCTCTATTTGGTTCACCTCAAGCTCATTGATAAGCCTGAGCACCTCATCGGGTGAGGACGAATTAGTCGGCAGTTGGCAGTCGGCAGTGCTGAGCTGTTTTTCCTTCAGGCGGTCTTCGGCCAAAGCGCGTAACTCTGACAGAGTTGGAGAGTTATTGCTGGGCGGTTTTTTGTTCATAGGGGGACTTTAAACAATTATACCGGCTGTTGCATCAGCAAGATATTCAGTGTTCAAATAATCAGCGTTACCGACTCCACCTTATGGCGTAAAATAGCCAAATAAAACTTCAAATAAAAAGAGCACGACTTGCGGGCACTAACCTGAATGTTCTACCAAAGGAACCCTCCCTGATCACTCATCCAGAAATCACCGTGATGAGCAGATAAGCGAGAAACCTCGACCAATTCAAAAACTCCATCACCCCATTTAACCAGCAAGATAAAGCGAGCAACAAGCTCTTTCGTTTGTGAGACCGCCAACAATTGCTTTAACACAAAAAATTGCTATAGCGTGTTATCCGATGATAACACAACAACACCACGATGAACGAATTCTCAGCCCCGAAAAGCCGGGCTTTCGTGTTTTATACTTTCTTTGCTTATGTTATGCTATGAAGCTGGATAGTGATCACATAGAGAAACTCCTTGCTAACATCCGCAACGGAATGACCAAAAAGATAGCCTGCACCGTTGCCGATATCAGTACGTCCACCTATTACGCATGGGTCAAACAGGGAAAAGAGGACGAAAAGCAAGGGATAGCAAGCCTGCAACGCCAGCTGCACGAAGCCATGCTGCAAGCTGAAGCTCTCAGTGAACTTGAGTACCTGAAAATCATCAACGCAGCTAAACGAAAAGACTGGCACGCCTGCGCCTGGTATCTTGAGCGCACCCGCCCTGAACGCTATGCAAGACGCACCGTCCCACCTGAACCGAGAGAGCGGGATGGGCTTATCGTTATCGGGTAACCCCCCTCCCCCAAGATTTTAGCTGATAACATGTGAATTATGCTCAAAAAAATACCTCTCTGTGTTTTATGCTTGACACTATTATCTGGACAAGTCAAAGCAGCAACCCCACAAGAGATTCAGCAATGGCAAACTGCTGATAAAAAAAATGATGCAAAAGCTCAGAATAAACTTGGTGACACGTATGGAACTGGTACCGGCATCACTCAAGACAATGCCGAAGTGCTTAAATGGTTTCGCCTGGCCGTTGAAGAGGGGGATGCCAACGCACAGTCACATCTTGGGGTTATGTACTATTTTGGCAGTGGCGTCACAAAAGACTATGCAGAAGCACTCAAATGGTTTCGCCTGGCGGTTGATCAGGGGAATGCAAACGGCCAGAACAATCTCGGGTTTATGTACTATAACGGTTATGGTGTTCGTGCGGACTTTCCCAAAGCGTTCAAATGGTTTCAAATTGCCGCTGCTCAGGGAAATGCCAACAGCCAAAATTATCTCGGGGTGATGTACGAACGTGGCGAAGGTGTTCCTGTGGACTATGCAGAAGCGCTCAAATGGTATCGACTTGCCGCTAATCAAGGGAATGCAAATGCTCGGGAAGCAGTGAAGCGCTTGGGAGGAAAGTGATAGAGAAGGGCATTACAGAAGTAACAAAGCACAGAAATCAGGAGATGATAACGGAAACAGGAGATGAACATTGCTGCACAAAAGTTCCTTTATAAAGGCACTGAAACTGAGATAACAGAACACGCTGCAGCACTCATTATTTCAGAAGCATATCGGGCCATCAGGGAGCATGGGCGATTCTCTCTTGTGCTTGCAGGCGGGAACTCGCCCAGATCACTGTATCGGCAACTTGCCCGAGGTATTGATGCGAATACTATGGAGCACTATCAGCTTCAACTCCCCTTGCCGGAAGGAGCTATCAGAAAAGAGAATATAACCTGTATGCCCTGGGAAAAGACATGGATTTTCTGGGGGGATGAACGATGCGTCCCGTTCGATAATCAAGAGAGTAATTTCCGGATGGCCAGGGAGACCCTGCTTGCAGAAATATCCATTGCTGAAAACCATATTTTCAGAATGCCCGCAGAACAGGAAAATGAAAAAGAGGCGGCAAGAGGGTATGAAAAGAGCATCCGTCATTTTTTTATGGCCGATGACTCTTTCTCAGGAGAGGAGTTTCCGACGTTTGACCTTGTGATCCTCGGGCTCGGAGAAGACGGACATACCGCATCATTGTTTGCTGACAACAAGGAGGCTCTTCAGGAAGAAGAGCAATGGGTCGTTGCTGTCAACGAGCCTCTGGCCAAGCCACCGGGAAAGCGGCTTACCCTGACTCTGCTGATCATCAACCAAGCACGGAACGTGCTGTTTTTTACCCTGGGGAAAGAAAAAGCAAAACTTGCAGAGAAAATCTTTCTTGAAAAAGAGATCAGAGTACCGGCAAGCCTTGTTGTGCCTGTAAACGGTAAAACATACTGGTTTACCGCTCAGCTGTAAATCCTGACAGCCGACTCCGGTCCATGGGAATGGATTGGATAGAGTTCTGGCGAACACCCTTTAACTGATTCCCTTATGGAGTCAACAATCGCCCATGAGTATTCGACGCTGTCCTGACGAATAAAGTTCATCTGGTCTCCGGCAATCGCGTCAAGCAACAGTCGATGATATGGCGTCATACCTGCTTCTGAGAAGGATGTTTTATAATCGAACTTCATGTAAACGGGATCAGTAATAATCGCTTCGCCTGGACGTTTCGCCCCGAACCTCAATGCGATGGTCTCCTCTGGCTGAATACTGAAAATGACCTGATTGGCTGTATAACTGCAGCTTTCAGCAGGGCCAAAATAGTTCTGGGGAGGGCACTTGAAGGTAATAACAATCCTGGTCAGAGTTTCAGCAAGGTTTTTACCGGCTTTTACATAAAACGGCACATCTTTCCATCTCCAGTTATCGACATGAAATTTCAGTGCAGCAAAGGTTTCAACCTTTGAATCCGGAGAAACATTTTTTTCAGAGCGATATCCTTCATACTGGCCAAGAATCACTGACTCTCCGGCTGTGTCGGCTGTAAACGGTCGGATCGAACGGAGAACCTTGGCTTTTTCATCGCGAACTGAATCTGCAGAAAGATCAACCGGCGGCTCCATGGCTACAGCAGCAAGAAGTTGAAGAGCATGATTCTGCACTATATCGCGAAGCAGACCGGCCTCTTCATAGAAGGCTCCCCGGTCACGGATACCAAAATCCTCTGCGATGATAATCTCAACATTAGCAATGTAATTGCGGGTCCATAACGGCTCAAAAATCCCGTTGGAAAACCTGAAAACCATGATATTCTGCACCGGTTCCTTACCAAGGTAGTGATCGATACGAAAAATCCGGTACTCACTGAACACCTCTCCAATGACAGCATTCAGCTCACGAGCTGTCTGCAGGTCTCGGCCATAGGGTTTCTCAACAATGATTTTCCTCCACCCACCACAGGATTCTTTATTCCCTCCAAGCCCTGCATGAGCAAGATTTCTGATAATAACCGGCGCAAGATCGGGCGGCGTGGCCAGATAATATAGAATATGCTCGTAAAGAGCTGTCTCACGGGAAACAGCCATAACCTCATTGTAAAGATCCTGATAACCGTCACCGTCCTGAAAATCCAGCCTTACATAAAATAGTCTGGAACAGAATGCTTTAAAAGGCGATTCATCAAGAACAATACCTGGAGAAAAGGTTACGAGTTTTTCATGAACCAGGGAGCGAAAATCCTCATGGGACAGAGCAGAACGTCCGACACCGATAATGCGATATTGAACAGGCAAATGCCCCCACTCGGCAAGTTCATAAAGCGAGGGGTAAAGTTTACGGGCGGCAAGGTCGCTGTTGGCACCAAAAATAACGGCAGTAAAATTATCAGGTTTTGCCTGCATTGTTAGCCCCGGTTATGGTTTTTCGCTGAAGGGATGTCCCCCGAACTCATAACGCAATGCTGCAACAACCCTGTCGGATAAATTCTCTTCGGACCGTGACCGATAACGATTGAAAAGAGAGGCTGCAATCACTGGGATCGATACCTCATGCTCAAGGGCGGCCTCAACCGTCCAGCGACCTTCTCCCGAATCTGCAATACGTCCGCTGAGATAACCAAGCTCGGGATCTTTATGAAATGCACGAACCACTAGTTCCATCAACCAGCCCCGAATGACTGAACCATTTGCCCACACCCGTGAGACCTCTTCAAGGTTAAAATCAAAACCACTGGAGTCAAGCAGATCAAATCCTTCGCCGATGGCCTGCATCATCCCATATTCAACACCGTTATGCACCATTTTAGCAAAATGGCCTGAACCTGCCTTCCCCATATAACCGTACCCGTTTTCTACACACATATCCTTCAGTAAGGGCTCGACAAGATCATAAGCACTTCTGTCACCACCTACCATCATGCAGGCACCTTGCCGGGCTCCTTCCAGACCTCCGCTTGTGCCTGCATCAAGAAAATGGATACCCTTGTCATTGAGGCGTGCAGCCCTTTTCACTGAATCAGTATAATGAGAATTACCCCCATCAATAATGATATCTCCCGGCTGAAGCAATGGGATAAGAGTGTCCAGCGTCGTATCAACCGGATCCCCGGCAGGAACCATCAGCCATATACAACGGGGCGATTGGAGCATTCCGGCAAGTTCCTGAAGTGAGGCTGCGGGAAGACCTCTTTTTGCGGCAAGAGAAGCTACTGCGACGGCCGAAAGATCGAAGAGAACCAGCTCATGGCCGCATTCAAGAAGATGCTGAGCCATATTGAACCCCATTTTTCCGAGACCTACAAACCCTATCTTCATGATATCATATCAGCATTATTGACAAAAACGGTCAGCGCTTCTTTTCTGCATCATGCCATACTTCCACATTCACAGTTAACCATCTTCTGGTAGCGATCAATCACGACACTGTTTATAGCTGACCATGACTTTGTCTCTGCAAAAGCCAGACCGTGAGCTTTAAGTTCCCGGCATCGAACAGAATTACCAAACAGTTCAAGGCATTTACTAAAAAAGTCATCAATATCTCCTGATCGGGCAACAAGTCCGCCTCCCGATTTCTCAACAATATCCCTGCACCCCCCTTCATTCGAAACCACCGCTGGAAGACCGGAAGCAAGAGCTTCAAGGGCAACATTACAAAATGCCTCTGTTATTGATGGAAATAGAAAAATATCTCCACTCGCGTATGTAGCGGAAAGTTCGGCTCCGGTAAGATAGCCGGGAAAGATTGCGTCGGGCATTCTTCGTTTCATTTCCGATTCCTTGGGCCCGGAACCTATCATTACGAATCTCACTCTGTCAGCATAGCCCGCCTCCATAAACCGGTCGTAAACCTTCATGACAACATCAATATCCTTGTACAGCACAAATCGTCCGGCATAAACAAAAACAGTCCTGCCGACCGCATTCCAGGCTGAACGAAGTTTTTCTGAACGGTGAGATGGATCAAAAAGCTCCTTGTCTACCCCTCTCGACCATATCTCAATATTCCTGATATTCTCTCTTTCAAGTTTCAGTCGCACACTCTCATTAGGGGCAAAGACAATATCACAGCCGTTATAGAACCATGTCAGATATTTCCAGAACGGCCTCTCTGCAAATTTGAGGCGGTAATACTTAAGATAGGAGGGAAAATCCGTGTGAAAAGCAGATGCCAGCGGCAGTGATTTGTCTTTAGCATAGAGGAGAAATTTTCTTCCGACAAGATCAGGTGTCGAAATATGCACGATATCCGGTGCAAATGCATCAAGCTGCCGCTTTGTGTAAGAACTGAAAAAACCGAATTTATAGTCAGGATACTGCGGTACGGGAACCGCAGGAACGGTGTGAACCGTTAACCCGTTGTGATTATCAAGAGGTGAAACATCAGGAGACCAGACTGTAACCTGATGACCGTTGTTCCTGAATGATGAAACCAGCTGTGAGATGGATTTTACTGCGCCGTCCTTGTCCTTGACATAAGTCCCAGAGTATAAGGCAATCTTCATAAAGAGAGGATATCCACATAATCGATTGAGTTTTCATGCTACTTACAGTTTGAAAACCCTTTGAAGTGAAGCATAATACATCGTGAGTAAAAGGTAACATTTCCCCTCAAAAATCCACCATGACTGTCGAAATCACTTCACATCAAGAGAGAGCTTTGCAACTTTTGGATGAACCAGTTGTTTATAATCCTCGTAGGAAAGCCTCAGCAGTTCATTATGCGCTCCGGCATTGAATGCTATTTCATCGTCAGCCTCGAGTTCTTGTGAAACATAGACGTGCATGCCATACAGGTTGCCAAACGGGGGCATGGCGCCAAGCTCACATTCAGGAAACAATCCTGCAAATTCTTTTTCACCGGCAAGTTCAACGTCCCGTGTTTTTGTTAATTCACGTAACCGCTCGAAATCAAGTTGACGGGAAGCAGGCAGAATCACCATTGCCATTTTGCCGGCAATATTGACCATAACCGTTTTAGCAAGTTCTTTTCCGGGGACATGAGCTGCAGCAGCAATTTCCTGTGCTGTGTAAGCTGCAGAATGACTGACTACAAAATATCTGACGGCATGGCTGTCCAGATACTCTCTCAATCGACGAATAGGCATTGCAACCTCCCTTTATTAAGTCGTTCAGTACAAAATTCCGGATCTTCCAAAAATTAGAGCGTACCCGTATATTTATAATGTATACTGGCCAGAATACGCCATACTTCTATAAATAAACCTGAACTGATTCAACTTATTCTTCCAAAGAAGGCTGGAGCGCTTACACCCGAGAGTACCTTGTTATAAAACCGGCACTCAAGCCTGCTCCTTCATGAAAATTACAACCAATAAAAACAATAGTCAATAACTTAATGACTGCAGGGCTCCTCAATTTATTCAAATGGGATGCATTAAAAGATTTGCCAATATTTAGGTTGGGGTGATTCCTGAACCCCAACAAAACAAAAGCTGCCTCGAGAGGATATCTAACGTTTCCCTTCAACCCATAATTTCAGAGCAGGTAGAGCTGCCCGGTACCCTGCATCCAGAAGATCCGGCACCTGGTCGAAATCAATCAGGTTAAATGCGGAGAGATCCGGAAAAATAGACAAATCAGCCGACTCTATCTGGATTGCAGTTGCATTGGTAATCGAACTGTAGAATGCGTTCAGCAGCACACCGATAATATTATTCGGCCTTGTAAACGCATGGCGGGCAAGAAGATCAACACAAATAACCGATTCGGCACCACTCTCAACCAAGGGTGAAACTGGAACGTTTTCCATAAGCATGCCGTCAACAAGCAATGCCCCCGCGTAGTCCACAGGCCTGAAAATACCGGGAATACAGCTGCTTGCCATAACGGCTGATGCTACATCTCCTTCAGTAAAAACGACTTTTTTCCCCGTTCCGATATCTGTAGCAATCATTGAAAGGGGAATCGAGGCATCTTCTATATTTTTGTGCCCCAGCACTTCGGTAACAACCTGGCCAAATTTTTTGTTCGACAACAGACCATACTGAGAAAGCGCCAACCCTGAAACATCAAGCCAGTCGAGATCGAAAGCAATATCGCGTATCTCCTGCCAGCTTTTCCCAAAGGCGAACAGCGCGGCAATAAACGCACCAATACTTGTACCACTAACCATTGAGACAGGAATATTCAATTCTGTGATTGCCCTGAGTACACCTACATGTGCTACACCAAGAATTGCCCCACCCCCCAATCCCAGACCCGTTTTTTTCATATTGCTTGAACTGAAATTGTTATGCCACTAGGAAAATAAAGTGACGAGGTACTTGAGAAAACCAAACTTTTTACCGGTGTAAGGAGGATAACGAAGATCAGGATCGGGATAAAGCGATCGCTTCAGAACACTCCGTTTAAAGGAAAAGGTATCAAAACCAGCCTTACCATGATAGGCGCCGAAACCACTGCTGCCAACTCCTCCAAAAGGAAGCCCGGGCAGAGAGGCCTGAAAAAGCAGGTCGTTGATACATACTCCACCTGAACAGGATTGACGCACTACCTTTTCCTGTACCTCCCGATCAGAAGAAAAAAGATAGAGTGCAAGCGGTTTCGGCCCTCTCTGAATGCCTTCAAGTGCTTCGCCGATATCATGGTAGGCAATTACCGGCAATAACGGACCAAAAATCTCTGACTGCATAATCCCGGCTTCCAGAGTCACTCCATGAAGGATGGAAGGCGCAACATAATATCCTTGCGGATCGGTTTTTCCTCCACACCAAGGCGAAGAACCGGAAAGAAGTTTTTCAAGCCGATTGAAATTATTTTCATTGACAATACGGGGATAATCCGGGCTCAAGAGGGGATCTGCGCCGTAAAAATCGGTTATAGCCTCCCGCATGAAACTGAGTAATTCGCCCTCAACATCCTTGTGCACCAACACATAATCAGGAGCTATGCAGGTCTGGCCAGCATTTAAAAACTTGGCCCATACAATCCGTCGTGCCGCCACCCTGAGGTCAACATCAGCCTCAACAATACATGGACATTTTCCTCCAAGCTCGAGCGTCAAAGGTGTCAGATGCTTTGCGGCAGCTTTCATAACCTCACAACCTACTCGCTGACTTCCTGTAAAAAACAGATAGTCAAAGCGCTCTTCGAGCAGTGCTTTTGATGTTTCCACACCACCCTCTATCACGCAAATTGCGCTTCGATCAAGGTAGTAATACAATCCTTCTGCAATAACTTTTGAGGTATGCAGGGCATGTTCAGATGGCTTGACTACTGCGCAGTTACCCGCAGCAATTGCACTGATAAGGGGTGCAAGACAAAGGTTAAGCGGATAGTTCCAGGCACCTGTGATAAGCACAACACCATAGGGCTCAGAACTGTAATAGCCTTTTCCGGGCTGGTAGATAAGGGGGATGGAAACCCGATGGGGCTTCATCCATGATGTAAGATGCTTGAGAGCAAATCGGATCTCACCGCGAAGATATCCTGTTTCAGTTAAAAAAGTCTCAGCCGGGGACTTCCTGAAATCATCATGCAGTGCCGCCGCAATTTTCTGCTCACACTCAACGAGAAATGCTTCGAGAGCAAGGAGCTGCGAACGCCTCCACGTACTATCACGAGTTATGCCACGCTCAAAGGTCTCTCGCAATACCGCCACTTGAGGAAAAACCTGATCTTTTTGCATAAGAGGATTCAAAGAAATAAGAGATTTTCCCCAAGCCTTCACGGAAATTGCAGCAAAGGATGATCATCTGGCAATGTAACGAAAATACAGGTGCACCGGAACCGGCCCTTACCCATTCATCAACTACTTTTTGCCGGACACAATCCGTTCGGTACATTAGTGGACAAAAAGCTTTATAACCCTTATTTTGCCTCAAATGGACTGGATCATGCAGCCGGAAACATGGATCTCCCTTGCGACGTTAACGGCCCTTGAAATTGTTCTCGGTATCGACAACATAATCTTTCTTTCAATTATTGTTGGACGGCTGCCCAAACAGCAGCAATCCAAGGGCAGGATTATTGGCCTGGGACTCGCCATGTTGACAAGAATCGCACTCCTGCTCTCCATAACCTGGGTTATGGGGCTCACAGCCACTCTGTTTACCTTACTGAGTCATCCTGTTTCAGGCCGGGATATGATTCTGATTGCAGGGGGGCTCTTTTTGATTGCAAAAAGCACCCAGGAAATCCACCAAAGTCTGGAAGGATCAGAACAACAAATAGTGAAAAGCGTCTCGGCCGGCAGTTTTGCTTTCACCATGGTGGAGATTGCCGTTCTCGATATTGTTTTTTCCCTTGACTCGGTCATTACGGCAGTTGGACTTGCCAAAAAAGTCGAAGTGATGATCTTCGCCATTGTCATCGCGATCGGCATAATGATGCTTGCATCCAAAACAATCAGTGATTTTGTTGATGAGCACCCGACCATTAAAATGCTTGCCTTGAGTTTTCTTATTCTTGTGGGAGTCACCCTGCTTGCTGAAAGTGCCGGCTATGAAATCCCAAGGGGATACATCTACTTTGCCATGGCTTTTTCCATATCGGTGGAAGTACTGAACATCCGTATGCGCAAAAAAACGGCAACCCCGCTGCATCTGCATAACACCCTTCCTGTTGATAAAGAGAGCCAGTGACCGGGTCAGCAAAACTATCTGAGTGTTACTGCTGTTGTGTACAGTACAAAAGGATAAGTACACTTCTATAGATCACCTCTTATAAGGATCGATCGGTTATGGCAATACCGTCAAAGCTTCCCCCTGAAAAGCTCTATAAAACCTGTAACCCTCAAGAGTTCAGCTTCAACACAACAGCAGACCTCGAGGGTCACGTAACAGCAACAGGCCAGGAGAGGGCATTCGAAGCAATAAGTTTCAGCATGGGAATAAAGCATGACGGGTTCAACCTTTTTGCTCTCGGCCCAAACGGCACGGGAAAACAGACGGCTATCAGGCACTTCCTTGGCAACTCAGCCCCGCAATCTCCGGTACCTTCCGACTGGTGCTATGTCAACAACTTTGAAAAGCCGCGTCACCCAAAAGCGTTGAGGCTCCCTGCCGGAAAAGCGTGTTCACTTTCACGTGCTATGGAACAACTTGTCGAGGCGCTTTTTACAGTTTTACCATCCGCATTCAGCAGTGAGGAGTACCAGGCTCAAGAGAAAAATATCCATGAAGAATTTCAGGAGCAGCAGGCAAATGAAATAGGTGAACTGGAAAAAAAAGGAGCTAAAGAGCACATCGCACTCATAAAAACACCTGCTGGCTTTGCCTTCGCACCGGAAAAAGATGGAGAAGTCGTCAAGCCGGAAGAGTTCATGTTGCTGAAAAAAAAGGAACGGGACTCAATAGAGAAGAAAATCATCGCTCTGAAAACAGCGATGCAGTCTATTATGGCCCAGATACCAAAATCGCAGAGAGAAACCCAGAAAAAAATCAAGGAACTGAATCGTAACGTTGCGAGTTTCGCCGTAAAACCACTGATTGCTGAACTCAGAACTGAGTATACCGCGATTGAAGAGGTGAGCAGATATCTTGAAGTTTTAGAAGCCGACATCATAGAAAACTTCGATCAGTTCATTGAAAAAGAATCTGATCAAAAAGAGGTACTGCCAGGAATGTATCCCGGAAAATTCTTGCAAAAAGGCGCCTCCTTCAACCGTTACCGGGTCAATGTCATTGTCGACAACAGCGCTACCAGGGGAGCTCCTGTTGTTTATGAAGATAAACCCGCATGCCAGAATCTGGTTGGCGACATTGAACACATCGCCCAGATGGGCACACTCGTTACTGACTTCACCCTGATCAAGCAGGGCGCGCTGCACCGGGCAAACGGAGGATATCTGCTCATTGATGCAAGAAGGCTGCTGGCCGAACCCCTGGCATACGAGGCACTGAAAAAAGCACTGAGAACCCGGCAAATCCGGATTGAGTCGCTTGCACAACTCTATAGCCTTGTCAGTACGGTATCGCTTGAACCCGAACCGATTCCGCTCGACATCAAGGTGATTCTGCTGGGAGAACGCAATCTCTACTACATCCTCAGCGATTATGACCCTGACTTTTCCGAACTTTTCAAGGTTGCGGCAGATTTTGAAGACGAACTGTCAGGCGATCTTGACGGAAAACTTGCCTACGCCCGCATTATCAGCTCAATCGTTCATAAGGATAACCTGCATCACTTTGACCGAGCTGCGGTAGCAAGGATTGTTGAACACGGAAGCCGTCTTACTGGAGATTCAACAAAACTGAGTGCTCACATGCAAAGCATCTCGGATCTCGTCCATGAGGCCGATTACTATGCAACTGCCGCAACACGAGAAATTGTGCAGGCAGAGGACGTTCAGCACGCCATAGATGCAAAACTCTTCCGGTCATCAAGAATCCGGGAAAAAATCAGGGAAGCGACCCTGAGAAACTCCATCCTTATTGATACCGACTCGGAAAAAATCGGTCAGATCAATGGCCTTGCAATATACTCTCCTGGTGGACAGAGCTTTGGGCATCCCGGCAGAATAACGGCAAGAGTGAGGCTTGGAAAAGGAGAAGTGATTGATATAGAACGAGAAGTTAAAATGGGAGGACCAATCCACTCCAAGGGCGTGATGATTCTTTCAGGATTTCTCGGTGCGCGATTTGCCTATGATCAGCCACTCTCACTCTCTGCTTCACTGGTATTCGAGCAGTCATACAGCGGTATAGAGGGTGACAGTGCCTCTTCCGCTGAATTGTACGCCCTGCTTTCGGCCATTTCAGGAGTTCCTGTCCGGCAGTGCTTTGCCGTTACTGGTTCGGTAAACCAGTTTGGAGAGGTACAGGCAATAGGAGGGGTCAACGAAAAAATCGAAGGCTTTTTCGATCTCTGCAAAGCAAGAGGATTGACTGGGAAACATGGAGTTCTCATACCAGCATCGAACGTCCGGAATCTCATGCTCCGCAATGATGTTGTTATGGCGGTTAAAGAAGGACTCTTTGCCATTTTCCCGGTATCAGATGTTGATGAAGGAATTGAGATCCTGACAGGTATAGCTGCAGGAGAATTGGATACAACCGGCAGCTACCCTTCCGACACCATCAACGGTATGGCTGTTGCCCGACTGAAGGAGATGGCTGAAAAAATAAAAAAATTCAGTTCATCTTCGGATGATGACAATAAATAACCGGGCATCAGAAACATAAATAAGTTTTGCTATGCCGGAACAACACAAAAGCAAACATATACGCCACATAGCTGTCGCTCTCGACTGTTCTCCACACAGTCGAGCCTCTCTTGGGGCTGCGGCTGAACTTGCCCGACAGTTGAACGCTGAGCTTACCGGTATTTATGTTGAAGACATCAATCTGCTCCGGATGGCGGATCTTCCTTGCTGCCATGAAATCCGCATGTACACCCTGGAATCTGAAACGCTTGATGCCTCTACCCTTGAACGCTCTCTCAAGGTACAGGCAAAAGCTGCAGAGGAATCCTTGCGGCGTATTGCAGAAGATTTGATGATCAAACAGTCGTTCAGGGTATCGCGGGGAATTGTACCTGAAGAGGTCATTGCGGCAGCTGGGGAAGCGGATCTTCTTGTTCTCGGCCGAAGCGGGAGATCCCCTTCCTGCCGCAAAGGACTCGGTTCAACAGCAAGAAAAGCCCTTGAAGAGGGTAAACGACCCGTACTGTTCATTCGACCGGGATTCTCGGCAAAAGAGTGGCCGGTTTTAGTACTCTATGATAGGTCGGAGGGTTCCCGGCAGGCTCTCGGTGCTGCACTCAACATTATAAACCCCGACATCAGGCTCAATGTGCTGATTCTTGGTGAAACCCACGAAGAGAGTGTAGAACTGGAGCGAGCGCTTTCAGAAATAATAGCGTTGCGGGGAAGTGCTGTTGAGTACCATCATCTCCCTCTGACCAGTGGAAAAACACTGATGCGCTACATCCGGATGGTGGATTCGGGCTTGCTCGTACTGAGTGACCGGATGAATATTTCCCGTGAGGAGGTGCACGAGCTGATCAACGAGATAGACTATCCGGTACTTCTGGTATAAAATGCAACAGGAATAATGGCGGAAACCAAATTATCATTATGTCAGACAACACAATAGATCGTTTTTTTGGATATCTGAATTGGCTTTTCAATCCATTCCATGGGTTAAAGACAACGGAAGTCTATGATTTGATTGGTACCTCTTCACTTACTGAGAATGCGTTATATCTGAATCTCGGCTATTGGCGTGATGTGGATACAATTGATGAAGCCAGTGAAGAGCTTGCTCTTCTGGTGGCGAAGAGAGGCGGCATGGCTCCAAGTGATACTGTATTGGATTGTGGGTATGGTTTTGGCGATCAGGACATCCTCTGGGCAAGGAATATGAAACCCGAAAAAATCATTGGGCTGAATATTACGAATTCTCAGGTTGAGCGAGCCCGGATGAATGTTGCCGATGCGGGACTCGAGAAATCAATCGATTTAAGAGAAGGTTCGGCAACAGAGATGTCAATTGAAAATGAATCCATTGATCTGGTTGTTTCCGTGGAAAGTGCATTCCACTATAGAACCCGTGAGGATTTTTTCAAAGAAGCGTTCCGTGTTTTGCGTCCAGGTGGAAGGCTGGTGACAGCGGACATTTTACCAACAATAAACTCCGATAACCTCTTCAGTCGAATAGAGCAATGGATTTCATGGAACCTTGTCGCAGGAAAATTCAATATTCCGCATGAAAACTACTATTTAATCCCAGCCTATAATGATAAGCTCTCAAAAGCCGGATTTGTCAATATTGATATCAAATCAATACGTGACGATGTCTATATCCCTCTTCATGAGTATCTGTCAAGAAACCAGACATTTGTAGGCAAGCTGCATCCACTTGCAAAAATTCTTGCACAATTAACATTGAATCGTTCTGCAGAAAGTGTCTACTGCGGCTTGGATTATATACTCTCTTATTCTAAAAAGCCATAATTTGAACTTTCTCTCCATCGATAGCTATCGAATGACGAAAGACATTTCGTTAATTGTTAACAATTGTTAAAAAGACTATCTTTTATAATATTTAGTATGTCCAGAATACCAACACGAAATTATGAGGAAAACAGCCCGATCCATCGCAGCTCTGATGCTTGTCGGGATGCTTTTACAGATAAACTGCGTTTTCGTCTGTTATGGGCTCTTTTTTTTAAATCAAAAATCAATAGCTGAAACTGTCTGCGAAAAGAAGACTATGGATTGCTGTGGACACTGTTTCCTCCAAAAAAAAATTACCGCAACAAGTGAGACTCAGTCAGCACCAACTGAGAAACAGGTGCCAACCAAAACGCAGGAAGAATTGCTCAATGCGATGCCAGGCGTTCTCGGTGACAAGCAGCACGCTCCGCTGACAGCAACCAATAGTCATATATTTACCTCAGCCCTCTCTTCTTATTTACTCGATGGCGTCTTTCGCCACATCGACCATCCGCCGAACACCTAGCTTCACTTTTCATAGTTGAACGCATCAACCCCAAAATCGGGGTTATTAGCTATCGTTCAAATTTTTAGATGCACTTGATGGGTCAAGTTTGGCATCCTAACTCCAATTCAAACCGTAACTATGAAGGCTATAAAATTTCTTACGACTTCGATTCTTTCCCTTGGAATCGTGATGAGCTCCCTTGATTGTTTCGCCTGTGCTGCATGCGGCTGCTCCTTGTCGTCCGAGGCAGCTACAGGCTATTCGACTACAACCGGGTGGAGCGTTAGTTTGCAATACGATTACATCAACCAGAACCAATTGCGCTCAGGGACCGGCAGCGTTTCATCCTCGCAAGTGGCTGGAATCAACGACGGCGGCGGCAGTCAGGAAGTTGAGCACGGCACCATCAATCGCTATATAACACTAGGCCTTGGCTATACACCGAGTGCAGAGTGGAATTTGAGGTTGCTGGTTCCCTATATCGACCGTAGCCACACAACCTATGGCCAAGCAACCAGCGACCTGCTCACGCCAGACCAGATAAGCGGTTCAAGCGTCAGCAGTCTCGGTGACATCAAATTCATCACCAGCTATCAAGGCCTGCTCTCCAACCATAACCTCGGGATTCAGCTTGGTGTGAAACTGCCTACAGGTGCTTATGGAGGGCCAAATGCGAGTGGCACAGGCATAGCAGGGCACAACCCGGTGAACTTCACCTCAGGCCCTAACACCGGTGATCTCCTCGATACCAGCCTGCAGGCCGGGACCGGCAGTACAGACCTTATTGTTGGGGCATACTACAACAACAAGGTTAGTCAGCATTTCAGCGCTTTTGTCAATTTCCAATTCCAGGCAGCCGTGAAGCAAGAACTGAACCAAGCTGGTGAAGATTACCGCCCCGGCAATCAGGAAGCCTTGAGCTTTGGCATCCGCTATGAAGCCAATCCCACAATCGAGCCGCAACTTCAGGTAAATATCAACCATAGAAGTCAGGATCTTGGAACACTTGCTGACACTCCTAACTCAGCTGGCACCGCAGCATACCTGAGCCCCGGAGTGAGTATAAGCATACTGAAAGACGTGCAAATATACGGATTCGGGCAACTGCCGATCTATAGCAAGCTTGAGGGATATCAGCTTTTCCCGCATGTAACAGGCTCGGTCGGCTTAACCTATGCTTTCTGAACAGCATGAGTAAACTTTCGTGGAATCTCTGGACTCCACGGATAAACCAGTGTCCAGTCAAGCATCGTTTGAGCGGCATGCTTACCTTTGCTGCTCAATGCTGTAAGCTCCAGTCTTTCTTCTTGTTTCAGCGTTATTTTGTACTTCTTCATGCTCAATCCTGTTTTGGTGATTATGAAGAGTAAGTTATTATTTTAAAGCAACGTTAGATCCTTGACTCGACACTAGTTAAAGTCATCTTGATCGCAAATTGGAATAAATAAGCAGAGTTTTAACTTAGCTACCGATTTTACTCTTTTCAAGCAGGAAAAACCTTATTCAAAGGAAAAATAGTTGGTAAAACGGATGCCAGCTATGAGTATTCCGGTTAAAGTGTACCACCTAACTGCCTTTTGCCGCTATACTGTCTTGGCGATATCTCTTTGCAACACTTTTCACAGAGTTCAGCTCTTTATTAATCTTCTCAATCAGATCATCATTCGGTAATGCAATTCACACCAGCTGCTTGTTCAGCTCTGTCTGCAGCGTCGCTGAGTTGACCAGCGCAGCCGGGCCGCCTTGATGAAGTTCACGCTCTGCCTGCTTGTCCCGGCAGCTCGAAGTGCGTCGGGTAGTTCACTTCAAAGCCGGATTTGGATGCGTAATTGTATTCCGTCCTTTAAGAAATATGTTTTGACCATTAAGAAAAAAACGCTTATCCTTTAAGAAATAAAGTTTCTTAAAGGATAAGCAGTGAATAATAATAAAGAAAGGGGCGAGGAAATACGGCGCCAAATCGTCAGTGATGTCAAGCAGCATTCTGCTGATATTTCAAAGCATATTGCCAGAATATTCTCTATAACCCCTCAGGCAGTATATAGCCATACGCAGCGCCTTGAAAAAGAAGGGCGATTAAAATCTACAGGCAGTGGAAAAGGGAAAAAATATTATTTAGGAGACCTGAGGGAGCAAAAGTCGCACTTTATCCTCGCAGAGGACTTAACTGAAGATGGTGTTTGGAGGAATGAATATTCATTTGTATTCGAAGGTTTGCCTGAAAATATTGTCGATATATGTCACTACGGTTTTACCGAAATGGTAAATAACGTACTTGATCATTCCGGAGGGAAACATGTTTCTATCTCGGCTATAAGAGATAATGAAAAAATCATGTTCTCCGTGATTGACGATGGAGAGGGCATTTTCAGGAAGATCAGGCGGTTGTGTAATCTGGATGACGAGCGTCAGGCTCTCTTTGAGCTATCGAAAGGGAAATTGACTACAGATCCGGATAATCATACTGGGGAAGGGATATTCTTTACTTCAAGGGTATTTGATGAGTTTGAAATTGATTCAAAAGGTGTGAGGTTTCGTCATGATGATCAGTTTGAATTTGATGTTATTCTGGAGTCCGAATTTTCTGAAAACGAAGCTGGTACTGCGGTATATATGCTGCTTAAGAGAGATTCTTCGCGTGAAATCCAGACGGTTTTTGATGATTATGCTGGGCCGGATGAATTTCAGTTTGACAAAACAGTTATTCCTGTTCGGTTAGCACAATACGAAAATGAGAAACTTGTATCCCGATCTCAGGCAAAAAGGTTGCTCTGTCGTATAGAGAGGTTCAAACATGTAATTTTTGACTTTGATGAGGTGTCGGCTATAGGCCAGGCATTTGCCGACGAAATATTTCGCGTTTATGCCAAAAATCATCCTGACATTGTGTTGGTGCCAGTAAAAATGGAGCCAAATGTAGCGAAGATGGTTAATCGGGCTGGCAGTGGTTAGTGTCATTGCACCGTTTTTTAACCTTCACTTGGAAATCCATTCGTGGGGCTTTATAGAATTTACCCAATTTTCAATCTGTAAGACAGGGACCTGGAAAAACTCTTTAACTGGTTTTGTTGGGGTTCAGGAATCACCCCAACCTACATAGTACGCAGGTGAAATTTTGATAATCAATTTTCTTAATGCATCCCATTTGAATAAATAGAGGTGCCCTTATAAAAAATCAATGGGGACGCAAATTATAACACCATTCGTTCCATAAGAATGGCTGCTGATACAGAGGCGTTCAATGATTCAACACCGGGTTTTTTGCCACTATGCGGAATCCTGACGAGGCGGTCGGTGAGGGTTTTAACCGGTTCACTGACACCATTAGCCTCGTTGCCGACTACCAGCACCTGCTTTTCAGGCCAGGAGGTGAACTCTCTGAAATCTTTTCCATCAAGCGATGAAGTAACAATAGAATAACCAAGCTTCTGAAGTCTCAGGAGTTCAAGGTCAAGGCGTTCAACACCATAATGATGAATGCCATAAATGCTCCCTGCACATGAGCGAACTGCTTTGGAGTTGTACCTGTCGGCTGAGCCGGAACTGCAGATCATTGCTTGAGCTCCAAACCATACGGCAGTTCTCAGTATAGTACCCACATTACCCGGATCCTGAACGTCATCGAGCGCAACAATGAATGATTTCGCCAGCTTGCCGCCACCTGCTGCAGCGACTGTTTCCGTCTGGCTCAACTGGCGGAAAACGCCAAAAATCCCCTGCGGTGTGCTGGTGCCCGAAAGCTGCGAACACTCCCTCTCATTTATGGAAAAGACTTTTCCCTTATACGTATGGAAAAACCGTTTGCCATCAGGCTCTCCCTCCCTGATCAGTATCGCTACAAGCATCTCCTCATCAGGGATGTTCTCTGAGAGCTCCCTTACCGTTCGAAGACCTTCGGCAAGAAAAAGCCCTTCAGAATCCCTGAATTTTTTCTGATGCAGTTTCACATACAGCTTTAACTTGGCCTTGCTTAAAGCGGGTATCTCAAGCTGCGTCATGAACGCGTTCCCGGTTTATTAAGCTTTGAAAACACCGCTTTCGGATCATGAGAAAAATCCGTCGGCATGGCACCGGTTCCTTTGGAAAGCGCAACACTGTCAAGCTCTACGGAAAACCCATTGTCGGCACTCTCCGACTCCTCATCTGCGACATTCATACAACGCCGGATATACTCATCGAAACTCGCCTTATCCATAGAATGACCCTCAAGAATACACTTCTCTACCCTCTCGCATTCGGCTGCAGTTACTTCATTATTCGACATGAGCGTGATCTTAAGCATCACCTCTTCACGCGAAACCTCACCAAACCCGACTTTTTTTACAAGCCGGTCAAAAGAAGTATCATCAATTTTTTCCATCATCTTGAGCAACTCCCCAAGGCCTCCATACATTTCGGCATGAACCCTGATAGCATCTTCTATCGATTCCGTGACAGGCAAAACCCGCTCATCACTGGCAACTCCATGCTCCGGAAAAGAGGGCTTCTGAGAGCTCCTTTTCCCACGATTCAAAGCCTTTCCTCCAAGAAACTCTTCATCAACACCATATTCTTTCAGGCGATCCTGCATAATACCGGAACTCTTCTCTTTTGCGCGCCGCCTCGAAACCGAGTCGATATCATTACGTTCCGCAAGAAGAAGCCGCAGAACAAAAAGAATGCCTGTCAAAGCTGCAGCAACAATAAAGCAGAGCAGAATCAGCTCAAGCTTGAGACCAAACAGCGAAACAACCAGCACTTCCGCAGCAATAAGCCCACAAAAAAGAACCAGCAGAATTTTCAAAAAAAAACGTTCATTCATAAATTCGGATTTCGCTCAAAATTAATGTCGATTAAGAACTTATTCGTAAATAAATACGGCGGTACTTGACAGCCTCAATAACATCAGTTTTACCAACTATTTTTCATTTTGATAAGGTTATTCCTGTTTGAAAAGAGCAAAATCAGTAGATGCGGCCAAACTCAGCTTATTTACGAATAAGTTCTAAATATCCTCACAGTCTTTCTGATCGGCTGGTTCTTTAATAACCCCTTATAATCTGCCACTATTATTCAATTATTGTAAATAAATGTGCCATCTTAATGCAAAAACTGAATAATAATGGTTGATTGGCGTAATGCGTCTGGTGAAGAGACCTGCTATATTTCCTGTTTATAAACATCTCTACGATGGTCTATTCTCAAGATGCGAATCTCAGTTTCCTGAAGAAAATAAATTACCCTGTAGTCACCAACCCGATATCTCCTTAGACCTGCAAACCGGCATTTGAGGAGAGGATTCGATTCAGGATCGTTGACAAGTTCTTGCTCAATATGATCAAGA
>CAIXLG010000170.1 GCA_903920215.1 uncultured Chlorobiaceae bacterium
ACAAACCGCGCGAATACTCGCTTCAGGCTATTCAAACTGTTGTTCGTGTCCATACCCGCGTTTCCGACCTCTACAATGAACCCTACAATCAGATAGAGCAGCAGATGCGCCTGACGATCGAGGGCATCAAAGAGCGTCAGGAGTGGGAGTTCATCAATAACAGGGAGTTCGGTCTGCTTCACTCTGTCGATCCCGGCCAGCGTATCAGTACCCGCTACGGGACACCGACACCTGATGACCTTGACGATCTGCTCACCAAAGTGTGGAAAAAGCCAGCATTCTTCATCGCCCATCCAAAAGCCATTGCCGCTTTTGAGCGTGAATGCACATGGCGCGGTGTGCCTCCGGCCACCATCAACCTTTTTGGAACTCCTGTGCTAACTTGGCGCGGTGTACCGCTTATTCCGAGTGACAAGCTTGAAATCAACAAAAACAACAAATCCGGTCATGGCACAACCAGCATTATTCTCGTTCGTGTCGGTGAAAATGAGCAAGGTGTAGTCGGACTGCATCAGGCTGGAATCCCCGGTGAAATCAGCCCGAGCCTTTCTGCAAGACTGATGGGGCTCGACAAGCTTGGTGTGGCGTCATATCTCCTGACACTCTATTCATCACTTGCCGTTCTGACCGATGATGCTCTTGCTGTCCTTGAAAATGTTGAGGTTGGCTACTATCACGATTATGAACACCGCAAGTCAGGCACTAAAACAAAATAGAAACAGACCGAATAACAGCTATAAAGACAACCTTTTCATGCTTTGCAGGAGGGTTGTCTTTATGGATTACCATTGTGAGTTATGCCGAGAGAATATGAGCAACCAAACATTCCGGGAATCGAAAGTGAGGCGCTGAACCCGGTACTCATTGCACAGATTGCAAGCCGTCTGTTTAATGACGTGCCTGAGGCAGGCAGTGTTCCAAGGTATGAAACCGATTCCGCAGGGGCGCCTTCTTCGGCTGCGGGGACCTTACATGATAAAACTGTTCTTGCCGGTGAAACCGGGAATCATATCCCTCTACAGGAATTACCGTTACACCCGAACCTCCCTTATTTTGCTGACGAGGTTCCAACACTACCGGAGCATGATTTTTATTTTCTTCCCGGCACACATGAAAAAAAACCAGAACCACTGGAACATCATGCCAACAAATTGACTGAACAGCAGAACTATTCAGAAAACACGGATGGTTCTTACGGGCTTGACCAGTTTATCCGCCGCAGCCTGCCTCCAACACCTGAGAGTAGTGAACGTTTTTCGGAGGCTAACCCTGAAAACATCACGCCGTTTTTTACAATATTGAACGCCGGACTTCCAGCTGATGACGATTTCTCCTTCAGGCTCCTCTATTCCGCTGCTCAAAATCAGGCTACCACGTCGGGGGACTATCCTGAAGGGCAGTCGGCAGTTGGCAGTCGGCAGTCGGAAATACCTTCTCAGTCGCATAATACTAAAGCTCTTTCCGGCAATCAGCTGCAGGAGCAGCTTCCACAGATACCGGGCTCAACCGGAGGGCCTCTGGATGGAGAGTGCTATGCTGAAAAGCTTTACAAAACCTTTGAACAGGAACAGGGCAGCCCGAATCTTGAGGCAGTGTTTCAGACGCTGCGCGGTGGGCAGTGGCCAGTTGGCAGTCAGCAGTCGGCAGTTGGCAGTAGGCAATGGGGAAATTCGGGAGCGCCTGAATTTCCGGGAAAAGCGCCGGCTCCGGTATGGCCGAACGGGAGTTTGGAAACACCTGGCAGTAGTTCGCTGCCTTTCAATCTGCCGGAAGTTCCTAAAGAACCCTATTACTTTCTGCGGGAGCCAAAAGCTCCGATTCACCAGCCTGAAGGGTTTGACGTCCTCACTATTCGCAAGGACTTTCCCGTCCTTCACCAGAAAATTCATGGCAAACAGCTCGTCTGGTTTGATAATGCGGCAACAACTCAAAAACCGCTCAGCGTTATCAATGCTGTTGCCCAGTTTTACGCAAACGATAATTCGAACATCCATCGCGGTGCACACACCCTTGCAGCCCGTGCCACCGATGCCTATGAAGGTGCACGTGAGAAAATAAGGCAGTTCATCGGGGCTGGTTCAGCATCGGAAATTATCTATGTGAGAGGTACCACGGAAGGGGTCAACCTTGTTGCCCAGACCTGGGGAAGGAAGTTTATACAGCCGGGTGATGAGATTGTGCTCTCCATCCTTGAACACCATGCCAATATTGTGCCATGGCAGATGCTGGCTCAGGAGAAGGGCGCCCGCATCAAGGTTGTGCCGGTGAACGACCGGGGTGAGATCATCATGGAAGAGTACACCAAACTGCTCGGACCTCGCACAAAGTTTGTCTCTTTGACACAGGCATCGAACGGCCTTGGAACTATTCTGCCCATCAGGGAGATGATTCAACTTGCCAAGCGGTTTGACGCAAAGGTGCTGATTGACGGGGCCCAGTCGGTTGCCCATATTCCGGTCAATGTTCAGGATCTCGATGCCGATTTCTTTGTCTTTTCAGGGCACAAAATTTTTGCTCCTACTGGTATCGGTGTGGTCTATGGAAAACGTGAACTGCTTGAGATTATGCCTCCATGGCAGGGTGGCGGCAACATGATTCAGGACGTACGGTTTGAGGAGACCATCTACAATGAGGCACCGGCAAAGTTTGAAGCTGGAACACCATCGATCGGTGATGCTATCGGGCTTGGAGCAGCGCTTGACTATGTGCGTAAAATCGGGCTTGATAACATCGCCCGTTACGAGCATGAGCTGACGGAATACGCAACGGAGAAACTGATCAGGATTCCGGGACTGCGCATTATCGGGACTGCCCGCAACAAGGTGGGTGTAGTGTCCTTTGTGCTCAACAATCTCCCTAATGAAGAGGTGGGCAAGTTGCTTGACCGCGAGGGCATTGCTGTCAGGACGGGTCATCACTGCTCACAGCCATCGTTACGCAGGTTCGGCGTTGAAGGGACAATACGGCCGTCGCTGGCATTTTACAATACCAAGGATGAAATTGACCGATTGGCTGAGGTGATCAATCATATCCAGAGACGATAATTCAATAGTAGATCTACAGTGAAAGAGTTCTTGTCGTTACATAAAAAAGAAAAATAACGCTTATCTTTGCCATCGATAACAACAACACCAGTAACGATAACCAATACATGCAGTTTGAAACCCTTGCCATTCATGATGGCCAAGCTCCTGACCCCCAGACAGGATCGGTAACCGTTCCTGTTTACCAGACATCAACCTTCGAACGTGAAAATCTGGAACATCGGGGTGAATTCTTTTACTCGAGAATCGGCAATCCAACCAGAAAGGCACTGGAGTCTACCCTCGCTCTGCTTGAAAACGGTCGCTTCGGTCTGGCTTTCGCCTCCGGAGTTGCCGCATCGCTGGCTGCGCTTCAGGTGCTGAAACCCGGCGACCATATTGTTGCCGGACTCGATATTTACGGTGGCAGCTACCGCACCTTTGAGCAGCTCATGCGTCCATGGGGTGTCAACACAAGCTATGCTGAAAGCGAATCCACTGAGAGTTATGAAGCGTGCATTACCCCAGAAACAAAACTCATCTGGCTCGAAACGCCAAGCAATCCCCTTCTTCAGCTAACTGACATTCGGGCTATTTCACGTATAGCGAAAGAACGAGGTATTCTGGTCGCAGTGGACAACACTTTTTCAAGCCCATATTTTCAGAAACCACTCGATCTTGGTGCAGATATTGTCGTACACAGCACCACCAAATATCTCGGTGGGCATAGTGATGTCATCGGCGGAGCAGTCATCACCTCCGACACTCTGCTGCATACAAAAATAAAAAACTATCAGGGCGCTGCTGGAGCTATTCCGGCTCCCTGGGACAGCTGGCTGATCCTTCGTGGGTTGAAAACCTTAAAAATCCGTATGAAGGAACATGAGGCCAGCGCTTTGTACCTTGCAAAATTCCTTGAACAGCACCCGGCAGTGGAACATGTTTTCTATCCAGGCCTTACCTCCCACCCGCAGCATAAACTGGCAAAACAACAGATGAGCGGATTCGGGGGAATGCTGACGTTTGCCTTGAAAGGAGGACTGCCTGCAGTAGAAAAATTTATTGCACGCATCAAACTGTTTGTGCTTGCCGACAGTCTCGGGGGCGTTGAGTCGCTGATCGCCTCCCCTGCTAAAATGACACTGGGACCGCTTTCTGACGAGGAAAAACGGCGAAGAAAGTGCACTGATAACCTTGTTCGCCTTTCTATCGGGCTGGAAAATGCAGGCGACCTCGAAGCCGACCTTCAGAACGCCCTCAGTGAAGGTTGAGAACAAAGAAATCGTGAAAAAATATTACAAATGATTACTATTGAGCTGAACGGAAAACAACAGACACTGCCTCCCGGTGCTGCAGTAACCGACCTTCTCTCGATCATCGGATCTGACGGTAATACAGTTGCAATAGTGGTCAACGAGAGTATCATCCGTCCCGATAAACGTTCAACTCACCTGCTGAAGGATGCTGATCGTGTAGAAATTCTGGTTTTCGCCGGCGGAGGCTAACGCGCATAGACAGGCTCAATCCCTATGGACTTTTTGCAATTAGGCTCATATACCTTCTCTTCCCGTCTGATTCTTGGAACAGGAAAATTCAGCAGTTCAACAGTCATGCTGGAAGCTGTCAAAGCTTCAGGTGCACAGCTTGTAACAGTTGCCTTACGCCGCTTCAACCGCGAGCAGCTTGCGGATGATCTCTTCAGTCCGTTAAAAGCACTTCCGGAAATAACATTAATGCCTAATACTTCAGGCGCATCAACGGCAGCGGAAGCTGTACGCGCAGCTCATATTGCTCGTGAGCTTTCAGGCAGTCCCTTCATC
This sequence comes from uncultured Chlorobiaceae bacterium, assembly GCA_903920215.1. GTDB lineage: Bacteria > Bacteroidota > Chlorobiia > Chlorobiales > Chlorobiaceae > Chlorobium. The sequence goes on from CAIXLG010000170.1 coordinate 4,844, forward strand.
AAGGTGGAAATTCACCCGAACCCACAGCATTTAATGCCCGATCCGATAGAAACCTATGAAGCCTGCAGGATTCTTGCAAAAGAAGGATTTCTTGTGATGCCCTACATCGCAGCTGATCCCGTTCTGGCCAAACGCCTTGAAGAAGTTGGATGCGCCTCTGTCATGCCGCTCGGATCAGCTATCGGCAGCGGACAGGGACTTGCCACTGCCGAAATGCTCAATATCATCATCCGGGAAAGTAACATCCCTGTCATTGTCGATGCAGGACTGCGCTCCCCTTCTGAAGCAGCTTTAGCCATGGAAATGGGATGCGGAGCAGTACTCGTAAACAGTGCAGTAGCAGTGTCAGAACATCCTCCAGAAATGGCTGAAGCGTTTGCAGAAGCAGTCGCAGCAGGCAGAAAAGCGTTTAAAGCCGGACTGATGCCAAAAAGCAGTTCGGCCATAGCAACAAGCCCTCTCACAGCCTTTCTGGGAGCAAATGCATGAGCAGCTTACCTGATTGGCTGACCGATGACCGGGACTCCGCAGCACTTGCAGCAATGCTGGATCCATTGTCATCGAACACCCTTGAAACGCTGGCTGCTGAAGCAAAGGCTCTCACCCTGCGGCGTTTTGGACGCACCATGACTCTTTACGCTCCACTTTATCTCTCGAACTACTGCTCAAGCGGATGTGAATACTGCGGGTTTGCTTCCGACAGAAACACCCCACGCCGACGCCTTGAAGAAGGTGAGATCCGCCGCGAACTGATCGCCATGAAAAAGCTCGGAATTACAGACATCCTTCTGCTCACCGGAGAACGTACCAACGCGGCAGACTTCGACTATCTCCACCGCAGCGTAGATATCGCTGTTCAAGAGATGCAACGGGTATCGGTCGAGGCCTTTCCAATGAGTATCAGTGAATACCGCGCCCTTGCCGACAGCGGTTGCACAGCCATCACCATTTACCAGGAAACCTACAACCGCGAACGCTATGAAGCACTGCACCGCTGGGGTCCGAAAAAGGATTTTATTGACCGGCTTGAAACACCTGCGAGAGCACTCGAAGGCGGAATTAAAAGTGTAGGGCTGGGTGTACTGCTCGGCCTGTCAGACCCAAGAGAAGATGCGCTGAGCCTTTACCGGCATGTACGCCATATCGGGCGCACCTACTGGCGAGCAGGCATATCGGTATCATTTCCCCGAATGAGACCTCAAACCGGGGGCTACGAACCACCTTTTCCTGTAGACGATCACTCTCTTGCCCGCATGATTTTTGCTTTCCGAATTGCTCTGCCCGATGTAGAACTTGTGCTCTCAACCAGGGAAAGCGCAGCTTACCGAAACGGCATGGCTGGACTCGGCATAAACAGAATGAGCATAGAAAGCCGCACCACCGTTGGTGGTTACCATGACACTGAAGACAATGAAAAAGGTCAGTTTGAGGTTTTTGATGACCGCAGCGTTGATGAATTCTGCACTGCCATGCGTGCCAAAAATATCGAACCTGTCTTTAAAAATTGGGAGCCAGCCTATAATGGCCATGCAAAAGGAAACAGCACCATACTTCATCTCGAAAATACACAGCAATGCCTTTGAACGACAAGCAGCAAGAGCGCTATGCCCGCCACCTGACACTGAAAGAGATCGGTGAAAAAGGTCAGGAAAGACTTCTTCAGTCAAAAGTGCTCGTTGTCGGTGCAGGAGGGCTCGGCTCCCCTGCTGCCTTTTATCTTGGAGCTGCCGGCATCGGAACAATCGGCCTTATGGACGGAGATACTGTAGATCGAAGCAACCTCCAGCGCCAGATTCTGCATACCACTGAAGCAATCGGTGAGGAAAAAGTCAACTCCGCAAAAACAAGACTCCTCGCACTTGACCCTGCGATAAAACTTAACCTTTATCCATTCCGGCTTACCCTCGAAAACGCACAGGAGATTCTTGCCCTTTATGACTTCGTCATCGATGCAACAGATAACTTCGAATCTAAATTCCTGATAGCAAAAGCCTGCCACTTGGCAGCAAAACCATACTCCCATGCAGGTATCAAGCAATTTTACGGTCAAACCATGACTGTCCATCCCGGAAAAACAGCATGTTACCACTGTGTATTCCATGAAGAAGGAATCCCTGCAGCCACCAACCCCTCAGGACCAATCGGAGCACTCCCTGGAGTAATAGGCTCAATGCAAGCCATCGAAGCCATAAAATACCTGCTCTCCATCGGAACCCCCCTGACCAATACCCTCTTAACCTACGACGCCCTGTCCACAGATATCAGAAAAGTCCCGGTAACTCAAGATCCCAACTGCCCACTCTGCGGCACCCATTGTGCATAACCGCTTTCCCCAGGTGTCATCCCGACAGAAAATGACTTTCTGGCAGAAGGACTCTTGAAGTATATTATTTGGATTCTCATATTTTAAAGAAATTTTTCCGGGACAGCAATGCATGCAAAAATCATATTTACCAGTGACTTTGAAGATGAATCGCTCATCATAATTCTTAAAGGAAATCAATGGTGGCCAACGTTTGACCAGGAATCCAGTGATGCGGAAAACATTATTACGGAGATGAAGGCTTCTGTCAAAGAGAGTGACATCCAGCTTTTTATTGCAAGTAAAAAATTTGTCCTTTTAAGTGCTGTAACTGAGACTCGGGGGACTTTATCGTTTGAGAATAAAGCATGGGTACTCCGGCTTCTTAACCCGAACCTCTCTCTCCTGCAGCTTGATTGTCAGGTTTTTGTCCATAAGTGCATGAAGCACGCCGGTCAAATGCAAAAAAAGATCACCTTTTATGAAACGCCGGTCCAGCTTGTTGAACGCAACCGTAAAGATCCGATCATTGAAGGTAAAATACTTGCTTCTAAAAAAGACAGACTTTCCTATGCCAGAAAACAGAAGAAGGTAGAGTATACTATTGGAGTGATTGGTTTTGCAGTCTTCGTTGCGTTACTGATTGCCACCTATCCCTGGCCATTCAGAGATCCAGGGAACCAGGCTCAAATGTGGCTATTCACTATTTTTGAAAAGCTTATCGGCTCTGTTGCTATAACTGCTCTGATTTCATATGCACAATTTCATGCGTTTTACGCATCGCTGCACGAAGACGCAATTAAATGGTCGATAGCGGGTGAACCGGAAAAAAAAGCAATTAAAACCCTTATTTAAGCGATTATTTCTAAGGATACACCGATAAAAAAACAGATGAGCGGCCTCAAGGTTATCGCTCTCTTTGAAACATTCAAGGGCATACTGGTGCTGCTGACCGGTTTAGCAGCATTTTCACTGATGCATCAGGATATACAGCTGGTTGCTGAGCAAATGGTTAGCCATCTGCATCTCAACCCGGCAAAACACTTTCCCAAAATATTTATAGAAGCTGCCAGCAATCTGAATGATGGCAGGCTGCGTTCTCTTGCACTTCTTGCATTGCTATATGCTTCAATGCGCTTTGTTGAGGGATTCGGTCTCTGGTTTGCGAAACGATGGTCTGAATGGTTTGCTTTGTTAAGCGGGGGGATTTATCTGCCGATTGAGCTCTATGAACTTGCACAAGGTTTTACATGGTTCAAAATATGCTTCGCAGCCATCAACCTCACTGTTGTCCTCTATATGGCCTTTATGCTTAAACGAAGCAGCAGATCACACTGATTGACATTCCCCTCTCGTCTTTCCCCGTTCAAAGCAACTTTTAATCTCATATTTCCATTGGAATTAATATGATTGGAATCTTGTGGTTCCGTTGTGAGCTAACAAAAGTGTGACCATGAAGAAATATTTTTTGACCGCAGTTGGAGTTGCAGGAATACTTTTCGCAAACTCCCCTATGCTTTCCTATGGAGAGGTCAATAGCCCTCTTCTTGCCCTTGGCAACAGGCCCTCTTTTTATATAGATTCACCGCCTACATTTATCTATGTACCAGAGCTTGGATACTCAGTAGCAGTAAAAAGCCCTTATGATTTCATCTATTACGACAATTACTACTACCTGTACGATAACGGCTTCTGGTACAGCGCTTCGTTTTACGATGGACCATGGATAGGCATCTTTGGGGAGCGTCTTCCTCCCTTGCTGAGAGGACATCGTATGGCGGATATAATAAGATTCCGTGATATAGAGTATGGAAAGCATGACCGTCAGTACTGGCAAAGTAGAGATCAACATGATCGTAGAAGCCAAAGAGAGACACACTTCAATAATCGCCCAGGTTTGTTGGATGGTCATGGAATGAGGAGCAATCAAAGTCGAAATGACAATGATGACAGAAATCGTGGAGACGGACAAAGAGGTGGAGATATGCGCGGCCCCGGGAACATTCGCGATGGGGGTGACAGTCATTCCCCGGGCGATTGGCGCGGTGGTGGCCGCGGACGCTGAAAAACTGGTAGAAATGGACAACGTAACCAATGAAAACCCTGCCAAACCATCAGTCCGAAACTGATAGCTTCTGGAATTTCAACACTTCAGAAGCTTTCGGAAAAGTCAGCAGTGATTCTCAGGGTTTATCAGAAAAAGCTGCTCAGGAAAGATTAAAGCATGACGGACCAAATTCCCTGAAAGGTGGACCGAAAACATCTCCTGTCACCCTCTTCCTTCTTCAGTTCAAAAGCCCGATTACGTTACTGCTTATCGCCGCCGCAATGCTTTCCCTTGCTCTCAAGGACAATACAGACGCCATCATCATTTTGATCATTGTTCTGGTCAGCGGGCTTCTTGGCTGGTGGCAATAGAAAGGTGCCGCAAACGCTCTCGACAAGCTGATGAAAATGGTGCAGATAAATTGCCGTGTCTTGCGTGACGGGCATGAAAAAGAGATTCATGTCGAAGAGGTCGTGAGAGGAGATGTGGTTTTGCTTACGGCCGGTGATTTGATCCCCGGTGACAGCTTGCTGCTTGAGTCAAAAGAGTTGTTTGTTGATGAAGCTGTTTTTACCGGCGAGACCTACCCTGTAGAAAAAACCGTTACTGTTTTACCCGCAGATACAGCCTTGGCCAAGCGAATAAATACGGTTCTTATGGGAGCACATGTCATCAGCGGCAGAGCCAAAGTGCTGGTGATGAAAACTGCACGAGAAACTGAATTTGGTAAAATTTCTGACAGCCTGAGACTGAAGCCTCCCGAAACCGATTTTGAACGTGGGGTCCGCCGGTTCGGGTATATGCTTATGGAGATTACCCTGCTTCTTATGCTCATTATTTTTGCCACCAATGTTTTTCTCCATAAACCTGTTCTTGACTCCTTCCTTTTTTCACTCGCTTTAGCAGTCGGCCTTACCCCGCAGTTACTCCCTGCAATCATTACGGTCAATCTGGCTTCAGGCGCCCGCAATATGGCCGCACAGCAAGTCATTGTCAAGCGCCTCTCCTCAATCGAAAACTTTGGAAGCATGAACATCCTCTGTTCAGACAAAACCGGCACCATTACAGAGGGGAAAGTACAATTGCATGCCGCCTTATCAGTTTCAGGAGCACCATCAAACAAAGTATTGGAGTATGCATGGCTTAATGCGTCACTGCAACAGGGATTCCATAACCCTATTGATGCTTCGATTGTCCTCAGCCGCCCCGATGCACACGACTCTTTTGTGGTACAAAGCGAAGTCCCGTATGATTTTATTCGAAAACGTCTGACGGTGCAGATCCGTAATGAATCTCAAAATATTGTGATCACCAAAGGGGCACTTACACAGGTCATTGCAGTTTGCTCACTGGCTGAAACTGAGGACGGGAAAACAGTCGCTCTCGATGAAAAACGGTCTGAGATAATGGATCGCTATACGAAGCTCAGCGAAGAGGGGTATCGAACGCTCGGCGTTGCCTATAAAGCCGGGAATAGTGCAGAGAACTTTACCCGGCAGGATGAAAAAGAGATGGTATTTCTCGGATTTGTCACCTTTTTTGACCCTCCGAAACCACATGTTCAGGACACAATCAAGGAGCTGAAAAAACTTGGGGTGCAACTGAAAATTATTACCGGTGATAATGCTCTTGTTGCCGGCAGTCTTGGCAGACAGATTGGCATTGCGAAACCTGTTATTCTTACCGGTTCCGGGATGCGGAAAATGAATGACGCCGCATTGCTCAGGAAGTCTATGCACACTGATATTTTTGCCGAAGTGGAACCTAACCAGAAAGAGCGAATCATTATTGCCCTGAAAAAAGGAGGCAATGTCGTCGGGTTTATGGGCGACGGGATTAACGACGCCTCGGCTCTTCATGATGCTGATGTCGGTATTTCAGTAGACACTGCTGTTGATGTTGCTAAAGAAGCTGCTGATATTGTTCTGCTGAACAAAGATCTGAAGGTACTGGTTAACGGTATTATAGAGGGAAGAAAAACCTTTGCCAATACAATGAAGTATGTCTTTATGGCAACAAGCGCCAATTTCGGCAATATGTTCAGTATGGCTGGCGCATCTCTTTTTCTCCCTTTCCTGCCGTTGCTTCCAAAGCAGATACTGCTCACCAATCTGCTGACCGATTTTCCTGAAATGACCATAGCGAGTGATCGGGTGGATGCCATAAACATTGAGCAACCGCATCGATGGAATATTCGATTTATCCAGCGTTATATGCTCACCTTTGGTGCGCTCAGCTCCGTGTTCGACTTTGTAACGTTTGGTGTCTTGCTCTTCATTCTCCATGCTCAAGAAAACCTCTTTCAAACAGGCTGGTTTGTGGAGTCAGTTATCTCAGCATCGCTTATCGTTCTGGTGATTCGAACCCGCCTGCCCTTTTTCAAAAGTCTTCCCGGCAGGTACCTGACCATAGCAACTGTTCTGGTGGTTTTGGTCGTCCTCGCACTACCTGTTTCTCCGTTGGCTCCGATATTCGGATTTACAAGGTTACCTGTCGCATTCTATTTGTGGATGCTGTTGATTGTCGGCGTTTACATGATCTCGGCAGAGATGACAAAGCGTTGGTTTTACCGGCTGCTCATCAATAAAGTGTGAGCCGGGGGGCGCAAAAAAAAGCAACTATGTTTAACCTCCTATGCAGTTGTCAAAAAAAATTATAGCCTTCAATACAGGTTCGTCAAGCATAAAGTTCGCACTGTTTGAAATCGGTGAAACTGAACACCTTGTTTTTTCCGGTACACTGACAAAAATCGGTAACCGGAATGGAACCTTTTCAGTCATGGACGATCATGGGCTCTCTCTCTCTTGTGAGAGTGTCGCAGCAGAGAGTCATGATGCTGCATGTGATTATGTCTTGTCATGGATCCGGTCACAGTTTGAGGGCCGCAAGCCGGATGCGATTGGTCATCGCATCGTCCATGGCGGCCCTCTCTATTCCACCCCTCAGATCGTAACTTCTGAGCTGATAGCATCGCTTGATACCCTGAGCCCTTATGCTCCCGAGCATCTTCCTCAAGCGATAGATGCAGTCAGGCATGCAGCCAGAATATTTCCCGGAACTCTTCAGGTGACCTGCTTCGATACTTCGTTTCACTCCACCATGCCTGCAGTTGCAAAGCTTTATGCTCTACCTGAGTCCATTCGCAAAGAAGGTGTTCAGCGTTACGGGTTTCATGGCCTTTCTTATGAATATATCCTTCTTGAGCTCAAGCGTCAACTTGGTGCTCAGGCAGTGGAAAAGCGTATCATTCTTGCCCATCTTGGTCATGGGGCCAGCATGGCTGCGGTGAAAAACGGAAGAAGCATCGAAACCACGATGGGGTTTTCACCGGCTGGAGGACTGGTGATGAGTACTCGTACCGGCGATCTTGATCCCGGGGTTATTTTGTTTCTTCTGCAGCAGAACAAGATGACTCCTCGGGCAATCAAAGAGATGGTGAACCGCCAGTCTGGATTGCTCGGAGTTTCCGGGAGCACTGACGATATGCGTGAGCTGCTCAAGGCTGAAGAGGTTGACGATTCGGCAAAACAGGCTGTTGAGCTTTTTTGTTATCAGGCCCGTAAAAATATCGGGGCTCTTTCCATTGTCCTGGGAGGGCTCGACACCCTGGTTTTTACCGGTGGAATCGGTGAACACTCGTCTGTTATCCGAAGCCGAATCTGCACCGGCATCGAGTTTCTTGGCATCAGGGTTGATGAGAAGAAAAACAGTACACATTCAGCAATAATATCGCCTGAGAGCGGAGAAGTGGATATCCGGATTATCAAGACGAATGAGGAGTTGATGATTGCCCGCCATACTATGAGAATTCTGGAGACATCGAACAGGTAACTCCAATGAAATTACCCCCCCATCCATGAAAACGGAGAGCTCGGGTATTGAATTTCCCAAGCATTCAGGGCTGTTTTTGACAATCCAGATCTTGTTGCAGCCAGTGTTGCTGGTGACAAAGAAGCTGAAACAGATCCGCTTGCCACATACGGTTACCACAAATTTTCTGCCTGTCATCCCGCAGCACACAAAAGGATAGTTTTGCTTATTATTGCTTCAGCGATTGTATACCTGACACTCGGCTGAGTAAAGCATTTTTTAAGCATTACTTAAGATTTTAGCAAGAATCATGTAATTTTTACAGACCCTTATTGATTATATTTAAAGCTGGTATTAACGGTTACAATGCAGAAACTATCATCTTATTGAATACTCCACCTCTTATGAAAAATATGAAGTTGCTCATCGTCGATGACGAACCAGGAATAACAAGTTTTCTTAAAGAAGGACTCGAAGAGGCATCATATTCCGTTGATATAGCCAGTGATGGGAAAAGCGGACTGGATCTGGCTTTGAGCAATAACTATAACTTGATCATTCTGGATTGGATGATTCCTGTTATGAGTGGTATTGAGGTATGCAATCAGATTCGAAAGACAGGAAATACAGTGCCGATAATATTTCTTACGGCAAAAAAAAATCTGGATGACCTTCTCACCGGTTTCGAAGCCGGCGCGAATGACTACATCAAAAAACCTTTTGAATTTGAAGAACTGCTGGTCCGGATTAATGCGCAACTCAAAAAAAGCCTGAAAGAGGATAATACGCTCAATGCAGGCAAACTCACCATTAATACCCTAAGTCATCAGGTATTTTTCGATTCGAAAGAAATAGTCTTTACTCCAAAAGAATTTGCCTTGCTGGAGTACCTTGTTCACAACATGAACAGTGTATGCACGAGAAATCGCATTCTTCAGGAGGTTTGGGAAATTACGCCCGAAGCTGACACTTCAGTGGTCGATGTTTTCATAACATTTCTACGAAGAAAATTAGAAAAAGCGGGAGGAAGAAAGATTATTCAAACCATCTATGGTATAGGTTACGTCGTGCGTGAACAAGACCTGTTATGAGCAGTAAGCCAATAGACCTTTCCAGAAACAAAAGACTTTTCCGGAATAAGTTTCCCCGGATGAGTTTGCGTAATCGTATCGCGATACACTATACCGTCGCAACTTCATTGTTGATAGGGCTCATTTTCTGCGGGATTTTATTCCTCGTTGATAGGGCTGTTTCCAGTCATAACGATGATGCTCTGAGGTATGAGATGAACGAGGAGATATCGAGCTTAAAACTGAAAGGCCACAATTTTAACGATCTTGCACACACAAATAAATTTGATGATGACAGCGATGATTATAAAAAAAACAAAATAAGACAAATGAATTTTGATATCGATCTTGAATTTATTCAACTGGTCGACAATCAAGGAAAGGTTCTCAGAAAATCAGAAAATCTTTCCGGCAAAACACTGATTTGTAAACCCGGCAACTCAGATACCATATACTTTAATGGCATGGTTGACGGGTCGATGTTACGCCACATGCAAGTCCCCCTTGTAAATCCTGATGGAGTCACAAAAGGGTATCTTATTGTTGGTCATTCTCTTATGAATGCGTTAGCGTTCCTGCAAGAATTACAGATCATCTTTCTCTTTTCATTCCCTGTTATTATTCTCATACTTTTTGTTGTGACCCGCTTTATTGCGGGAGAAAGCATAAAGCCAATTGATGATGTTATTACGACGGCTGAAAAAATTACCAAGACAAATCTTAATCAGCGTATACCTCTTCCCCTCCATCAGGATGAATTACATCGTTTATCAATGACCATCAATGCGCTGCTTGACCGTTTACAGGATGCATTCCAGCGCGAGCAGCAGTTTACGGCGGATGCATCACACGAACTCAATACCCCGCTTTCAGTCGTTAAAGGAACACTGGAAGTTCTGATACGCAAACCAAGAGCGATAGAGCACTATGAGGCCAGAGTGCAGTTCTGCCTTATCGAATTAAACCGGATGAGGCGAATAATCGATAAACTTCTTGTCCTTGCCCTTTATGAAGGGAACAAAATCAGTCCTAATATTGAGGAGCTGCTACTTCCGCAGCTTATTGAAGATGTTGTCTCAAGAATGAATGCTGCTGCAGTTGAAAAAGATATTTCAATTACGGTGCAGGGGGCAGAAAAAGAGCGGGTTGCTGCGGACCACGCAATGCTTGAAATGATTTTTGAGAATCTTCTTTCGAACGCAATCAAATATTCTCCGGCCAGCTCAGCAATAACAATTGTCATTGAGCATAATGGAAGTGATATTACCTGTTGTATTGCCGATCAGGGTATCGGAATTCCTGAAAAAAATATACCGAAGATTTTTGACCGGTTTTATCGTGTTGATGAGTCGAGGAACTCTCAAACAGGAGGAATTGGAGTAGGTCTCTCTCTTGTAAAAAAACTTGCGGATCTTCAGCAGATAACCTTAGCAGTGCAAAGCATCCCGAACATTGGAACAAAATTTATGCTGACTTTTTTGTCTGCCTGATCCTTTGGCTCAGGACAAGGGGGGGCTCTTTATTTTCTGAAATTTCTTCGAAATAAGCCCTGATATGTCTTATACTTCAGATTGATTCACAGGCTTAGCGCAAAGCACTTACATGAGAATGGTTCACACCGTCGTCTTTTTTTGCTCCAACTCTTCCCGCACTCCGGGCATGGGACTTCCCTGTCTCTTATCCTGTCCAGCAAACCCTATCGAAATAAAGCACGTCATACCATGATGCAGCAGTATAGCAGCAGTTCATACCTTTTCGGAGGCAATGCCCCCTACATTGAAGATCTTTACGAAGACTATCTCAACAATCCAGGTTCCGTCCCTGAACACTGGCGAGCGTACTTTGACGCCATGCAAAACGTTCCGGGATCAAACGGTACCGACAGCCGTGATATCGCTCATTCGCCTGTTCAGGCTTCGTTTGCCGAAAGAGCCCGCATGGGACCGATATGCCGTGTAGTAGCAAGCCCCGATGCCGAACTTGGGCGTAAACGGGTATCGGTTCAAAAGCTGATTGCCGCATACCGTAACATCGGTTCGCGCTGGGCTGATCTCGATCCTCTGAAACGTCAGGAACGCCCGACTCTGCCCGATCTCGAGCCCTCTTTTTACGGCTTCTCCGACACCGACATGGATATTGTCTTCAATACCAGCAATACCTATTTCGGACGTGAGACCATGGCACTTCGCGAGCTGCTGCAGAACCTTCGCGAAACCTACTGCGGCACACTCGGCATTGAATTCATGTACATCACGGACCAGACCGAAAAGCGCTGGTGGCAGGCAAAGCTCGAAACCATCCGCTCAAAACCGGATTTTACTGCGGATAAGAAAAAGCATATCCTTGAACGCCTTACCGCGGCTGAAGGCTTTGAACGCTATCTGCATACCCGCTTTATCGGTCAGAAGCGTTTTTCTCTTGAAGGCGGTGAGAGCTTTATTGCGTCAATGGATGAGCTGATTCAACGTGCAGGCAAAGCAGGCGTTCAAGAGATTGTTATCGGCATGGCTCACCGCGGACGGCTCAATGTGCTGGTTAATATCATGGGCAAAAATCCGCTCGACCTCTTTGCCGAATTCGAAGGGAAACATGACGATGACCTTCCTTCGGGAGACGTAAAGTACCATCAGGGATTTACCAGCGATATTTCGACTCCTGGCGGTCCGATCAATCTCTCCCTCGCCTTCAATCCATCGCACCTTGAAATTGTAAATCCGGTGGTTGAGGGCGCCGTTAAAGCACGTCAGGTTCGCAGGGGCGACAGGGATGGCTCACAGGTACTGCCCATACTCGTTCATGGTGATGCAGCGTTTTCAGGACAGGGCGTCATCATGGAGACACTGAACCTCGCGCTCACCCGCGGTTACGGCACTGGAGGCACGGTTCACATTGTCATCAACAACCAGATCGGCTTCACTACATCCGATCCCCGCGACAGCCGCTCAACAACCTACTGCACCGATGTTGTCAAAATGATCGAGGCCCCGGTGCTGCACGTCAACGGTGACGACCCCGATGCGGTTGTGCTGGCTACACAGATGGCGCTTGATTACCGGCAGGCATTCAAACGCGATGTCGTGATCGATATCATCTGTTTCCGCAAGCTTGGCCATAATGAACAGGATACACCTGCCATGACCCAGCCGCTGATGTACAAGAAGATTGACCGGCACCCCGGCACCCGTAAACTTTATTCCGAAAGGCTCCAGTCTCAGGGCGTCATCTCTGATACCTACGCCGATACCCTCAGCAAACAGTTCCGCAAAGATCTTGACGAAGGCAAATACAGCGCCAATCCGATTTTGGTCAATAAAACCATCTTTACCTCTGAACCGGCTTCCGGCCGCAACGAAATCTCTGAAACCGGCGTTCCACTTGCCGAATTAAAGCGGATTGCTGAACGGATTACAAAAGTCCCCGATCAGTTCAAGCTTCACCCGTTAGTTGAAAAAGTTATCAATGACCGGGCCAGAATGGGTCGCGCAGAGCAGCCTCTCGACTGGGGTATGGGCGAACACCTCGCATTCGGTTCGCTAGTGACGGGCGGCTATCCCATACGCATTACCGGTCAGGACAGCGGAAGGGCAACATTCTCCCACCGTCACGCCGTGCTGCACGACCAGAACCGTGAAAAATGGGATGCAGGCAGCTATATACCGCTTCAGAACGTCACCGATAATCAGGCACCATTTACCGTTATCGATTCTGTGCTTTCCGAAGAGGCCGTGCTTGGCTTCGAATACGGCTACTCCATCTCCGCACCTGATACCCTCGTCATCTGGGAAGCCCAGTGGCGACTTTGCAAACGGAGCACAGGTACTCATAGATCAGTTCATCACCTCCGGAGAGGTAAAATGGGGTCTTGCATCCGGTCTAACCCTCATGCTGCCTCACGGTTATGAAGGTCAGGGCCCGGAACACTCCTCCGCCCGCCCTGAACGCTTTCTGCAGCTTTGTGCTGAAAACAACATCCAGGTCTGTCAGCCGACCAATCCTTCGCAGATTTTCCACCTGCTCCGTCGTCAGATAACCTCGATGGTTCGTAAGCCTCTTGTCATTCTCACGCCGAAATCGCTACTGAGAAACAAGGAGGCGGTATCACCGCTTGCTGATCTCTCGGCAGGAAATTTCCAGAACATTATCGGCGACACAACGGTCAAGCCAAAAAAAGTCAAGCGGCTTATCGCATGCTCCGGCAAGGTCTATTATGATCTTATAAACCGTCGGCGCGAAAACACAGCTGAAAATGTTGCCATCATCCGCATTGAACAGCTCTACCCGTTCCCGGCTGAAGAGTTCACTGCCCAACTCCAGCACTATCCGGCACTCAAAGAGATAGTCTGGTGTCAGGATGAGCCTAAAAATCAGGGTTACTGGCGTTTTCTCCAGCACTATATCATGAAAGCCATGATACCCGGCCAGCAGTTCGGCTATGCAGGTCGTCTCGCATCGGCGTCTACCGCATGCGGATATGCAGCAACTCATGCCCTGCAGCAAAAAGCGCTGCTGGATCAGGCCTTCGGTGAATTCAGCGTTTTTTTCAACAAATAATATCCGACGAATGGCAATCATAGATGTCACCATATCCCAGTTATCGGAATCCGTTGCTGAGGCAACGCTGCTCAACTGGAAAAAGAAACCAGGCGATGCTGTTGCTGAAGATGAAATCCTGTTCGAAATCGAAACCGACAAGGTAGTTTTCGATGTTCCATCCCCTTCATCCGGTATCCTGTTTGAAATCCTTGTCAGCGACGGCGGAACGGTGGTTGCCAATCAGGTTCTTGCACGCATTGACACTGAAGGCAAAGCAGTCAGCAGTCAGCAGTCGGCCGTCAGCGCTGAGCAGTCAACAGTCAGCACTCAGCACTCAGAACTTGGCACTCAGCCCTCAGCACTCCCAGGTATCGTAATGCCGGCAGCTGCCAAGCTCATGGCCGAAACAGGATTGACAGCTTCTCAAGTTGAGGGAACCGGCAGGGAGGGCAGAATTACAAAAGGCGACGTTCTTGCTGCAGTGGCAAGCGGCACGGAACCAGCTGCACCTGCACAACCTACTCCAGCAAAACTCAGACCCATAGAAGCGCACCTCGAGAGTCCACTCATCACAGAGCGTCCAGAACAGCGCGTTCCCATGACCCGCCTCCGGGCACGCATTGCCGAACGTCTGCTTCAATCCCAGGCCACCAACGCCATTCTCACGACATTCAATGAGGTTAACATGCAGGCAGTCATCGACCTGCGCAACCGGTACAAGGCAACGTTCGAAAAAGAACACGGTGTCAAGCTCGGGGTTGTATCCTTCTTTGTCAAGGCGGCGGTTCACGCACTGCGAAAATACCCTGTCCTGAACGCCTCCGTCGAAGGCAAGGATATCATTTACCACGGTTATTTCGACATCGGTATAGCCGTCAGCTCCCCGAGAGGTCTTGTTGTACCGATCCTGCGCAATGCAGACCAGATGAGTATTGCTGAAATCGAACGCAAAATCACAGATTTCTCCACCAAGGCAAAATTGGGTAACCTCTCGCTCGAGGAGCTGACCGGCGGCACTTTCTCCATCTCCAACGGCGGTGTGTTCGGCTCCATGCTTTCAACCCCAATTATCAATCCACCTCAATCGGCCATTCTTGGCATTCACGCCACAACAGAAAGGGCTGTTGTGGAAAACGGGCAGATTGTCATACGGCCGATGAACTATCTGGCCATGTCGTACGACCATCGCATTATCGACGGGCGCGAAGCTGTGCTTGGCCTGGTAGCCATCAAGGATGCACTCGAAGACCCGGCACGACTATTACTTGATCTCTAAGGGATAAAAGGAGAAACAACATTATGAATAAACAATTTGACGTTCTTGTTATCGGCGCAGGACCTGGCGGCTATATCGCCGCAATCAGGGCTGCACAACTTGGTTTTTCGGTAGCCTGCTGCGAGTTCAGCGCTTATGACGACCCCACAGGGGAACCACGCCTCGGTGGAACATGTCTCAACGCAGGCTGTATTCCTCTCAAGGCGCTCGTTGCATCATCTGAGGTTTATGAAAAGATGTCTCATCACCTTCTGGACCATGGCATCACCGTCAGCGGAGTCAGCATGGATGTTGCACAAATGCAGAAACGTAAAGAGGCTATTGTCACCAAAATGACTTCAGGCATTCAGTTTCTCTTCCGCAAAAATAAAATCACCCTCCTCAAAGGTCGAGGCTCGTTTGCAGGAAAAACTGATGCCGGATACCGCATCACCATCACCGGCAAAGAGGCGAATGAAGAGGTGCTTGCTCAAAAAGTCATCATCGCCACCGGCTCAAAAGCCCGCCATATCCCTAACGTCAAGGTCGACAACGTCACCATCTGCGACAACGAAGGCGCACTCAAATTCAGTGAAGCTCCAAAAAAACTTGGCGTTATAGGTGCCGGCGTCATCGGTCTTGAAGTAGGATCAGTCTGGCGCAGACTCGGAGCAGAAGTAACCGTGCTTGAAGTTATGCCATCTTTCCTCGGTGCCGCGGATGAAAGCGTTTCGAGGGAAGCTTCAAAACTCTTTTTAAAGCAGGGTCTGCATATCAAGCTCGGAGTCAGGATCGGCCAAGCTAAAAAAACCGCACATGGAGTCAGCATAGACTATACTGACGACCAGGGATCAGAACATACCCTCGAATGCGATAAGCTTATTGTTTCCGTAGGGCGCACTCCAAACACAGAAAACCTCAACCTCGAAACAATCGGTCTGCAGATTGATGAACGCGGTTTTATTCCTGTCAATGACCACTGTGCAACAGCAGCTCCGGGCGTTTATGCAATCGGCGACGTAGTGCGCGGCCCAATGCTTGCCCACAAGGCTGAAGACGAAGGCGTCATGGTCGCAGAACTGATTGCGGGACAGAAACCCCACCTCGACTACAACAGCATGCCCTGGGTTATCTACACCACACCTGAAATAGCCTGGGTGGGTAAAACCGAGCAGCAGCTTCGCGCCGAAGGGAAGGACTATAAAACAGGACAGTTTCCCTTTGCAGCTAACGGCAGGGCACTTGGCCTCGGCGATGCTGAAGGGTTTGTTAAAATGCTTGCCGATGCGAAAACGGATGAGATACTCGGGGTACACATCATCGGGGCAAGTGCCTCCGACCTCATTGCTGAAGCAGCGCTTGCCATGGAGTTCAGGGCATCCTCCGAAGACATCGCCCGTACCTGCCACCCGCACCCGAGCCTTTCCGAAGTGGTACGAGAAGCAGCGTTAGCCATTGAAAAACGAGCCCTGAACATGTAGAACAATCAGCAGATCCTCGGCAGCTGTTCGCCAAGAGGCAGATCAATAATTCGGCGGCTGCCGAATGCTGTACGCATCACAACCATACCGGGATGATCGTCAACAACCGATCCAATAATAACGGCATCCCGACCGGGTTCAAAAGAGCG
>CAIXLG010000171.1 GCA_903920215.1 uncultured Chlorobiaceae bacterium
CTCTTGCGTTCCGCATTGCACTTCATTCATAGTTATTATAATAGCTATGAATATTGCAAAAAATGATGAAAAATTAGCAATAACTTATTTTATTTTATAGACATAAAAATTTTATAGTTATAAATTATCCGGGAAATTAGGGTGCGAGTTTCTCCATACCAGTGTACACCTCAAAAAAGGCCTTCATCCGCCAGAGGTTGGATGCAGAAAAACCTGCCACACAGGGAAACTCGTTCTGCAAATCTCCAGCCAGTTGTTGGACAATCGCCTTCCCCTTCTCTCAATAGGGTCTACCTACGAATTGTGGTGATTTCGGAACTCATTACAGCGCCTGTACTTCCCCCTGTCAACGCTTCCCTAGATCATTGCTGAATATCGAGGCATGACTCGGGGCCATGATGGGTGGCTATGCCTTTCATGTAAGAAACTTGCATTCTCTGTTTTCTGCCGGTTTTAATCGGCGCTTTCGGAACGTCCCCTAAGTTCCCACATGCCATGAATCGGGAGCAATCCAACTGTCCTGAAATACACGCTTTGCCATGAGTGCTTCCACTGCCGGGGATAGAAATACCTGCACCTGCAGCACTACTTCACCGAACCTTACAGGCAGGTATTCAAGACCAATACGATTCCTGAATGCATTCCATTGCACCTGCTTTTCTTCAATAAACTCAATCGAAAAAACTGACACCGGGTGAAAGAGCTCTGTACCGCGTTGCTCAAAGGTTTGCCTTATGGCTTCAGAAAGACTGGCACCTTCAACGTCATACTGGCGGGAAAGCATCCAAATATCATAGAAATCCTTCATTCTACTGTTCAACATACCAAGCTTGACCATTGCCTCAAACTTTTCGGCAATCGAGCTTTCCCTGCTGTAACAGTAAAGAACTGCCTCTGGAAAATCCAACATTGAGGGCAAAGAATGTTTTAGTGGGTCAGGATAGACCTTGTCTCCAAATCCAACATCAAGCTGCATGGTAATGCGGGCAGAATCAAGAAGACCGCGAAACCGTATTCGCAATCCTTCATATTCGGCATCTTCTGTTATAGCCTCAAGAGTAACTGAATCCAGATCGAATACGATACCGTCGTTCTGGTCTTCAGTTGCAAGTAACTCCCGGATCATGCTCGTGATATTCTCCGGATCATTACCTGTCCTTCCAAGCATGTCTATATCCATAGTCGGTCTTGATAAGGGCGCATGCCACACCCTGAGCAGCAACGCGCCCTTGAGAATAAAACTCTCTGCAAAAAAGGAAACCGAGAGCCGGTAAAGAAATCGTTCTATTGCATAGTATTGCAGCAGCTCCTGAAAAGGCCGCCCCTCCTCCCTTGCCTTGTTCAAGAGCCGATGCCTGACTGATGCTCCGATATTTTTGAGTGGTTTTGCCATCACAACGTTGCCTCCAGATAGGGTTTCATGACCGAAGCAACCCGGCACACCGCAGCATAATGCATCAGTGCATGCAGATCCTTGTGCTTTCTCTGCTGATACCGCTTTAGCGCTTCGAGAACAACATCCATTCCGATCCGGTTACGGAATTTGAAACAGTCTGCAAGCGTCTTTTCGGGACTGTATATTTTCACCGGCATTCCATCGAGTATATAGGTATCAATACCGGCATGGAAACATGATGGTGAAAAACGATAAACCATTACAGGAGGATAATCGATTCGGGGTTGTTCAGCCCCTTTTTCGAGCGCAATGGAAACGGCATGAGGAACCTGAGTGGTCATTTCATGAAAAGAGAGCGCAGAAATGAGGCATAGCACCGCATTCGGCACCCTCTTGAAAACGGCAATGAAATCAGGGTATTCCAGTGGCCTCCATCCCGCGAGCTGGTAGACACCCCGGGAAAGCTGCTCAAGCCCCCCACTATCCCGAAGCTGGTAAAGGGTTCTTGGATGAATCCCCAGGTTGATCGCTTCCTGAGCACGAATTATCCCTCCCTGTTTCAGGATAATCGTTTTGGCCTTATCAATGGAATTAGGTTTCAGATTCATAGAATGATGGATAATAATACCATACATATCATATAAGTATAGTTATTTATATCCACTAATACAAAAGAAAAGAATCGCTCTTTTCCTGACAAATTCGAGCAGGCGTTCTTCAAGCTGCCTTTCGGTTCAGCTCATAAAAGCTTTGGCGTAGCCGTTCTGGGGTGATGTGGTGCAGCAATGCAGTCAAGCAGCACGTCTTGTCTGTTTTAGCTCGTGTTCGCACGCCTTCGAGTCCGAACGACACCATGTTCCGGCTCTGTATCCGGTTGGTGGCTTCTTCTCCGGCGTTCCTCTTGGCCGGTGGCCTTACCTCCACAGTCTCCGTCAAAACAGGGGTTTCTCTGTTCGACTGCTTCTCGGGTACTATTACACCGTCCGACTCCCGGTTTGCGTCAGCATCAATGCTTCGGGTTCTCTCCTTCATTGACACCACCCTCCTTCCTTTTGCCTTTGGCGAGGGAGCTTGCCGGGTCTCCCGATTCCCGCGTAAAAAGCTTCCACACATGCAGCTGGCCTCTGATTCCGCCGTAGCCAACCATACCTTGCCATAACAGTATGGTTAATGTCGCATTTCCCTTCGTTCAATAGGGTCTGCCTACGAATTGTGGTGATTTCGGAACTCAATACAGCGCCTGTGTTTTCCCCTGTCAACGCTTCCCGATTCCATTGCTGAATATCGAGGCATGACTCGGAGCTATGATGGTTGGCTATGCCTCATGTAAAGATACTTGCATTCTCTACATTCTACCGGTTTTAATCGGCGCTTTCTGAGCGTCACCTAAGTTCCGCACGCACTACTTCAATTAAAATCATTCCCTCATCCTGATACGGTACCCCATCGCTCGATAACCACGCTGGCGCTTTTCCCACATTCGTGCAAGCTGCGGATTGTCATGTTCGACATAATCGTAGATACGCACATCACCCTTATTGACATGTTCACGGTGCAGACGCCCTGCGTACTGCTGTAATGTTCCATGCCAGGAAATAGGCATGGCAAGCACCATGGTATCAAGAGGGGGATGATCAAAACCTTCACCAATCAGTCTCCCAGTTGCCAGAATTACCCGTGGAACCGAATCATCAAGTTCTGCGAGGCCTGCAAGCGTAGCTAAGCGCTGCTTTTTTGTCAACCGGCCATGCAGTAAAAAGCTATTCGGAATTTGATCAGCGAGTGCTTCGCGTATCAGTTCCAGTTGTTCAGTGCGCTCCGTCAATACAAGAATCTTTCGGCCTTCGTGATATGCAGCCAGAATATCCTTTGCAATGCTATGATTGCGGAAGGAATCATGGGCGAGGATACGGAAAACATCCTGAATACCAGATCCCTGGGGAATTACTGGCGAGAATAGGTTGAGTGGCCAAACCTCTAAACGAACTGGTGCATTTTCTGCTTGAAATGCGCGATGCCTTACAGGGCCGCATTGCATAAAGATTATGGGCTGATGACCGTCTCGACGAATGGGTGTTGCTGTCAGTCCCAGAACATATTCTGCTTTAGCCTGCTTGAGAATTGCCTCAAAAGTAAAGGCTGAAAGATGATGACATTCATCAACAATGATTTGGCCATAGCTATCGAGCAATACAGCAAGATCATCACGACGTGAAAGAGATTGCATGACTGCGATATCAATCAATCCTGATAGTTTCTTTTTGCCGCTTCCAATAAAACCAAGAGAGGCTCCGGACAGGTCGAGAAAAGTAGATAACCGCTCCTTCCATTGCTGGAGAAGATCAGCTCGATGAACAAGAATGAGGGTGCTCACTTTGCGCCGGGCAATTATTGCGGCAGCCATGACGGTCTTGCCGAATGCTGTGGGTGCGGAGAGAATCCCTGTTTGGTGCTTGAGCATAGCAGTGATTGCCGTTTGCTGGTCTTTTCTTAACTGACCGGTAAACGTTACTGATATTTCGGTGCCTGATATTCGCTCATCCTGAATGTCCATCCGGATATTGTGCAGTTGCAGCAGTTCGGTGACTGCGTCAAAGCATCCCCTCGGCAAACTGATATGGAGCGGGAAGTTTTCTGCACAACATACGATTCGGGATTTGTCCCATACTGGCAAACGCATTGCCTGAGCCTTGTAAAAATCGGGGTTTTGAAAAGCAGCCAGACGAATCAGACGGTTAGCCAATGGCTGGGGCAGATCAGCTTTGGCAATGAAGATCTGATTAGCGAGCACAAGAGTCAGCGATTCAGGCATGGGGCCGGTGATCCGACTGAAACTCTGCAATGAGCGTTTCCATGGCTTTTGTTCCTCCTCTTCTGCAATAAAAGCGATATCAAGCGGATGGCGAACATCACATGATCGCTGTATGGCTGAATCCAGTTCGAGACGGGATAGTCTCTGGATGGATGATAGATATTCCCACTGGTCAGGATAGATCACAAAGTTTTCATCAACAAAAACACTGAACCCCTTCGATCGTGGCTTTTGCTGCAACGGGAGCGCAATCAGGTTGCCGAAACCACCTTTTGGCAAAGTGTCCTGATTAGGAAAAAAGCGGTCGTAACTTTTTATGGCAAGTTGACGGGTACGGTCACATGTCTGGCTTATAAGTGCAGCACCAAGCTGCCGTGCATTTGACGCTGGAACAGGTTCAGCAAAAAAAATCCATACATGCGCGCCATTGCCTGAACGCGAAATTTCCAAAGAGGCAGGAATATTCAACTCCCTGCACGATTGCATGAAGGCTGATGCATCCTCATGCCAGCCCTCATCATCAAAGTCAGTCGCAATAAAATAACAGGTTTCATCCAGCAGCATTGGATAGACACCGATGGTATGCTTGCCGGCAAGATGACGGTAAAGAATATTTTCTGTAACCGGTAACAGCAAGCGCTGCTCGCAATCACCACATTTGATCCGGGGTTTATTGCAGATGCCTTTCCGCCACTCATTGCTGCACGCAGGAGAATAACCCGACATTCCTTTGGCAGACTCCCAACGAATTGGATACACATCCCTGCGGCCACGAAATAGTTGCCCGAACAGTTCAACTTTTTCCATAGCTGAGCGCTGCACTGTCGATGTCGATGGGATTTCAGATGAATTTTCTTCTGAGGGAGCAGGCTCTTCCCACGGTATGCCATTTGCAGCAAGCAGAGCTTTCAACCTGACATTTTCTTCCTGCAGTTGCCTTAATGCATCAGGCAATTGCCCGGAAACATGGTTATACCTGCTCTCCTCATCCATACCTTTTCATTTTCTATGAACCCCTTTTCCTTCCACTACCCGTTATGAAGGTTAATCATCTTTTCTTTTGTCCTCTGCCATGCATCCCCCGGCATTAAAGGAGCAAGAGAATCCAGAACATACCTTGCTGCCGCCCTGGAATCCCATGATCTCCCTGTTGTCAATAGAGGTGAGATATCATCAAGAAAACGAAAGTCATCAAGCTTTTCGAACAGATTCATCTCAAATTCAGCCCTGGATATCTGATGTGCTTCATACTCCATGTACCGCAAAAAACAGGAGACAACGGTTTCAGGGATGACCGGAAGGGTTTTGGCTGTTTGCCACAAGTCGAACAAATCCCTCCCTTTTTTTCGCTGATAGAGCGCCCGCAGCTTGGTACCGAGCAATTCATCGATGCGATAGCTTGAGATTAATGCTGAGCCCGTATGCCAGCGGGATGCCATTCTGAATTCAAACTGCTGATATCCGAGTACCGTAAAGTATTCCCTTGAGTTTATTTCCACTTTGAGACGTAACGGCAATCCTTCTTCTGATTCCACACGCCAGATCAGCGTTACCCTTCCATCTGACTGTTTCCGCTTAGGAATACCAAGCCAGGGATTGATCTTTTCTTGTACGGCATCCATGATCGGACCGATTGGCCCCGCTTGCATTTGCACTAAATCAATGTCCTCAGAATATCTCGCTGGCTGAAGATGGAGCTTGAACAATGCAGTTCCACCTCGAAAAGCAAGATTTTTTGCTATAACCGGATGGGTGTAAAGTTCAACCAAGGCACGGCAGATAATCAGATCTTGTTCAATCTGAGATAACTGCGGCCAAGGAGCATTGATTCGCCAAGCGGTTATATAGTCAAGAGGTATCATATTTCGGGTTCTACCTTTTCATTTGGCATTAACCTCCAGCGAGCCACCTGTCGAACACCACAGTAAGGTTGTGACGGAGAGAGTGGAGTCGGCACAGGATTGCGACTTGCAACATATTCTGCCAATCCTTCGGCCATCCCGGCTTCGCCAATCAAATCCAGCAAGTAACCCAATCGCTGAGACCAAGCTATGGGAGAGAGTTCTGCTATTTCTACCAACTTCCCACCGTCAAGAGATTCTGACAGTTCAGATAAAACAGTTGCCGAATTGTCCAGACCCCCTGCATGATGCGGATACCCCGTTAAATCAAAGGCTGTAACCTCAGGGGTCGAGACCTTTACATAACCGCGAGGCGTCTTGAAATCCTGAGTGGGCATGAGCGCTGCGTTCTTACGTATGATAAAATCAATCCTCACATCCCCACAAATGATATCCGGTCGAGCATGTTGCAGGAGAACCTGAAAAGCCTGAGGGCGTTGATGAGCTGCACCGTAGTGTTCGGCTGCGGTAAGCATACCTGCATAATAGGGCTCTTTAAGGTGATCCATCAGTAATGGAATAAACTGGTTTGCGGGCAAGCATCCCATCTTGCGGTACTCTGGAGGAACGATAACATAAAATCCCCGATACGGCATGGCAATCTCACCCTTATGCCGCAACCGACGCAAGGCCGCACGGGTAGCGATAACGCCTGATCCAAGCGCCTCAGAAGCTTCAGCGCCACTGAAACAGAAGACGCCTTTAACCAGTAAAGCATCAATGTAGTCCGAAATAAACATACAGGAAACTACATGAATCGATCGAACAAAGCAACACAATTCGTTACTATACTCAATTAATTCATTGGATGGATAGCGGTTTGTATGGGCAAAAACCTTGGGTTGTCAATCGAACGGACAATTTTATCGTTCGGAGATCTGTACTCTTTGAGTATGAAAAATTAAGGATACGCTCATGACTATCTATACTTCAACCCAAAGGATTTCGGCGAAGAATCTGATTCACGGCCGAAGCTGATATACCAAGCATTCGAGCAGTATCAGCAAAAGATAACCCTAACTCCAAAACAAAATGACGAGAAAGTTCTTTACGCACCTGCGTGCACTCACGGCGCTTACTCCCTGATTGCAATGCCTGCGATGTAATACCTGCCACTTCACACCTCTCTGCCAAAGCTTCCATGGCATTTACTTTGCTGGAGGTATCTGGGACAAGGGTTTTCACCGTTTCTTCAACTTCATCAAGTATTTCCTTTACAAACTCCCCGCTACCAAGTATCCGCTCATCGCTAAATTGCTTCTGCCCTCGCTGACGCAAAGATAACACTTCCGACCATCCACCTGCGGAGCGCACCAATCCGCCACCGGTCAGCTCAGACTGCGTTCCCAGACTACTCTGTTCTAACACAAATTGAAGATATGCACTTTGCGCAGCTCTCTCTCTTTTGCCAAAATAATGGAGTACATATTCCCGATCCTGCCAATCACGCTTTATCCTGTTTATCACAGTGGCATGACCGCTCCAAGGGTAGTTGGCCAGTTCATCCAATGAGCCGACAAGTCCGGCCCTCAGTGGATTGAGATGGATATAACTGACCAGTTTCAGAAAATACGGCTCCTCTTCGCAGATAATTGATTTCACTAGTGTCCGGTTATAAGTCGAATAAATTCAGCTGGTTAGAGATATAGGTATCTTCATTTATGCCAGCGGAATTCGTAACCAATTGAAATATATCGACTTTCTCGAATACACTGACACTCAGAATCTGTAGAAAAGTGTAAAGAGTGATATCCAAATTCATGCGTTTTTTCACCAAAGCGATAAGAACATAAACTGATATTGCCGTCCATATTTGTGTTTTTACTGCGTTTTCCGATGTGCCGTAAAAGACCTTGATTCGCAAATGTTGCTTGATCCATTTGAAAAACAGCTCGACCTGCCATCGGCATTTATAGAGCTCGGCTATTACTTGAGCCGAAAGCGTAAAGTTATTGGTTAAGAAGACGTAATGCTTACCTGTTTCTGTGTCAGTAAATTTGATACGTCTCATTTTATCAGGGTATTCTTTTGCAGACTTGGCTGCGGCAAGCATAATGGTTTGATCACATCGAACACCAGTCGATTTATCGAGAGAATGTGAGTATCGACGTTTGAAACTTAAATTTGATTTCGCTCGTATAACAAAAAATCCTTGGGACTGATGGATATGAAATAATCGGTCAAAATCGATATAACCACGATCCATGATATAGAAAGAACCCGGATCAATCATCAGAATATCAAGGATATTGACATCATGAACCTTACCATCCGTAATGGCAATAAACGACGGGATATTGCCCCGTAAGTCCAAAAGAGTGTGCATCTTAACAGCACCCTATGTGTTCTGAACTTTGCCCATGGAAACAGTGCCAAACAGAGATCGATTGTAGTTGAATCCAACGCATACACAGTTTCCTGCAATGTGACTCCAAAGGAGTCTTTGCTGTACAGTTCTCTGGCATGATGAATCAGGATAAGAGCAAAATCCTGATAAATTCGCCAGTCTCGTTTTTCATTGGCATCGGCCAAAGTACTTCGAGCTATCGTGCCCCGAATGCCCATGTGATAGAGTTTATTCTGCATACCGAGCAAGCAGGTCGTAATATCCCTGAGACTTTCTCTATAAGTCAGTTGTGCAAAGAACAAACACAGATATTGATCCAGGCAAGTAAACGATTGCACCTTATGATTGCCACCATAACGCTTCACACACTGGCGAAATTGATGAAGCGGCAAATGCTCTTGCAGTTGAGCGAAAACGGTTTTTCCTGTATTCATCAATCATTCCTTTTTTATGAATTATGAAATGATGGAAGATAACAGGCATTTTCAAATCGATTACGCTCAGAATTGGCTGTAACCTATTATATTATTGTTTTTTATAAGGAATTATTTTTTCAACAACCGGACACCAGTGAATTGATTTATATCGATTCTGAAACAAATGCCCATGCCGATGGTGTCGGGAATTATACAAGATGGCATAGCTGGTCAAAAACTTTCGCATAAATATGGAGAGACCGGCCTCTCCGCTTTTCAACAACAGATGAGCATGATTAGTCATCAGCGCCCAAGCGTAGATTTTTGTACCTGTTGCTGCAGCAGCAATACCCAAACGGGACACAAACAGATGACGATCATCATCATCCACAACGATCCGATTCCCTTCGATTCCCCTAACCATCACATGATGCAAGGTTCCCGGTGTATCCAATCTTGCTCCTCTCGGCATTGAAATCGTTAGTTGTTTTTCTTGAGCTTATAGCAACAATGCACCCTGTAATGTAATGTTTTCAGGAACTAAATACACTTAGTCAGTCGCGGTAGGGATGCCAGTTACCTGACACCCCCCGCACAGATCCGTACGAGCGGCACTACCGCATACGGCTCCTGCCTCGAGTAATAGCGAATCGTACCTCAGGGA
>CAIXLG010000172.1 GCA_903920215.1 uncultured Chlorobiaceae bacterium
CCGATTCCTTCTGCTTCTGCGTAGGTGTCTTTCGTGGCATTAATGTTGCAAAATTTACAGTCCTGATCTTTTTCTTTAAGCGCACATTCGTTACTGTAAATTACCGCCAACGACCCATACTGACCATAGGCCGCCACATTGTACATATTTGTGCCATCAGAAGTTTTCTCTCCATAATAATTCGGACGCTCAAGGAACTCGACGGGGAACAATACCTCTCCGTAATGGGCGAGATAATAGGTTCCTTTTTCAAAGATCAGGGAATATGAAGAGCGGCGATCCCATCGAAGGTTAAAGATGAAACCATGCGGAGAGTTAAAGCCGGGTGGAAACTTTGTTCCTGCATGTGT
The DNA here is from genome assembly GCA_903920215.1 of uncultured Chlorobiaceae bacterium. Taxonomy (GTDB): domain Bacteria; phylum Bacteroidota; class Chlorobiia; order Chlorobiales; family Chlorobiaceae; genus Chlorobium. The sequence continues at coordinate 351 of CAIXLG010000172.1, forward strand.
TTCATAGGCATGCTCAAACAGACAATGCACTTCTTCCTGATAACGACCACCAAGATCGAGATGGCGGAAAATCTGAGGATCAAAGCTGATACCTTCAACACTTGTAGAAATTTTCAGCTCCAGTTCCCTGTACAATATTTCATTAAGATCACTCATAACTTTAACTCCCCCTGTTATATTATTATGCTACGTCAGCTTTGAAAATCGGCAGCGTTTCTTCCTCAATCTGATTGAAATACTGGTACACACTTGTGGGACCTGCGGTGCAATCATAGATCTGCTCATCGGTAAAACCGTACTTTTTATGGATTGCCGCAATTTTCTTATACAGATCAAAATGCCAGGCTGGTTCAGGTGAACGATGGCCCTCCAATGCTGATCCAGGGTTTGGATTCCAACTTGTTGCCACGGCGACCACTCCCTTTGAGGCAAGGTATTCTATGCCTTCAAGCGTTGAATCCTTTGGTTCAAGGCCTGCAACGATATTGGATCGTACCCGGCCTTTACCAAAAACGTCCACTTCATACTCTAACGCTTTCACCCAGTGATCCCAGCCACCACACTGCAACTCCTTGCCTGGGCAAATTGCCTTGAATATATTTCTGTCCCAGACTTCGATGTTGGTTGCAACCGTACGATACCCGGCCTCCTTGTATTTTTCGATAATGGTAAGGTCATGAGGAGCGCCAATCGTTGCAGTACCATTGAAATCGTCAAGTCCTGTCTGCTCCTTGATTGCATCGGCCACATCAAGGTAATATTCGACTTCTCGACGTTCGGCAACAAACCCACCGGTTACTGTAACTTTACGGGCTCCCTCCCTGTATGCTGCAGCAATGCTTTCACCCACCTGCTTCGGATATTTCCATCCAAGACCTTCGGCCTCGCCATACGTGTCTTTTGTTGCATTGATGTTGCAGAATTTACAGTCCTGATCTTTGTCTTTAAGTGCGCACTCATTACTGTATGCTACAAGAACTTTCCCTTCCTGAACGTAGTTCGCAATACCAGACATGCTGGCGCCGTCGGATGTATTCAATCCATAATATTTCGGGCGTTCATGGAAGTCAACGGGGAACAAAACTTCTTTATGATGGGCAAGGTAATAGGTTCCTTTATCGTAAATAAAGGAATATGGGGACCTGCGATCCCACCTGACATTAAATATCAAACCATGTGGGGAATTAAAGCCAGTGGGAAATTTAATGCCAACATGTGTCTCATAAGCACCTTCAAACAGACAGTGAATTTGCTCCTGATATCGGCCGCCAAGATCTATGTGCTTAAAAATATGAGGATCAAAGCTAATCCCTTCAACACTGGTGGCTATTTTTAATTCCAGCTCTTTGTACAATGTTTCTTTAAGAGTGCTCATGCTTATTTCCTTCCTGATTTTAAATTTATTGAGAGTTTCTTTGCTATGCATCTTGGCAAAAGTGCTCATAACTCAGAATGCATGAATTAATTTTTTCCAATACTATTTCCGCAGTTTCAGATGTGGGGTGAAATAATCCTTCTACGCAAAATTCTCTACGGGTTGATCGAATACTTCAACCGTTGCGGGAGTTTCTTTACCAAAATGAATCTTTATTGCGAAAGCCAGATAAAGCGGTATGAAAACCAGGAACACTGACCCAGTTCCAAATAGTTCGCCTGCTATTCCACCTATTACCGGCCCAATAATTGCGCCTAACATTGTAAACATGGAAAAAACCGCGGCTGTCTTCCCTTTTTCAGCATTTGCATTTGCAACACGGGTTACGTTGACAAGATTTAACATCCCCAGCCCTAATCCGATAAGGAGTGTTCCTGCAATAAGGAGTGCTGAACTCGAAAAACAGGAGAGAAGGGATAATCCTGAAATAACAACAGCAAAGCTTGTCAAGTAGAAAAAACGTTGTTCGATTTTGTCCAATACCCGACCAAGCGTAAAAAGTGTTGCTATAAAAATTAAACCTTCGAATGAAACAAAAAGAGATGCGACTTGTGGCGTGAAATGAAATACACGAATGGCAATAACAACGATAAATGCATTAAAACAAGAAAACGTAGCCAACGCTAAGGCTTCGGCAACAGAAGCTTCGAGAATGCTCGGATTTTTGAAGAATTCTTTAATATTTACAAAGCTTTCCGCGGGTGTAATCCTGCTTGAACCTTTACTGTGAGGGAAAATCGCTGAAGCACCGAAAATAAGGAGAAAAACCAATGCGCTTACGACATAAAAGGTAGTACTGAATCCCCAGTATTTACTAATGGAAGCGCCACACAATGGCCCGAGAAAAACCAGTCCAAAGGAAAGTGATCCTCTTTGCCATCCTGCTTTTTGGCTGCCAGCCTTTCTCACAAATTCGAGAAAGGCACTGGTCATGGGAATAAATCTGAAGGAAGTAAAAAAACCGATGAGGGCAGCAAAACATAAAAGCGAATTTGCAGAATGTGCCAAGGGGAAAAAAATGTAGAGGAACGAACTCGCCAATACGCCAAAAACAAATACTTTCCGCGGACCAACATAATCAACCAGAAAACCGATTGGTAAAACAGTTAATAGCAAACCAATACCCTGGACGCCACCAATCAAACCAATTTGAGATGCGGTTGCACCAAGCGCAACCGCATAGAGTGTGACAGCAATCTGTGCGACGCCCATCCCCATACCTCCAAGCAGAGAGAAAAGCATAAACTGCAGAAGAAGCTTGTTTTCGCGAATCGTTTTTTTCATCCTTCCTGCTTTACAGGATTCTTATGAATGCCATTTTCTTCCTTGGCTAACGAACTTCTATAACCGGGCGATTCATTACGAATTTCATCAGGGGTAACACCCCATACACCCGAAATTGTCGCATCTGGGCCTCTACGCTCACGAATCCTGTTCAACAGTTGTGTAAAAACTGCATCACTAGCCAGATACTTATGCGGGAATCCCTTTAACTGGTAACTGATTAAGCCTTTTGTAACGTTAATCGCCACTTGTTTATTAAGTCTGACACTGCTTATCAGGTTTTCATTAGTAAGACTGCCCTCAAACCCTTCGACGAAAACAACAGTTTCATTATCAAGAGTTGTAAGTGATCCCTTAACCACAAGATGTGGAATACCATCGTCATCAATTGTACCGACAACCTTGGTACTCTGAGTGTCATTAAGCAGACTAAGCAGTTCGTCCGGGAGTTTACTCATTGATATTCCTTTTTTAAGTTTAAATGATACATAAACGTAGATCCTATAATTATAATCGCGCTTAAAATTATCACTCTTCAGCTCCTTAATTATCTATCGTCTTTGTAAAGAAAATGAGAATAATTTCTATAACGACAACCTCATACCATAAAAATACCGTAAATATGGTAACCCGGTATACCAATTAACGCATGAACGCATATGGGTAAGACAATCAGAAAAAAAGAGGGATATCCAGCGTGTATACTTCTGACAAGTTCAACAATAAATCAGACCTATCATATACCGTTTAAGCGGGATATTATATGCCATAAATGAGGGAGTCGGTTTATCGACGGGCTTGGTAATAAATAATATTCAAGCAAAAAATACCTACTATTTATTCGATAAAAGAATACAATATCGTGCGTCAGCTTTTTTTGAAATCAAACATTCCTGACAACATACCGTATTACAGGTATTTTTATGGGAGTAATTTGCAAACCTTTAAAAGATTGATCTTTATTATCAATGAGCATCAATTTCATACTATCTCTCTTACCATGTTTGTTATGACCGCATAATTATTTACCTGTTTTTTCCAATTTCTTGTTATCTGAAGAATTAGACCAAGGGTATCTTATTTTGATTCGCCTGAAAGTTTTTTCTATAAATCTTTCATAATGTCTCTACGGACGAGTATTCAATATTGAACAAACAAAACATGGCTGCGGTCTTAAATACTATCTATTCAAACGGTGAAAGCACCAATCGCCATGCAAATCCAGCTTCGGATAGTACCATTGCTGCAAATTATAAGTGTCTGTCACAATTGCCCTTTTCTGATACTCGTGATTTCGAAAATGCGACCCATGGCTTTATGGGAACATTGGAGAGCGGCATTATCCTGAAGGAGGATGGCTCTGAGGTTTGGAATCTGAAGCAGTATGAGTTTCTGGACGAGCCATCAGCGCCAGACACTGTAAATCCAAGTTTATGGCGTCAGGCCCGACTGAACTGCATCAATGGGTTGTTTCAGGTAACGGATCGCATCTATCAGGTTAGGGGTTTTGATATAGCGAACATGACAATTATCGAGGGTGATACCGGACTTATCATCATCGACGTGCTGACTACCGTCGAATCAGCAAAGGCTGCACTTGAGCTTTTCTATCAGCATAGGCCCAGAAAACCTGTTAACACTGTTATTTATACCCATAGCCATGCCGATCATTTTGGGGGCATTCGGGGAATAATAAACGAAGAACAAGTTCAAAGCGGATCTGTCATCATTATTGCACCTGCAGGTTTTGTGGAGGAAACAGTTAGTGAAAATGTTCTTGCCGGACCGGCAATGGCGCGTCGCTCGCTCTACCAATTCGGTCAGCAATTACCTGTAGGAGCAACAGGAACTCTTGATGCAGGACTTGGCAAGGCATCAAGAGAAGGTACAATCAGCCTGATTATTCCATCCCAACTGATTACCCAGGACATTGAAACTCATATCTATGACGGAGTTGAGGTCATCTTTCAATTGACACCAGAAACTGAAGCTCCTGCAGAGCTTCACCTCTATCTGCCTCAATGGAAGGCTTTTAATGTCGCTGAAAATGCTACACATACCCAACACAACCTGCTTCCACTCCGCGGTGCAAAGGTTCGCGATGCCAAGGCATGGGCAGGTTATCTGAATATTGCTCTTGAACGTTTCGGGCGAAAAGCCGAGGTGGTTTTTGCACAGCACCATTGGCCTATCTGGGGCAATGCAAATGTTATCGATTATCTGGGCAAGCAGCGTGATATCTACAAATATCTCCACGATCAGACACTTCAACTTGCCAATCAGGGTTATACAGCCCCTGAAATTGCCGAGATCATAACGTTACCAGAGAATCTTGAGCAGGAATGGGCTGTGAGAGGATTGTATGGAGCTGTGAAACATAACGTCAAAGCTATTTATCAACGTTATCTGGGATGGTATGATGGCAATCCCGCAAATCTTGATCCTTTGCCACCAACAGACTCTGCTAAAAAATGGATAGAGTATGCCGGTGGAAGTGAATCTGTGCTGCGACAAGCAACAACTGACTATGAGCGAGGAGAATACCGCTGGGTTGCTGAGATCCTGGGAAAACTGGTTTATGCCGAGCCTCAAAATCAAAAGGCGTTAGCCTTACTTGCTTCCACCTTTGAGCAATTGGGTTACCAGTCTGAATCTGCCACATGGCGAAATGCCTACCTGCAGGGAGCCAATGAGTTGCGACATGGACTGCCAGAAAACCAGGCCGGATTGCTATCGTTCGATCTACGAAAAGCACTTGACGCCAATAATCTTTTTGATGCTTTAGCCATAAGACTGAACAGCAAAAAAGCAGCCGGCAAGAGAATTACAATCAACTGGTATTTCACTGATCTGAAAGAAGAACACCTTTTGACTCTGGAACGGTCAACAGTAAATCATGCAGCAGGATATAGCTCCATCACTCCGGATACCACTGTCCGATTGACTCAGGCGACACTTCGATCGATCTTGCTGAAAGAGAGTAATTTCATTCAAGTCTGGAGAGCTGGGCTGATAATCATCAAAGGAAATCCGCTTAAGCTTATTCATTTTTTCAGCTTGTTTGATGAGATCAACCCCCACTTTCCGATTGTCACACCAAGACCTTCACTCCCTCTTCAAGCGTCGAAGGTGCCACTCATAAACACATTGGCTGCTGGCGCCCTCAATAAGCTGTCATCAATTTTCAGCAAACATCTGAATTAACCCCACCCCACATACAACGAGCCGACAATGCACCTAAATCAATAAAATGAGTTACAATGAGCACAGCAACAACATCGCGCCCAAATTTTCTGGTTATCGTAGCCGATGATCTTGGTTTTTCTGATCTTGGGGCATTTGGAGGAGAAATTCGGACACCAAATCTGGATTCTGTTGCTCTTGACGGTTTGCGTTTTACTGATTTTCATACAGCATCAGCATGTTCGCCAACCCGGGCGATGTTACTGACAGGAACTGACCATCATCTTGCCGGACTTGGTCAGATGGCTGAGTTTATGTCAAGAGTTCCCGCTTATCATGGAAAGCCCGGCTATGAAGGACATTTGAATAATCGTGTCGTAACGCTTGCTGAATTATTGAGGGATGGCGGATACTTCACAGTGATGTCCGGTAAATGGCATTTAGGCTTGACTCCGGAGACGTTCCCCTCAAAGAAAGGTTTTGAAAAATCATTTGCCCTATTGCCTGGTGCGGCAAATCATTATAACTTCGAGCCTCAGCTGTCAGGGGAGACAAAAAAAAGTTTGTTCGGCACTGCTGAAAGCTTTTATGTAGAAGATGACCGCTACATCAATGACTTGCCAAAAGAGTTTTACTCTTCTGACTATTTTACTGACCGGTTAGTTGAGTTTCTTGGAACAGAACAAGCAACCGATCAGCAGCGCCCGTTTTTCGCCTATCTGCCTTTTTCCGCACCGCACTGGCCACTGCAAGCTCCGCAAGAGATCATCGATACCTATCAAGGGAAATATGATGAGGGACCAGAAGCACTTCGGCAGGCAAGGTTAGCCCGCTTAAAAGAGTTGAATCTGGTAGGCCACGATGTTGAACCGCATCCAGTGATTGCTGAAAATGCAGCCTGGAATGACCTTGATACAGAGGGGCGTCTCCTCTCCGCAAGAAAGATGGAAGTATATGCCGCGATGGTGGAGCGTATGGACTGGAACATTGGGCGAGTGATTGACTGGCTCAAAGAATCGCGGCAACTCGACAATACCGTTATTATATTTCTCTCCGATAACGGTGCGGAAGGCAACTTGATTGAAGCTGTACCGGTATTTGGAACAGAAGTAGCAAAAGCCATAGCAGCCAATAACTATGACAACAGTCCAGAGAACATCGGCCGCGCAAATTCATATGTATGGTATGGCCCCCGATGGGCTCAGGCAGCAACTGTGCCCGGCCGTCTGTATAAGGCCTATACCTCGGAAGGAGGAATTCGAACACCTGCCTTTATTCGCTATCCTGGCTTAAAACGGCAATCCGGCATCAGCCATTCATTTGCAACGGTCATGGACATTACACCGACCATTCTTGAACTGGCGCAGGTAAGTCATCCCGGTTCATCGTATAAGGGGCGTGACATTACAGAGGTTAAAGGTCATTCGTGGCTTGATTATCTGCAGGAAAAGGATACAACCATTCATCCGCCCGATCATGTTACCGGATGGGAGTTGTTTGGGAGGAGGGCTATTCGTCAGGGGGATTGGAAAGCTGTTTCAATCCGACAGATCTTCAGGTCTGCAAAATGGGAGCTTTATAACCTGGCAGATGATCCGGGAGAGATAAAAGATCTGGCTGGGGTATATCCCTACAGGTTAAAAATACTGTTAACTCATTGGGATGAATATGCCCGATCGACGGGGGTTGTTGAGGTAAAATGGTACAGTTTCTTCAGCTTTTTCTGGCATACTGTGCAACGGAAGCTCAAGCATGCATAACGACGAAGTACTGAATCATTGCAATATGAACACCCGTCCGGCCTCTTTTCATGTCATGATAAAACCAACAGGCGCTCAGTGCAATCTTGCATGCGACTACTGTTTTTTCCTCAACAAAGATCAGCTCTATCCGAAGAGTGATTTTCGCATGAGCGGTGAAGTGCAGGAAGTTTATATCCGGGATCTTTTCGAAGCGCATCAGGTGCCGCGTGTAACCGTTGCCTGGCAAGGCGGGGAACCGACACTGATGGGTCTGGACTTTTTTCGGCGATCAATGTTGCTTCAAAGAAAGTACTGTAAAGCGGGCACGTATATTGAAAATACAATGCAAACGAACGGCATCCTCCTTAATGAAGAGTGGTGCCGTTTCTTTCATAACAATAATTTCCTCATAGGATTAAGCCTCGATGGGCCTAAAGATTTACATGACGCTTTCCGAAAAGATAAAGGAAGACAGGGAACGTTTGACAGGGTAATCCATGCCGTCAGACTGCTTCAAGAGCATGCCGTAGAATTCAACATTCTCTGCTCAGTCAATTCGAAAAACGCAGAATATCCCTTTGAAGTGTATCATTTTTTCCGAGATACACTTAACACCCGCTATATCCAGTTTATCCCCATCGTCGAGCGTATCAATAAGAATGGGAACACGGGGTTCCAGGAAGGTGACAAAGTTACCGAACGTTCAGTGCGCCCTGAACAGTGGGGAGAATTCCTTATTACAATTTTCAATGAATGGGTTAAAAGAGATGTCGGTCAGACTTTTGTGTTGAACTTCGATGCGCTTCTTGCGGGATGGATCGGAGGAAAAGGGTCTTTCTGTATCTTCAGTGAAACTTGCGGACAGGCAATGGCGCTTGAACATAACGGGGACTTGTATTCGTGTGATCACTTTGTTGAACCTGAGTACAAGTTGGGCAACATCATGCAAACACCGATGATTGAACTCGTTTCATCTGAAAAACAGAGGAAATTCGGAAGGGACAAAACGGATACCCTTCCACAGTTCTGCCGGAAATGTGAATATCTCTTTGTATGTAATGGTGAATGTCCAAAAAACCGCTTTATGAAAACTCCTGATGGTGAATCACATCTCAACTATCTTTGTGCGGGATATAAGGCTTTTTTTGAAACCGCAGATCAACCTATGCGCATCATGGCCGAGCTGATCAAAAATGGAGGTCTGGCAAAGGATATTATATCTCTTGATTCTCGCTGCGGTCAAACTTCGTAAATACTCTCTCTTTAACCGTTTGTAAATCCCCTGACTCTAAACGCTACCCCAAGAGATTCCGCCAGTAACCTGCATGCTTCCATATCGACTCCAGGAACATTCACCGCAGTTGCTATTACTTCTGGTATCAGATTTTTGGCGGCACCTATAAAATCGCAGACACCTTTGAATCCATCAGCTCCGAAAGGGGTATTGCATAAACGGATGTATGTAGAGGGATCAGGGGCATTCAGACTTACGGATATGCAATCAACCAACCCAGCAAGATCAGGAATAATATTACGACCATAAACGAGGTTGGCCTGACCATCGGTATTGATACGAATTCGATAGGTGTATCGCTGTTTGAGCTCTTTTGCAATGCGTACAAGAAGGTCAAGTCTCAGCAGCGATTCGCCAAATCCGCAGAACACTATTTCATCAATTGCAACCGGCTCACCAATGGCATCCATAACATCCTCGAAGGAAGGCTCACTCTTTAACAGTAAATCATTGCCATATAGTTTATACTCCTTAAACTTTGGACAGAATATGCAGACATTGGTACATCGATTTGTGATATTCAGGTAGAGAGAGTTCCGTATTTTATAGGCAAGAGTTTCTGCTTCAAAAGGAGGAACACTCTGTTTTCTCTGTTCATGCATAAGGGCTCCTTAATTGATAATCACAAACTTTCTGCTAAAACGGTTCAATGAGAATCATCATTGAATCAAGCTGCCTCTTCCAGCAGCATGCCAGACTCGTGCAACCGCCAGTAGTACCCCCGCTGCCTTAATAATTCGCTATGTTTGCCGCTCTCTACAATGCGCCCCTGTTCCAAAACACAAATGGTATCCAGCTGTTGAACTGTGGACAACCTATGAGCAATGACCAGCAGAGTTCGACCAGCCGATACCCTGTGGATTGCCTGCTGAAGAACTTCTTCGGTTCTGGAATCCAGACAGGCCGTAGCTTCATCAAGAATCAAAATCCGGGGATTAAATATCAGGACACGGGCAAATGAAAGAAGTTGACGTTCACCGGCCGAGAGGGTGCTGCCTCGCTCCGACAACATGGTATTGTAACCCTGTGGCTGACGAAGAATAAACGGCTCAGCCCCCACAAGCTGACAGGCCTCCCATACCCGTTCTTCAGAAATATCTGCCTGAAAAAATCGCAGGTTGTCAATAATAGTGCCGGAAAAAAGTGTTACGTCCTGCTGAACTATTCCGACAGAACTCCTTAAGGCCTCTATTGGCCACTGGCGAATGTCCTTTCCATCGATGATCACCGCCCCGGCAGTTACATCGTAAAACCTTGTAATAAGATTCATAATAGAGGTTTTTCCTGCTCCGGTAGCCCCCACAAACCCGACCCGTTCACCTGGTCGGATGGTCAAGTTAATGTTGTGCAGCACCGTGTGTCCAGAACGATAGGCCAACGAAACACCATCCAATGTGACCAGTCCTGACTGTTCAGGTGCTTTTGCTCCGTCAACTTCTTTGATATCAGGCACTTCCTGAAGGGTTCTTGTGATACGTTCCGAAGCAACAATTGAAGACTGCAAAGGATTCATTTGCTGTGATATGGTATTAATGGGCTGGAAGAAACGCCTTATATACCCTGTAAATGCATACAACACCCCAAAAGAAATCGTTCCCTCAATCACGCCTTTGCCACCAAACCATATAAGTGCAGCAATGGCAAGGTCTCCCAATAATTCGGTGATATTAAAAAAAAGCAGAAACCACCGATTTTCAAGGATAGTCGATTCCAGCAAAGCCTTGTTACGTTCGTCAAGACGTTTCTGCTGCTTTGCCTCCTGGTTGAAAATCTGAACAATGGCCATTCCGCTCAGGTTTTCGGCTAAAAATCCTATAACCACACCCAGACGATGCCGGACCTCAGCATTCACCGCCCGGATTTTTTTCTGAAAATAGAACGCTAAAACTACGACCGGTGGAAGGAGCAGAAAGCAGTAGAGCGCTATTATAACGTCCAACCGCAGCATAAAAACCATGATCAACACAAGAGAAAATATTCCCCTGAGCGTATTTGCCAGAAACTGGGTAAAAAAGTTATTGAGCGCTTCGGTATCGCTAACCACATTAGTGATAATGCGACCAGCGCTGTTTTGATCGAAGTAGCGGAGGGAAAGACACTGAATGTGCCTAAAGAGATCAATTCGAATAGAACGTACGATTGACAGCCCAATTCGCTGCAATACTATATCCTGATAATAGGTAAGACCAAAGGCCAGCAATACGAGCCCCAGGTAGGTTGCAGATATTTTCAGGATTGCTCCGGAATCCGGGTGGGAGACCGTGACATATCGATCGATGATCTCCTTGACCAGCCATGGCTGAATCAGATCAATGAGCACCACAGCAATGACAAGAATGCACACCAGTATCAAGCGCAATCGATAAGGCTTCATGTAAGGAATCAATGTCGCCAGAGAGCTGCGTTCCGGGAATTCTTCGCTCATGACGCCTCCTCTAAACGACCAGCTTCCAAGGCTTCCATTTCAACATCGAGATCAAGTTGGGATATATCTTCTGGGACATCCACATTTGATTCATCTGACTCACCTTCCTCAAACTGACCGGCCTGCATGAACCACTGTTCTGCATATATCCCATTCTGAGAGATCAAGAGAGCGTGACTGCCTCGCTCAATGATGCAACCTTCTTCGAGCACAAGGATTTCATCGGCATGCCGGACTGCACTCAAACGGTGAGAGATAATGATAGTAGCTTTATCGTGCACTTCTTCATGACCGGGACAGGACTTTGACAATTCCCTGAGATTTTCCAGAATACGTCGTTCTGTTGCGGTATCGACCGCACTCAATGAGTCATCCATAATCTGGAAAGGAGCATCTTTATAAATCATACGGGCAATTGCTATTCGCTGTTTCTGACCACCAGACAGACGGACTCCCCGTTCGCCTACCTCTGTTTCATACTTCTCAGGAAAACTTAGAATATTATCATGGACAGCCGTAATACGGGCACAACGTTCAACTCTCTGCGTGTCAGGATATTCGTCTGAAAGAGCAATATTCTCCAACACCGTGCTGGAAAACAGAAACCCATCCTGAGGAACATAGGCTATCCCGTCTCGAAGACGCGCAAGCGGATAGTGCAGGATATCACGGTCATCAACAAAGATTGTTCCTTCCGGAGGGTCAGACAGACGCAGAAGCAGATTGGCCAAGGTTGACTTGCCACTGCCCATAGCGCCTATGATACCAAGAGTTTGGCCTGGCTTGACACAAAAGGATATGTTGTTTAAAACGTCGCTGTCACTGCCAGAATAACGGAAAGTAAGTCCTTTGACGGATATGGAACCCTGAAGGGGAATGTCCAGGAGCGGACCCTTCCTGTCGAGAACTTCAGGCACAACACGAAGCAGTTCATCAATCCTGTTCAGGGATGCAATCGATCGCTGAACAATGTTGATGACGTTACCTAATTGCTCCAAGGGCATTCTCAACATAGCGACATAGAGCGTAAAGGCTACAAAGTCACCCAAGGATATGGCCTTCACCGTCACCAAAAAGCCACCGTAGCCTAATACAAAAATAAAGCCGAGATTGACCAGCAAGGGCAACATGGCACCAAACAAGGCAGAAAGGCGGACAAAGCGTATCTTCTCATCAACAATAGCATCAACTCTCTTTTCAAACCGACTTATAACAACATGCTCTTTGCCAAAAGCCTTGACTGTGCGAATACCACCGATAACTTCTTCAGTGGTCTGGGCCATAGCTCCAAGAGCTTCCTGTGAGAGCTGGGATTGCAATCTGATCTGAGGACCAAGTAACTTAACCAGGAGGGGAATGAACAGTAGGGGGCCCAGTCCTGCAAGCGTCAGGCGCCAATCCACATGAACAGCCATCAGATATGTGGCGCCAAGCAACATAGCCATCCCGCTAGCGCCCTGATTAAGACCTTGAGATACGAGTTCACGGACTACCTCTACATCACTTAAGGCATGTGAGATCATATCCCCTACGCTGTGGCGATGATAATATGAGGGGGAAAGAGTGCCCCATTTTGCAAATAACTCCTTTCGCAAACGATAGGTCAACTCGCGCCCCTTGTGGTGTACAAGAACGCGTCCACCCCAACCTGTGGCAACACGAATCACTGCGATCAGGACAATCAGCCAAACATATGCGAACATCTCCTTCGTCCCAAGTGTACTATCCCGTAAACTGTCAGTAACGTGACCAAGTATACTTGGAATCTGTGCTGCAAATAAGCTGCCTGCAGCAACCATACTGACACCAACTGTGTAGATTATCCAGTTTCGCCTAAAATAAGAGCTGACAATGCGTAATCCGGACATGTTAATCTATCCTGTATTTCAAAAAAGCAACAATCCTTACGGGTCAATATTTATTAATGCCTGCCCCAGGATCCAAAAATTCAAACTATCGTATATCAGCTAACAGAAATTTTCAGTGGCGGACCATATCCTTTACTGCGATCGAGATATTCAAGTTCACTGGTTTTTATTCTGTAGATCAGCGCACTATCCAAGTCACCTTTTGCAACTCGTTCCCTGAAACGGGGACTCTTTGCACTCAAATGCTCAATAGCCTTGTTATAATCGGCTGAGCCGACGATGACCGGCTCAGCATCACCAATTAAAAGAACACTCTTCCAATTTTCAAGCACCTGGTTATCATGCTCAAAGTAAAACGATACCCGCTTGTTTCTGTTAATCTCCTCAACTTTTGCACTCTCTTTCCCAGTGGAAAAAAAGAGATCATCTCCATCAGGAGCGAAACTGCCGATTGCCCTCGATACCGGAGTGAGATTTTGACGAACATAGTTGAGCAGCGCATATCTCGAAGCCAAAATGTATTTCTGAATTTCTGTTTTGTTTTCTGTTTGACTCATAGTATCATCTCTTGGTATTTAATTATTGTGATTCACATATTCTGATAAACAAAAAACCGATTCCATGACAACAAGAATCGGCTTCCTTATAAACACTTCTATAATACAAGTACTATTTTGAGGCAAATACTTTAATGTCAACATCTATAAATACAACAACAATACAATAATTTTGATATGATATTTGAATTCATAACGTTAGATAAATATTTTTCACACAATCATTACAAATCAATGCTATAGATATTCTGGAATGTCTATAATTTTCTTCCCTTCAAGTTATTAATTAACTGAATACAGCAAATCCCATTAAAACGGCATATTGCATACCATAAATGAGTTATTGTTTCAATAATTATATAATCGTAAAACTATACCACTATTATCGAATGAGGCTTGCACCTTATTAATCTTTTTATTACAAAATCGGCTTATTATACCATATTCATAGTATTTTTTTGGCGTGAACTTGCAAAACAGTACAATATTTGTCTTTATTGGCGATCGTTTCGTCGTATAGAGTTAAATCAAAACTGGTTTGGTGTGAATTTCAACTGATCTATTATAGCACTGGTTTGATATTTATTTCTTTTCTCAGATACCCAAAAGGAAGCAAAAGAGTTAATGACCCCTTAAATGCAAGGATTTAGGGAAAAGGTCGTCGAAGATGCAAACCGGGTTATAAAGCTGATGATTACACAAAGAGACAAGACTGTTTCGGTATGAAAGCAAAAATCAATCTCTGGATAGTGCTGTTTTTTCTCACTGCTGTTTCCCCGCTGCATGCTGAAGAGTCTGTGAGCTGGGAGCAGTGCGCGAGTGAAGCAAAGCGTGCGCATCCTGACCTCTATACGGCTCTTGCACTCCTGCAGCAGGCCGAAGCCGACAGGCAGGTAACAGGAGGTTCCCGGCTTCCCCAACTCAGTCTCAGTGTGAGTTCTATCGAGAACGGAACATCAGGGCTCGGCTCTTCTGTTCTCTCTTCTTATGCATTGTCGGCACAGCAGCTGCTCTATGATGGCGGGAAAACCTCAAACCAGATTGCCAGTAACACCGAAGTAATCAATGCAGCCCAGTATAACTATGACGCTGTTTCGGCCAATGTCCGCTTTGCACTCCGATCAGCATTTACCCAACTGCTCAAAGCGCAGGATCTTGTAGGGCTTGCCAGTGAAATTGCCGAAAGGCGACAGAATAATGTCCGCCTGATCAGTCTGCGCTATCAGGGCGGACGCGAACACATCGGTTCACTTCGCCAGGCTGAGGCCGACCTTGCGCAGGCACAGTTTGAAGTCTCCCAGGCTAAACGGGGCCTTGTTCTGGCCCAGACAATCCTTGCCTCAGCACTCGGTCGTGATATGCATCAACCGCTGAGGGTTCAGGGTGCATTAAAGGTCAGTGACCTGACGGAAAGAAAACCCGATCTTGCCTGGCTCGCAAAAAACCATCCTCTTTTTCAGCAGCTCGACACCAAAAGCAAAGCTGCCCGTTTCGATCTTGATGCTTCAAGAAGTGCCTTTTCTCCTCAGCTTTACCTGACCTCTTCGGTTGGTCGAGGTACGTATGATCGCCTGCCGACCGATGCGGCGAACTGGAGTGCAGGGGTTACGGTTTCCGTGCCCATTTACGAAGGCGGCAGCGGCCGGGCACGGGTAGCCAAAGCAAGTGCAGTTTTGAGTCAGCAGAATGCCCTTGAAAAGAGCGGCTACCTCCTGCTCTACAACGCGCTCGAACAAAGCTGGAAAAGTTTTCAGGATGCCCGTCAGCTGGTTCTTGTACAGAACAAACAGCTTCTGGCAGCAAGCGAGCGCTCAAAAATTGCCAACGCCCAATACTCGAATGGTCTTGTAACCTTCAACGACTGGGTGATTATTGAAAACAATCTGGTGAACGCAAAAAAGAATTATCTCAACGCCGAGGCCGATATGCTGCTTGCCGAGGCTCAATGGATCCAGTCAAAAGGAGGAGCGCTTGA
>CAIXLG010000173.1 GCA_903920215.1 uncultured Chlorobiaceae bacterium
ACCTGTAAAGGCATCTTGATTATCTTTCAATGCGCGTTTCATAGTTCCTCCGGATTGAGTTCAAAGAGTTAGTACCTCAATAATTTAATTCCGGAGGGGCTTTATTTATACCCCCGTTTTTAACATACGACCTCAGCACTCTCTTTCTTCACTGCCGACTGCCGACTGCCCACTGCCAACTCTTCCCTGTCACCCCGAACTCCCGTGAGGGGTCTATCTTCTCCCCTGCTCAACCGCTTCAAACACTCGGCCCTCAGTACTTGCAACTCAGCATTCTCTTTCGTCGCTGCGTATCTGAGTGAGCAAAGAGGCAGGGGCAAATATGTCTTCAAAACAGGCAGTAATATTTTAGCAAAACGCAGGAAAGCAGTATATTTTACAGCACAAGCTAAGATCATGCATCATTTCACTCTACAGTCAAGCAGCAGGAATAAAAAGTGTTTTTTTGTTAGATTGAACACACTACTTAAGAGATTAAGCGAAAAAACTTTAGGGTTGCTACTATAGCGAATATAAAGCCATCCCCTTCTAAAATTGCCCGTTGTCAGGACTATACAAAAAAGCCTTTTTCATGTCAATTCAAACGCAAACACACAGCCAGACAGCAAATTTCATCTGGAGTATCTGTAACCTGCTCCGTGGCCCATATAAAAGGAATGAATATCGTAAGGTCATTCTTCCATTGACCGTATTGCGGCGCTTTGACTGCATTCTTGAACCTACCAAGGATAAAGTGCTTAAAGAGCTTGACAAGCTCAAGTGGAAGTCG
Source organism: uncultured Chlorobiaceae bacterium (assembly GCA_903920215.1). Classification (GTDB taxonomy): domain Bacteria; phylum Bacteroidota; class Chlorobiia; order Chlorobiales; family Chlorobiaceae; genus Chlorobium. Next base: position 770 of record CAIXLG010000173.1, read on the forward strand.
GAAAACATTGTCAGCGCTCAACTGCGAACCATTACCGGAGTACCCTTCTATAATCTCTCCAGGCTCAGCTTTAAAACGCTGCTTGATGATCCCAATCAGATTGCGCTAAACCTGGACAGCTACATCAACGCATTTTCGCCCAATGTGCGGCAGATATTCGAGAAGTTTGACTTTGGCATCCAGATCAACAGGATGAATGAGAAGAACCTGCTCTTCAATGTCATCAAGAAATTTGCATCCGATGATGTCGACCTGTCGCCGCAGAAGATTGACAACATGCAGATGGGTTATGTGTTCGAAGAGATTATCAGGATCGGAGCTGAACAATCCAATGAGGAGGCCGGAGAGCACTTCACACCGCGCGAAGTAATTAAACTGATGGTCAATCTGCTGCTTTCGCCGGAAGCTGACCTGCGCAAGAGCCATGTGGTCAAGACGATTTACGACCCTGCCTGCGGCACGGGAGGCATGCTTTCTGTGGCAGAGAAGTACATCCGCGACCTCAATAGTGATGCCCAGCCGCATCTCTTCGGGCAGGACTGGAACGACGAAGCTTATGCCGTCTGCCGTGCGGACATGCTCATCAAAGGTGAAGATTCTGATAACATCAAACCCGACTGCACCTTTGAAAATGACGGTTTTCCCAAAACCAGATTTGATTATATGCTGGCCAATCCGCCATTCGGCGTGGAGTGGAAACAGCAGCAGCGCTTTATCGAGAATGAATCCTGGACGCTTGGCTACGATGGCCGCTTTGGTGCAGGCACTCCCCGCATTAATGACGGCTCTCTCCTTTTCCTGCAGCACATGATCTCAAAAATGCGCTCGCGTGAAGAAGGCGGAAGCCGGATCGGGATTGTCTTCAACGGCTCCCCCCTCTTTACCGGTGATGCGGGCAGTGGCGAATCCAACATACGGGAGTGGATTATCGAGAGCGACTGGCTAGAAGCAATTATTGCCCTGCCGGATCAGCTCTTTTACAATACCGGCATATCCACCTATATCTGGATTGTCACAAACCGCAAGGAAGATCGACGAGTTGGCAAAATTCAACTCATTGACGCCCGTGAGTACTTCGTTAAAATGCGAAAAAGTCTTGGGAACAAGCGCAACCAGATCGGTGACGGTGAAGAGAACCGGCCCGACCAGATTGGCGAGATCAGCCGAATCTATGGCAACTTCACCAACAATGAATTCCGGACAGTTGAGAAAGACGGGGTCACGAAACAGGTTATAGTCAGCAAGATTTTTGATAACACTGACTTTGGCTACAACAAGATCACGGTTGAACGTCCGTTGCGCCTGAACTTTCAGGCAACCGCAGAGCGAATTGCCCTGCTTGACGATCTGCGTGGATTTCAGAAAATTGCTGAAAGCGTCAAGAAAAACGAAACTATCCGTCAGCAGGAGATTGATGCGGGCATAAAACGCCAGGCTGCCATCAAAGCCTTGCTTTATGAGTTCGGCAAGGCGACCAATGAAAAGCTTTATAATGATCGAACTGTCTTCCTGAAGGAGCTCAAGGCCATTGAGCAAAAATCGGGATTGCGACTGAGTACACCGGAATTGAAGGTAGTACTGGAAGCCCTCAGCGAAAAAGATGAAAGCGCTGAAATCTGCCGGGACGCCAAAGGCAAGCCTGAGCCTGATCCCGACCTGCGCGATACGGAAAATGTTCCGCTCAAGGAGAGCATCGAGGAGTACTTCAAGCGGGAAGTGCTGCCCCATGTGCCGGACGCATGGATAGACCACAGCAAGACCAAAGTAGGATACGAAATTCCCCTGAACCGTCATTTTTACCGCTACGAACCACCAAGATCGCTTGAAGCGATTGCCGCGGATGTTAAAGTGCTCGAAAGAGAGATTGTGTCGATGCTGGCCGAGATTACCGGCAGCGCGGAGGGCTTACAATGAGTGAAAAAAAAGCATTGATCCGCAACAGCACCGCTGAATTTCTCATGTTCACAGCCCAAGCCGGAGAACAAAGTATAGAGGCGCGGTATGCCGATGAAACGATCTGGCTTTCTCAAAAGCTGATGGCAACCCTTTTTGATGTCGGTGTCAATACGATCAATTACCACTTGAAAGAGATCGGTGATAGCGGAGAAATCCAGCTTGAGGCAACTATTCGAAAATTTCGAATAGTTCAAACGGAAGGCAAGAGAGAAGTCTCCCCAGCAGTGGATTTCTATAATCTCGGTGTCGCCATGCTGGCCGAGACTACCGATAGTGCGGAAGTGATAGTATGAAACAGTTTTTCAAACAAATCATGAAAGCAAAAAACTCTCGGCACGGCTGAGAGAATTTGGAGCAAAGTGCATACTGAATGTAACTGCCCTAATGAAAGAGGATAGTGAGTCGGTGATAGAATGTCACCGACTGGAATTAAAAGCCGAATCAGAATCAGATGATGCTTAATAAAGCTTATAAAAAATACAAATCCAGCGAAGTAGAATGGCTGGGGGATGTGCCGGAACATTGGGAGGTTAAAAGGCTGAGGTATCTAACCACCATAAATGATGAAACATTACCGGAAAATACAGCTCCAGATTATGAACTACTTTATGTTGATATCAGCAGTGTTGATCCCTCACGAGGTATAGTTCAAAAAGAACCAATAGTGTTTGAAAATGCACCATCAAGAGCAAGGAGGATTGTAAGAAATGGTGACACCATTGTTTCAACTGTCAGAACTTACCTCCGGGCTATTTCCCCAGTAACCGAGCCAGAAGAAAATCTGATTGTTTCAACGGGTTTTGCAGTCATTCGACCTAACAACATTAACCGTAACTATCTTTCGGCGTCAATACGTGCACCATATTTCATTGAAACGGTTGTTTCTCGATCTGTTGGTGTAAGCTATCCCGCAATAAATGCATCAGAAATAGGCCTTATCTCAATCCCTCTCCCACCTATATACGAACAGCATGCTATTGCCGCCTTTCTCGACAGAGAAACCGGACGGATTGACACGCTTATTGCCAAGAAGAAAAGCTTGCTTTCCCTGCTGGCCGAACAGCGCACAGCACTCATTTCCCGCGCTGTGACCAAGGGGCTGAACCCATCGGTCAAGCTGAAACCCTCTGGTGTTGAATGGCTGGGTGATGTCCCGGAGCATTGGGAGGTAAAAAAGATTCGCCACATGTTTACTTTTAGAAGTGGAGGTACCCCTTCGACAGAGAATCCCGATTATTGGGATGGCGACATTCCTTGGGTATCGCCAAAAGATATGAAGTCATTTTATATTGTTGATACTGAAGATCATATCAATCAGATAGCAATTCAGGAAAGCGCTACAAACCTAATTCAAAAAAATACACTTGTCATTGTTATGCGATCAGGAATTTTAATTCACTCAATTCCTGCTTGTGTATTGATGCGTGCTATGGCAATTAATCAAGATATCAAAGCATTTTTGCCAACAGTCCAAATATTTCCCGCTTATTATGCTCGATTTATTGAATGTTTTCAAAAACAACTTTTAACAGAGTGGCGTAAAGAAGGTGCTACTGTTGAAAGTCTTGACATGGAATTGATTAAAAATTTTCATGTACCTTTCTTTCCGCTCCCCGAACAGCAAGCCATTGCCGACTTTCTCGACCGCGAGACAGCAAAAATTGACACGCTTTCGCTTAAGATTCAGACGGCGATCGAAAGGCTCAAGGAGTACCGCACGGCTCTCATCAGCGCAGCAGTAACAGGAAAGATTGATGTACGAGAGGCAGTATGAGATTCCATAAATTTATACATCATATAAACGCATCGGAATCCGTAGGGGCATATTGCCATACGCCCCTTATTCCATTTCTTAAACAAAAGTGTTATAATATACCCTAAAAGGAGTTGGGTATATGGCACGACCAGCAAGTGGTAAAAATGTTTTAGAAAAGGCAAAGGAAGCATTGCTAAATGCTCGTTCAGTAGAAGAACTGCGC
>CAIXLG010000174.1 GCA_903920215.1 uncultured Chlorobiaceae bacterium
CAGGTGCGATCTTGTGACTATGCGCATTTCTTCCGGTTCCGTGATGCCGAGAAATCGAGACAATTCCTTCACGTCGTTTCGGTATGCCCTTCGGGTCTTTTCACTTCGGATATTGGCATACCATTCAAGTTCCGGAGCTGATAGCATCCGTTTTCGAGGATCGGCAGGGTGTCGGTCTTAGTGCCTGGGCAAGGGCTGTATTGCTCATATTTAATTATGATAAAATACATTATCAGTACTAAAATAGAAAAAGAGGAGCTGCATTTTTTGGGTGGCATGAGTGCTATGTAAAATTACTTATCAGCATCCTCCTGATAGCGACATCTTGTCCTGAACTTGTTGACTATTCGCCCTGTTATAAAAGTATTCAGTCTTGTTAAGATCTGGGATCAGTTCCGTTCGATAAGGATCATAAAAAACAGTGTGAGGTATGGAAAATCAAAATGTAACCGTTGGCTTGTTTGACACCCATCAGCAAGCTGAAAACGCTATTAAAGAACTTAGAAAATCCGGTTTCGATATGCAGAAGTTGTCGATTATTGGCAAGGATTATCACACGGAAGAGCATGTCGTTGGGTATTATAACACAGGTGACCGAGTAAAATTCTGGGGAAAACGCGGTGCATTCTGGGGTGGTTTGTATGGATGGCTATTCGGTTCCGCTTTCCTTTTGATTCCAGGTGTTGGTCATGTTATTGTACTTGGCCCATTAGTTGGCTGGATTATAGGTGCTCTTGAAGGTGCCATTGTCGCAGGAGGACTCAGTGCTTTTGGGGCAGCCCTTTACAGTATTGGTATTCCAAAAGACAGCATTGTAAAATATGAGGCTGCGGTGAAAGCCAACAAGTTTATTGTCATTGCTCATGGAACAGCTGAAGACATAGAAAGAGCAAAAAACATATTGCAAGCAGCCAGTGGCAACGAAATAATTGTGCATACAGCAAAAGGCTGAACTGAAAATCTGGATAGGAAGAGGGACTGGATTTCTGGATGTCCCGTATCCAGATTCCTATTGCAGCTTTTTGACCTAAACTTGAAAAAGAATGAAATATTCTTAAAAATCAGGTAGCGTAGTAATGTGCTGCTGTTACCCGACTTTCCTTAAGCGACCCCATAACAGAATTGCCATCAGTTCCCGCTCTTCCCCCATTTTCAAGGCAAATTCATACGCCTTCTCAAAGTGAAAGAGCCTTTCCGAAATACTTGAGCATTCCTAAGGGAAGTTCTTTTAGAGATTGAACTTCTTTCCCGTGAAGACCAGCGGAAACGTATTGTTCATACCCCTCTCAGCCATCACGTCTTTGATTGAACTGCATCGAACAGGTTGCGAATACTGCCAACCGAACCAAGCAAAGCTGTAGCCTCATAAGGGATGTAAACTACTTTGTTGTCTTTGCCACTCACCATTTCCTTCATCGATTCGATGTACTTCAACGCCAGAAGGTATGATGTAGGATTTCCTCCAGACTCCTTGATTGCTTGGGTAAGTTTTCCAACAGCTACAGCCTCGCCATCTGCAACCAGAACTCTGGCTTCCGCCTCACCTGAAGCTTTCAGAATGAGTGCCTGTTTTATGCCTTCCGCTTTGTTTATTTCCGCTTGACGATCACCTTCGGCTTGAAGAATGATGGCCTGTTTTTGTCCCTCAGCTTCCAGTATAATAGCACGACGGTCTCGCTCCGCACGCATCTGCTTTTCCATTGCTACCTTGATATCCTCTGGAGGGATGATGTCCTGCAACTCAACACGATTGACTTTTACACCCCATTTATCAGTAGCTTCGTCAAGAATCGCACGCAGTTTCTGGTTGATGGTATCACGCGAAGTTAGCGTATGATCCAGATCAAGTTCACCAATAATTCCATTTCTTAAACAAAAGTGTTATAATATACCCTAAAAGGAGTTGGGTATATGGCATGACCAGCAAGTGGTAAAAATGTTTTAGAAAAGGCAAAG
>CAIXLG010000175.1 GCA_903920215.1 uncultured Chlorobiaceae bacterium
CAAGGTGAGATGCTATTTCGTGGGGAGCACCGCTTCGGACATATGATTTAAGTTTACCGATCGTGCCTTTGAACATCTCTTCGGCGGGCATTTCTCTGCTTGAGGAAACAACTGCAAGTTTTTCAAAGACATAGGTTTCTCCCTTCTGGGCATCAATGGTAATTTCGCTGGTAAACTTTTCGCCATAAATTCTGGGTTCCCACTTATAGCTCTGGAGAGAGGGTGAAACAAGCTTCCATGACGCCGCTTCCGAAATCCTTATTCCCCGTTCTCGGGTTTTCATTTCAAGATACATAAAGGCCCGGCCTCGCTCAATTCGTTCAAGCTGAAGATGTTTCAGCATTTCACGAGGAAAAAAGCCTCTATTGCAGACATCTCCATTCAAACCACTGAGCACACGAATGGGAGCGGAAAAATTCTTCGGAGTGACTTTTACCAGCAAATATCCCAAATGCACATTGTGCATAAATACAAGTCGTATGGTTTCAAGTGTGATAATCTGACCTGAAGGGTTTTTAAAGGTGGTAAGTCGGTGCAGGACTCCTTTTTTCATATCAAGGATCTGCTCATGAAAAAGTGTTTTGCAGGTTGATAAACAGAATTTATGCCCCTCACTCCATATCGATACATCGGTCCACATAGGACACTTGACCAGTCCTTCAACTGCGGCTTCTGATTTATCATAAATACCGCTTAAATACATCCCTCCAGCATGTTCGGGTGGCAATTCCTCAAGACTTCCCCTGATATTGAGATAACCGTTGCCAATAGTCAAAAGAGTTTCATTGACCTGAATGCTTTTTCGGGTATTCCGGAAGCCTTTTCGCCTTAACAACCATGGTTCATCCGACAGAGTAAGCAGTTGCTCAGAAACTGATGCGGGAGACAAAATCCCCTGTAAAGTACGCTCTAGCATAACACTCTCTCCCAAGCTGTTTATCACTCATTACGAGACTCGATCTCAAATATTTATATACAAATCTTATATAATAAACACCCGTTTTATTGTATAAGTTTATACAGTCTTCACATCATGAGACTTTAGCTCTCAGGAGAAAATTATGGCTGTGTTTTATTCCTCTCTCTATGTCGGTAACGCTTTTTTTCTTATTATTTGGCAATATGCCACATTGTGCCCTTTCAATAAATTAACCACCCTATCGTTTTGGAGCAAAACACCTATAATCAATGCCCAGTTTGCGCCTATCCGCTCACTATGGAAAGTGCCGTATGCCCTCGATGTGGAAATGATATACTTGAAGATATCTCCTCACTTGACCAGCAATCACAGGAACTGCACAATCAGAACATTGAGGATAAAAAGGCAGCCTGGTATATTAACTGCCTTACGGAAAAGCTTAATTGCGAAACACCCCCACCTTCAGATATTTCCGACGAAAGCTGCCATCAGGAACATACACGACAGATTCCATCCCGAACTGATGAAAATGAGTTTCTTCGTACCATCAGCAAAGCAGAGCTTCTGCGAGAGAGCCAGGCTCGAAGAAAATGGTGGAATTCCATGACCGATGACTGGAAAGATATTGTTAAAACGACACTCAAAATTGTACGTGATCCATCCGAACAGGAGTTACTTGACTTTCTTGAGACTACGCATCTTCGTTGTGATAACCGGAGAATTCACAACCTCTTACCTGTGAGAGTACTTGAAAAGCTCCAGCAGCTTCGTTGCGATGAATCGCCTGTTGAAAGTCTTGAGCCACTGAGACATCTCGAGAAACTGCAACGCCTCTATGCTTTCGATTGCGACTTTTCGTCCCTCGAACCTCTGCGAAACCTTAAAAATCTGAAACTCCTCTGGATATCAAGCACGCAAGTCCGCTCACTTGAACCGATTAAGGGCCTGCTTAATCTTGAGGAACTTTATTGTTCTGAAACGGAGATCGAGGATCTTGCACCTCTCAAAAACCTCATCAATCTTGAAAAACTCAGTTGTTATAAAACGGGAATTTCTTCTATTGAGCCACTCGCCGAGCTTGAAAATCTCATCGAACTCGGAATCAACAGTTCAAAGATTGTCGATTTAACCCCTCTCTCCTCTCTAAGCAGTCTCGAATATCTCCGCTGCAATAAAACAAGTATCACCAGTATTGAACCGCTTAGAAACCTGATAGATATAAGGGAGTTAAGCATAGCGAATACACCTCTCACGACTATTGATGCTCTGGAGGGACTGGTAAATTTAGAGGAGCTGGATATATCGAATACCCAGATCAACTCTATAGGCCCTATCATGCATCTTCAGAACCTTGAAAAACTGGAACTTTCGTCCAGTAACATTCCCAGGGAAGAGGTTGAACGATTTATTGAACTGCACCCAGGGTGCGAAGTGGGGTTGAAGGCGTAGGGTGTGAAAAGTGCTAAGTGCTGAGTGCTGAGTGCTGAGTGAAATCAGTTGGCAGTAAAGACTTGGGAATAGGGCTTATAGGTACTATACGACTTATAGGACTTAGTGCGACGTGAAGTCGCGTATTGGAATTGTCCGGTAGAACGGACTCGCTGTTCAGTCAGCGAAGCCAACCGACACATGCGAGATAAGCAAGTACCTTGTGTGAAGCTGTCGGGAAAAGTACCCGCAGGAA
>CAIXLG010000176.1 GCA_903920215.1 uncultured Chlorobiaceae bacterium
GTGGGACAGTGCCCTTTGGCTTGACTCCTGCCGGATTCACTTGTTCAGCCATTGTATTCTCTCCTTTGTTTGGACCTATTTCATGTTAAAGAAACCAAAAAGAAAACCGTTGCGTTATAACTTCCCAATTACAATCAAGCCTCAGGTTGTGAGCTATACCTGTATCCAAAACCTTCAGCCCCTTATCTATCTCGTAACGCAATGCAAGTGATTACTTTCAAAATCTATGGAAAAGCAATTTAAATGTCAGCTAAAAAAAAGGTCATTACCCAAACAAATCACCAGATATACCAGTGAGTAAAATAAGAAAATTTATTTAATAATAAATAGTTTTTGCCTGCGCATTAATCCCCTATTGTTTTATTATACAGTATGAAAGCCCTTGCCTCTGGCAATTTTGAGCACAGCAAGGCAACGGAAAACCACTCAATCCCGAATACTTTGACCAGTATGGATATCAAGTTCAGCAAATTGTCAGGAGCAGGTAATGACTTTATTGTTATAGATAACAGAGACCTTTCCATCAATCTTTCACCTGCACAGATCAATACACTTTGCACCAGAAGAACAGGAATAGGAGCGGATGGACTTATTCTCATTGAACCCTCTGCGACCTATGCATTCAGCATGAAATACTTCAATGCTGATGGATTTATCGGATCAATGTGCGGCAATGGCGGGAGGTGCGCCGCATATTTTGCATACACCATCGGAATTCCGGTATCCTCAAACGGCTATGCATTTGAAGCCAACAGTAACCGCTATGACGCCTGGATTACAGATTCACAAACCGTCAGACTCAGAATGCTGACACCTGAAGAGTTCAGAAACAACATCGAAATAGAGGGATTGGTCTGTCACTTTGTCAACACAGGCTCTCCACATGCCATTATTTACACTTCAAACCTGAAAAACGAAAATGTTACCGGAACCGGGCGCACCATCAGGCACAGAACCGATATTTTTCCAGAAGGCACTAACGTCAACTTTATCGAGATCACCTCTCCCCAATCCCTTTCCATCCGCACGTTTGAGCGCGGCGTTGAAGATGAAACCCTTGCCTGCGGTACTGGAGCTGTTGCAGCTGCCTTGATGAGTTATCGACTTGATAAAATCTCATGCACAACTATACAAGTCACCGTAAAAAGCGGAGATACCCTCGAGGTACAGTTCAATGACGCAATGGATGAGGTATTCCTGACCGGCCCTGCAAAAATCGTCTACACGGGCAGTTTTTCAATTGATTAACAATTCTCTCCGCACTTTAGCCGATAGTATACTTATGAGACAAAACCCCCTGCCCGAACAAATTTCTTATAACTCCGCTCAAAAGCAGCTTGAAGAAGCGGCCGCCATCATGAAGCTCGATCCAGCTGCTTATGAACTTCTCCGGCGCCCTGTACGGGAACTCCATATCACTATTCCGGTAAAAATGGATAACGGAAGCACGAAAATCTTTGAAGGGTTCCGCGTACAGCATAACGATGCAAGGGGACCAAACAAGGGAGGTATCCGCTTTCACCCTGAAGAGACTATCGATACCGTCAGAGCATTAGCCTCATGGATGACCTGGAAAACCGCGGTCATGGATCTTCCTCTCGGAGGAGGAAAGGGTGGGGTTATCTGCAATCCGAAAACCATGTCCGGCACTGAACTAGAACGGTTATCAAGAGCTTATATTCGCCATCTCGGAAGCTTTCTTGGCCCTGAAAAGGATATTCCTGCTCCTGATGTATACACAACACCGCAAATTATGGGCTGGATGGCTGATGAATACTCTGTCATGCAGGGTAAGAACTCCTTCGGGGTAATCACAGGCAAACCGCTCGCACTCGGTGGCTCTGCCGGAAGAGGGGATGCCACTGCAAGAGGAGGCATCTATTGTGTGCGGGAAGCCGCAAGTACGCTTGGACTGAACCTTGCAGGAGCAAGAGCTGCAATCCAAGGCTACGGCAATGCAGGTTCTAACGCCCACAAGCTTGCCGTTGAACTTCTTGGCCTGAAGGTGATCGCGGTTTCAGATTCATCAGGTTGCATTTATAACCCCGATGGTTTTCTCTATGAATCGCTGATGGCACATAAAAAAAAGACGGGTTCGGTAACCGGCTTTCCCGGATCTGCCGCGATTTCTGATAAAGAACTTCTGGAACTCGATGTGGCAGTTCTCTTTCCTGCCGCACTTGATTCAGTTATAACAGCGGCAAATGCTCCGGATATAAGAGCGAAAATCATCGCAGAACTCGCAAACGGACCGACCACCCCTGAAGCTGACTCCATTCTTTACAATAAAGGAGTTTATATCATTCCCGACCTCCTCTGCAATGCCGGAGGCGTAACCGTCTCATATTTTGAAATGGTACAGAACTCCTATGGCTACTATTGGGAAGAAAAACAGGTACAGCAACGCCTCGAAAAGAAAATGAAAACCGCATTTTCAGCTGTACAGCAAACAAGCCAGACCTATAAAGTGCATAACCGTCTTGCCGCTTACATTGTAGCTGTTCAACGCGTTGCAGAAGCCATGAAACTGAGAGGGTGGTATTAAACTTGATTCACTTTCACCCGACATTTCGTTCAGGCAACTCGCTCCTGAAGTTCACTCCGTTCGCGCCATGCGACAATGTCATCAATTGTCAGTACCGGATAGCCGTGCTTTTCAGCAAAGGCAATTGTCTGCGCCATATCGGCCATAGTTCCATCAGGATTGGTCAGCTCGCAAAGGACTCCGCAAGGATTGAGTCCGGCAAGCCTCATAAGATCAACGGTGCCTTCGGTATGGCCTGGTCTTTCCAGCACTCCGCCTGAACGGGCACGTAAAGGGAAAATATGGCCGGGTTGACGAAGGTCAGAAGGACGGGCATACTCTGCAGAAGCAACTCTCACGGTTTGAACACGGTCAGCAGCCGACACTCCGGTTGTTACCCCTTCAGCAGCTTCTATGGAGACTGTAAATGCCGTCTGAAACCCACTGGTATTGTTGGACACCATCATGGGCAGTTCAAGAGAACGGATTTTTTCATCGGTCATGCAGAGGCAGACAATCCCACTGCATTCGCGAATCATCTGAGCCATCTGAGGCACAGTAACGGACTGTGCAGGAAAAATAAGATCTGCTTCGTTTTCACGATCGGGAGAATCGGCGACAAGCACCCCTTTTCCTGCACGAAGCGCAATGAGGGCGTTTTCAACACGCTCAAAACAATCACCAAATTTTCGGATAAGAGTCTGATTCACTGGCAACAGAGATTTAAATATTACAATTGCAAATAGTTGAATCAGGGCGCAGGAATGCTGGAAGGCTTCCTTATCCTCTCTCATCCGGACTCTAACCGTCGGCTTTGGAGTTTCACCAAATCTGCTGACCTTCCGTTATAAACGGAAGCGCTCGCGGGCTCACCGGTCAAGTGCCGGAATACCGCCGGTGGGGATTTTCACCCCGCCCTGAGAACAAGCTTTTAAAAAATAATAGACTGTAAAAAAAACAGCGCGAAAAAGATACATAAGGTTCAGGAGAGTTCAAAGCATTGCAGTATTATTCAGTATACTTATACTCACCGTTTATAGCCCCAAAAAAGCTTTAACGCTCTTGTATAGCGAAGCTACATTCTTTTTTTCACTAATGCTGGAGAACTTTTTGCGTCCACTCTTGCTTTATTTCTTCATCAGGAAAAACTTTCCTTATCAATGAGTATATTTTTTCCTTACCATCATTGACAATTCAGATAACCCTTAATTATAACCGGAGAAAATTTTATGCAACAATGGGTATGTGTGCCTTGCGGCTATGTCTATGATCCTGAAGTTGGTGATCTTGACAGCGGAATTGAACCAGGAACTCCTTTCGAGAGTCTTCCTGATGATTGGGTATGTCCTGTCTGCGGAGTTGACAAGACATTGTTTGAGCCATATAACGAGTAGAAAGAGAGCAGACCACCGATTGCCCTATACAGAAAAACGCCCGAAGTACGGAGCGTTTTTCTGTTTTATATTTTCATTGAGCAGACACAATCATGGCTTCGGTGAATCGGAGGAATTTTCTGGCACACCACTCTCACCTTTTCCTGCAGGAACAATACTTTTATTGTCAGAACTTTTACCTGCCGTACTATCAGCAGAGACTGCCTGATCGATAAGATATTCAGGAACACCAATTACAACCGAATCCACCGGGACCACATCGGGCTTAACGGTCATAACCTCCTTGTAATCAGGAACAAAAACCCCCCTCTTTCGCATGATGGCATAGATGATTCTGGAACGATTGCGAACGTAGGAAGAAGATCCGACAGGAGAAAATTTAATCGGGTTCGGAAGTATTGATGCAAGTTTTGAAGCCTGTTGTGCTGTTAATCGGGCAGGACTGATCCCATAGTAATGTCGAGCAGCCTGATCAATACCGAAAATACCGTCACCCCATTCGACAAGGTTAACATACAGCTCAAGAATCCTGCGTTTTGAAAGTTTTTTTTCAATTCGCCATGTAAGAATGGCCTCCTTGATTTTTCGAACAGGGTTTTTTGAAGAGGAGAGGTAAAGATTTTTGGCAAGCTGCTGGCTGATTGTACTTCCACCCATTTTAAATTTCTTTGCAGCAATGTCTTTTTCGATGGAGCGCTCAATAGCCTGGTAATCAAACCCCTCATGCTTCCAGAACTTGTCGTCTTCAGCAATCAGAACCGCCTTGATGAGGTTGGGAGAAACATTGTTCAGCGACACCCATTTCTGTTGTATTTTTTTATCAGTGAGCCCTTGTTCTTTCCATTCAGCCTCACGACTCTCCATAAAAGCTGTTTTTACCGGATTTTCGTCCACAAGCTTTCCTACATCTGGTAAAACAAAGTATCGGGCAATATCGGCAAAGAACAGCAACAGCAGAATGCTGATTATAATCCTGATAAGCTTCATCCGTCTATACGATTAAAGGCTCCCTATAAAAATAGATACTTTGTTAAAATACCAAATATGAAAGACATGCAACGACATGAACGTCAAAATTCTTTACCATCCTTATCGGTTTATAAGAACATCCCCTGCAAGTTTGTTTCTCTTCAGGCCGATCAGTTATGACCAGACGAAGAATATCTAGACATGAGTTGTGTACAAAACGAAAATACAGCTGGTAGAGGTATTGCTTGAAAAGCATCCAGCAGGGCCGAATGGAGTGTTGAAAAAGTGCCCTCGGGCAGACTCGAACCGCCGACCTACAGTTTAGGAAACTGTTGCTCTATCCACTGAGCTACAAGGGCATGGGTTCAAATTTAGTATTTTTGAACAAACTTGCAACCACCTGTGTTATTTTCTCCCAAACATCCTGTCAAGCTGATCGAGTGAAAGCTTGATGATAACGGGCCTGCCATGAGGGCATGAGTATGGCTCACGGGTAGCAAAAAGATTGTCAATCAGTGTCCGCATCTCTTCAAGAGTGAGCTTTTGACCAGCCATTATGGCATTGCGGCACGAATATGACTTTGCAAGGTTGTCACGTCTGTCGAGCTTTAGCCTGGAAGCATTATCCTGATATTCAGCAATCATATCCTGCAGAATGGTGACTTCAGTACCCGGTTTAACATCCTGCGGCACACCTTCTATCATAACAGTTTGTTTGCCGAACATCCTCAAATTAAAACCAAGCCGGTTAAGATCTTCGCGGATCTCCTCAAAAATCTCGTACTCCCAGGGACGAAACTCTACCTTTTGAGGAAAGAGCAGCTGCTGGGAGTTAGGAACATTCTGGTTCATCACATCCACTGCACGCTCATACAGCACCCTTTCATGCGCAACATGCTGATCAATGATCATCAATCCAGTCCTGATCTGGCAGATAAGATATTTGTTGTGAAGCTGCCAGATTTTAGGCTCGGTTTCCTGGGGGTTTGGAACTGCTTCATCTTCGCTGAGACGAGAAAGCAAAAGGGAAGAAAGCACATCATCGCCTTCGCGCAGCTCACGATCCGGCAAAACATAGTCCGAAGCAGATTGAGAAGAAAACATATCCTCCTGCTTCACAGCGGCAGGTCTGGAATAGGATGACTCATCAAAGGCACCTGCCCTGTAATTCGCATAAAGGTCACCGGTTGACATGGCGCGGTTCGGTATATCCTGAAACCCCAGTTTTCTGAACGATGATTCCCGGGAGGGCGGAGAGAAGAATTCGTCGTTTTCACGAGCCTGGAAATCAGGAGAGAAATCCTGCAACTGGATAGTCCGCTTAACAACAGGATAGAACATATTCCGGACACTTCGTTCATCATCAAACCGGATCTCCAGCTTGGCAGGATGCACGTTGACATCGACCCGTGAAGGATCAATACCAATAAAAAGCAGAACAAAAGGAGTCTGTCGCTCAACAAGCAAGTCGCCATAAGCCTGCTGAACCGCCTGTGATAACATTCGATTCTGGACAAGTCGGCGATTGATAAAAAAATACTGGTCAAGTTTTCGGCGTTTCTGCATAACGGGCTTTCCAAGAAATCCCCTGATAGAGAGATAATCGTTCTCCTCGGAGAGTTCAATCATGCTTGCGGAAAAATCGTTGCCGTAAAAAACATTGAGCCGCTCCAGAATGTCGGGAGTCTTAAAATGAAAAAGTTCCTCGTCATCGCTATACATTCGCCACTCAATTTCCGGATATGCCAATGCGAACGATTTGACGATTTCAAAAATATGCTGATACTCGGTTGCGTTAGACTTCAGAAACTTGCGCCGGGCAGGCACATTATAAAACAGGTTCCTGACGCTGATTGTCGTCCCCTGCTCTCCCTGTACCCCTGATTCTTCGGCAAGAATTCCCCCCTCGTAACGGAGCCTCAACCCAAGCAACTCTTTTGCAGTCCGGGTTTTCAATTCAAAATGCGAGACAGATGAAATACTTGCAAGCGCTTCACCCCTGAAACCAAGGCTCTGAAGAGTATCCAGATCTTCCACCCCGGTAATTTTACTGGTAGCAAAACGTTCAACGCACAAAAGTGCATCCTCCCGCAACATCCCTGCCCCATTATCCACAATCCGGATCAACTCCTTTCCAGCATCCTTTATGGCAACAGTTATTTTATCTGCACCTGCATCAATGCAATTTTCAATAAGCTCCTTAACAACTGAGGCCGGGCGTTGAACAACCTCCCCTGCAGAAATTTTATTTGCTACTATATCAGGTAATCTTGCAATTATTGCCATACGCTATCAATGGAACTATGTGCTTGTCGAAAACCGTGTGAAAAATTTTATCTGTCCTGTAAGTTATCGATAAAACAGAGTCTTTTTTGGGAAAATGAGAATAAATTTTGCCAGCAATACTCTTCTGGCTGCTCATCCGATTTTCCCGGATACCGAAAACAGACCATCCTTAAAGGGAAATACGCTCGAAACCGGTGAGAAAAGAAAACCCGCAGTACTGCAAAATCAAGTGCCCTTCATGCACTCCCACAATTCGCGAAGGGCAGCTTCGCTGAAGCGGAACTTGTTGCGTTCACGATCTCCCTGCATAAAGAGTGTTTTGGAAAGTAGCGTACCCGACGTTTTCCCGGCAATCGCCAGACAAACCATACCGACAGGCTTTTCAGGGGAGCCTCCAGATGGCCCCGCAATACCTGTTGTAGCAACAGCAATATCGGCCCCGCTTTTTTCCAGGCATCCTTTGGCCATAGCTCGGGCAACCTCTTCGCTCACCGCGCCAAAAGATTCAATGAGCTCTTTTTGCACCCCAAGCGTCTTCTGTTTTGCCTGATTGCTGTACGTCACAAAACCCTGAAGAAAATACAGTGATGAACCCGCCACATCGGTCAACCGGCTGGCAACAAGTCCACCGGTGCATGATTCAGCAACCGCCACCGTCATACCTTTTTCTGAGAGCATCCTGCCGATCGTCTCTTCAAGAGTAACATCGCTGGTGGCAAAAATAAATTTACCGGCCCTGTGAACAATAGCATCAACAACAATGCCATTATCACGATCAACGTCTTCCTGCTTCACCCCTATGGTACTGATCATCAGGTTCACTCCTGCAGCATGAGGCAGATAGGCAAGAGTCGTTCCCTCCGGCAGACGATCTTCAATATCAACAATCATCTCTGCCAGGGTAGACTCGCCGATCCCGATCGTTTTTACCGGCGTATGTCGAATTACTGTTGGGGAAAGTACAGCAAAATAAGGAAGTACTGTAAGCTCCATCATAGCCTGCATTTCTGAGGGAACACCGGGCATCAGAACCAGATAATGATGGTCAAATTGCTCTCCGCACCGGATAATCATTCCAGCAGCAGTCCCCTTCGTATTTGGAATTACATGGGATCCTTCAATCACCATTGCCTGATCACGGAGTGAATCGGATATCTCAACTCCTCGTAGTTTCATCCTGTTGACCAGATTCCGATAGGCATCCTCGCTCAACTCAAGCCCACGGTGAAGAAGTTTCTGCACGGCTTTTCGTGTGCGGTCATCTCTGGTTGGCCCGAGCCCCCCTGTAACAATAACCAGGTCAGCTCGTTCAAGTGATTCAGTTAACACTGAAACCATCTCAGTCTCAAGATCAGAGCACGACACTATTCTTCCCACAGGAACCCCTATTCCTGCAAAAGCGCCGGCAATAAAAGCCGCGTTGGTGTTTACCCGCTGACCTTTAAGAAGTTCATCCCCTATTGAAACAATTTCTGCGCGCATGGATTGTTCTTCTATACCAGATAGCTTGCAATGCGCAGAATATCGGCAAAAACGCCCCCTGCGGTAACCTCTCCTCCTGCACCTGGACCTCGAACAACAAGTGGGGTAGCCTTATAGCGTTCAGTGGTAAAAACCACCATATTTTCTGATCCGCTGAGACCGGCAATAGGACTTGAAAGCGGTACCCTTTTTACCCCGATGCTTGCCTTTCCATCCCGAATCTCCCCTGCATAAGCTATGGTCATTCCGTCCTTCAGAGCACGCTCAGTTTCCGTCGCATACCATTCGTCAACGCTCGATAACCGGTCAAGAAACTCTGCAACAGGCATACGACCACGATACTCCTCGGGTACAAGACTCTCACAGACAACATCATCGTACTCAAGGGTATAGCCGAGTTCCCGACCAAGAATCAAAAACTTGCGGGCAAAATCGGCACCTGAAAGGTCATCTCTCGGATCAGGTTCCGTATAACCAGCCTGTTGTGCCCTGCGAACAATCTCACTGAACCTGCCGCCTTTGCGAAGTTCATTGAAAATAAAGCTCAGAGTCCCTGAAAGAACCCCATCAATGCTTATTATCTTATCGCCGCTGTTTTTAAGATCATGCAGCGTGTTGATAATGGGCAAACCTGCGCCAACATTGGTTTCATATAAAAAACGGGCATTACTTTTCCGCCTTGCATCCTTTATCCTGCGGTAGAGCGGCCACTGCCCAGCCATGCCGAGTTTGTTTGCAGTCACCACAGAAATATTCCCAAGCAGAAAGTCGGGATAATTTTCTGCAACCTTCGCACTTGCTGTGCAATCGACAAAAATGGTATTGTGCAGGTTTCTCTCCTTGATGAGCTCAAGGTAGCCCTCTATATCATGATGGTCGACTCTCGGCAAAAGAGCTGACTGCCAATGTTGAAGGTCGATTCCATTATCATCCATCGCAATAGTACGAGTGTTGGCCATCCCGCAGACCACAACATCAAGGTCATTATCTTTCTGCAGGTTATGGCGATGCGCGCTGATCTGACCGATAAGGCTTTGCGCAATAGTCCCCGTACCGGCAATAAAAAGATGCACCTTTCGCTGTGAAAGGAAAAACGATTCATGAATACAGTTAAGGGCCTTATCCTCGTGATGGCTGTCAATAACAATAGAAATATTCATTTCATTGGCGCCCTGAGCAACAGCAATCACATTGATGCCGTTTTTACCGAGTGTTTCAAACAACTGGGCAGAGACTCCCGGATGCCCGGACATATTATTGCCGACGACAGCAATCAGGGCAAGGTTACGGCGGATCACAAGAGGATCTATCTGGCGAAATTCAATTTCGCTCTGAAACTCATCCTCCAGGATTTTTTTAGCTTTTACGGCCTGAGTGGGATTAATGGCAAGAGTAATTGACTGTTCAGATGAAGCCTGTGATATAAATATGATGTTGATCCTGTTCCTGGCAAGGCAGCTGAACAAACGTGAGGCAATTCCTGGAACACCAACCATACCGCTGCCTGAAAGATTCAAAAGGACAACTTTATTGATTGAGGACAGACCTGTTACCGGCAAAGTCCGGCTGATTTCAGGCGGCATGGAACGCTCAATTCTTGTTCCTTCAGCTGCAATATTAAAAGAATTTTTTATAAGTACAGGAATACCTGCTTTCATAGCCGGCTGAACCGCAAGAGGATGCAGTACTCTTGCGCCGGCATGAGAAAGTTCCATCGCTTCCGCATAGGTAATAAAGGGCAATATCCTGGCATCAGGCACCCGCTTTGGATCCGCACTGAAAAAGCCGTCAACATCAGTCCAGATAACGATTTCAGCTGCTCCAAGTGCTGCACCGAAAATTGATGCTGAATAATCAGAACCGCCACGACCAAGTGTTGTGACTGTCCCGTCCTGCGCACCAGCTATAAATCCGGTTACAACCGGGACGCCATCAAACGATGCAAGGCGTTTTCTGATCTTCAATTCGGAGGCATGACTGTCAACCAAAGCATCAGCATAGTTTGTATCGGTTACAATCAGTTCGCAGGCATCAAGATAAAACGATGCAAGGTGCAGCTCCTCAAGATACCTGCTGAGCAACTTGGCTGACAAGCGTTCACCGTAACTAAGCACACGAGCCAGACTTTTTTCAGAAAGCTCCCTGAGTAAAAAAATACCATGTACAAAATCATTAAGCTCGGCCAGTTCCGATCGTATCGAAACAATGACCTGATCGATAATATCGCTTGAAAAAAGTTCACCGGCTATTGAATTATGAAGCTGATCAAGTTCATTAAGGGTCATTCGATAGCTGCTGTCACCACCGCAGGCTTTCGTAGCCGACTCGAGCAAAAAATCAGTAACCCGATGGATGGCTGAAACGACAACAACAATTTTATCCTGATCTAAAGCACCGGCAATGATTGCTGCGACTTTTTTAATTCTCCCGGCTGAGCCCAGAGATGTCCCTCCAAACTTGTATATCTTCATACTTCCGCCCATACCCTTATGACTATAAAATGAGACATTACTTCAATCATTACCCCGTAAAATATAAATCATTTCCTGATGAACTGCATAACGCTGAAACCAGTTAACCCCTGGAACCATAAAAAAAAGCGCCCTTCCAGGCGCTTTAAATCATCGATATTTTGAGAGTACTTTTTTCAACTGCTCAATGCCTCAGCACCGGCAACAATTTCACTAAGCTCTGTAGTGATTGCAGCCTGTCTTGCACGGTTGTAACTGATGTTAAGTGTCCGTAAAAGCTCCTTTGCATTTTCGGTGGCAGAATCCATAGCCGCCATACGGGCCGCCTGCTCTGCAGCATTCGATTCAAGCATCATTCTCCATATCTGGGTATTGAGATGCTTGGGTACAAGCACATCAATAATAGCTGAAGGGGAAGGCTCGTAAATGTAATCACTGCTGCTCTCCTTCCCGGAGGTCTCATGTGCTATAGGAAGAAGCACTTCAGCTTTCAGGTTCGGCGCAAGCACCGACTTGAATTCATTATAAGCAACAATTACCCTGTCAACCTCGCCTCGAAGATACATGCCGGACGCGGTATCAGCAATCTCTTTTGCTGTACTGAAATCAAGACACTGAAAAACGGCAGGGTATCCCTTTACAATCTTGTACTCTCTTTTCCGGTAAAAGTCAAACCCACGGGAACCGGCACAAATCATGCTTACTCCGCCCTTACTGTAAATATCAGCAAAGTCCTCATGAATGGTTTTATACGCAAGCTTGATGATATTGGTATTAAATGCACCGCACAGGCCCCTGTCTGAAGTGATAAGAATCACAAGAACTTTGTTGACCTCTGAACGACCTGAAAGCAAAGGGTTAAGCGAAGTATCTACCTTTGCTGACAATGAACCCAGCATATCCTTCAGCTTTGCAGCATAAGGACGAGCCATAACGGCCCGTTCCTGAGCCCTTCTCAGCTTTGCAGCGGCCACCATTTTCATCGCCTTGGTGACCTGCTGTGTAGACTTTACCCCTTTAATTCGTACACGTATATCCTTTAATGTAGGCATGTATTACGGGACTGTTAATAAAATTGCTTAAAAAACCCTTTTTCTCTTCTTACGCCTTATTTTTTTCCTTGAAGGCGGTCACAAACTTCACAGCAATCTCCTTGAGCGTGTTTGCTGCATCGGTCTCCAAAGTGCCTTTCTCTGCGATGGTTTTGAGGATATCGCTGTGCTTGACTTCAAGCATACCGAGGAACTCCTCCTCAAACTTGCGGATAAAGCGTAAATCAACCGAATCAAGCAATCCCTGGGTACCAAGAAAAATAATGGCAACCTGTTTTTCAACAGGCATAGGGACATACTGACCCTGTTTAAGAATTTCTACAAGCCTTGCACCCCTGTCAAGCTGAGCCTTGGTGGTTTTATCAAGGTCAGAACCAAATTTGGAGAATGCTTCAAGTTCACGGAACTGGGCAAGATCGAGACGAAGCGTACCTGCAACCTTTTTCATAGCCTTGATCTGCGCACTTCCTCCAACTCGGGATACCGATATACCAACGTTGATAGCTGGCCTTTGACCGGAGTTGAACAGGTTGGATTCAAGAAAAATCTGACCATCGGTGATAGAAATCACGTTAGTCGGAATATATGCAGAAACGTCTCCAGCCTGTGTTTCAATTACCGGCAGTGCAGTAAGACTTCCGCCACCCTTCACGATTGGCTTAAGAGCATCAGGAAGATCGTTCATCTTTCTTGCGACCTCGATATCGTCTGTAATTTTCGCAGCTCTTTCAAGAAGACGGGAGTGCAGATAAAAAACGTCGCCAGGGTATGCCTCACGTCCAGGCGGACGACGAAGAAGGAGTGATAGCTGACGATAAGCAACAGCCTGCTTTGAAAGATCATCATACACAACAAGAGCATGGCGGCCGGTATCACGGAAAAATTCGCCGAGAGTAGCACCGGCAAAAGGTGCAATAAACTGGAGTGGTGCCGGATCAGATGCAGTCGCAGAAATAACGATGGTATACTCCATCGCATTATATTTTTCAAGGGTATTGACAACCTGGGCCACGGTCGAACCTTTCAGTCCAATCGCTACATAGATACAATAAACCCCTTTACCTTTCTGGTTGATAATGGTATCAAGCGCGACAGCTGTCTTTCCTGTCTGACGGTCACCAATGATAAGTTCGCGCTGTCCGCGGCCGATCGGAATCATGGAATCGATAGCCTTGAGACCTGTCTGAAGCGGTTCATTAACTGATTTCCGGTAAATAACCCCTGGAGCCCTGCGTTCGAGAGGTAGTCGAAGTTCCGTTGTAATTGGGCCCTTGCCATCAAGCGGCTCACCCAGAGGATTGATAACCCTGCCAAGCATTGCTTCACCAACCGGGATTGAAGCAAGCATGCTGGTTCTTTTAACCGTATCGCCTTCTTTAACCAGATTTGATTCACCAAACAATACAGCTCCTACGTTGTCTTCTTCAAGATTCAAAGCCATTCCCATGACATTATTGGGAAACTCAAGAAGCTCTCCGGCTGCAACCTTCGATAAACCGTATACACGGGCAATACCGTCACCAACCTGCAGCACTGTTCCAACATCATAAACGTCTGCTTCTGACTCAAAACCGGCAAGCTGTTTGCGAAGAATAGATGAAACCTCATCAGGCCTGACTGTTATAGACATATCTTATTCCGCTTGGTTATTTGTTTAAGAAAAGAGAAAGATTCTGCTTACCTTCTTTTGAAAGTATAGCTTGACTATGACCATCTCAAAAGAATAAAACTGAAATTTAATGAAAAGCTTTTAGTTATTCAAATTCTCTCTCTTATTTGAACCTATACTCTTTTTATTAGCTTTACATCCTACACCAACACCTTCAGGAATTTTGTTCGCAGAAAACGGTATGAAAACTGTCAAAGGATTCGCTTCAGCAACCGTCGGGAATGTTGCCTGCGGCTTTGATGTCTTGGGATTTGCCATAACAGAGCCTGGGGATGAAGTCATCCTGACGCTTTCCGATGAAATACAATCGGGGTCTCCTGTTTCCATTACAAGCATCACTGGTGACGGCGGAGCACTTCCCCTTGATCCTAAAAAAAACACATCAAGCTTTGTTGTACTGAAATTCCTTGAATATATCCGCACCCATAAACAGATCGACTTTAACGGGCATATCTCGCTGGAGCTTAAAAAACACCTCCCCCTTAGCAGCGGTATGGGGAGCAGCGCTGCAAGCGCTGCAGCAGCTCTGGTGGCAGCAAACGAGTTGCTGGGTCAGCCCTGTTCGAAAATGGAGCTTGTGCACTTTGCCATTGAGGGTGAGAGGGTGGCCTGCGGATCAGCTCATGCCGACAACGCTGCACCGGCTATTCTTGGTAATTTCGTCCTGATTCGAAGTTATACCCCACTTGATCTCATTACAATACCATCTCCGGAACACCTTTACTGCTCCCTTGTTCATCCCCATACCGAACTGCGCACCTCCTATGCCCGCTCGGTACTGCCTGCAAGCATTCCTCTCAAAACAGCTACTCAGCAATGGGGTAATGTCGGGGCTCTTATTACCGGGCTGCTCACTTCCGACTATGACCTTATCGGACGATCTCTGGTTGACGTTATCGCCGAACCAAAACGTGCTCCGCTGATTCCCGGTTTTTTTGACGTCAAGCAGGCTGCCCTTGATTCGGGTGCACTTGGATGCAGCATTGCAGGCTCTGGCCCATCTCTTTTTGCCTTTTCTTCATCTGAAACAACAGCTCTTGAAGTAGGCCGCGCAATGAAAGAGGCATTCCTTCACTCCAAAGCCCGCCTTGAATCCGACATGTGGGTATCTCCTATCTGCAAAGAAGGGGCAAGAATACTGTAACAACATTCAATTGATAGGCATTACACATCATGATCTATTTCAGCACCAATAAATCATCCATACCTGTTTCTATAAAGAAAGCTACCCTTGAAGGTCTTGCTCCCGATGGAGGTCTTTACATCCCTTCGGAAATTCCGCACTTCTCACCGGAGGAGATAGCTCTCCTTGAAGGAGCAACGTTCAACAACATCGCCTTTGCCATTGCAAAAAAATTTATTGGCGGTGAAATCCCGCTGGACCAGCTCAGCGATATGATCGAAAGCTGCTACCCATTTCAAACCCCTATTGTCAAGCTTGATTCACAAACATTTATCGAAGAACTTTTCTGCGGACCGACACTGGCCTTCAAAGATTATGGCGCCCGGTTTCTTGCCCGACTGACCGGATATTTTGCAGCAGAAGAGGAGAAACTGATTACTGTGCTTGTTGCAACATCAGGAGATACGGGAAGCGCGGTTGCTTATGGTTTTCAGGGTATTCCCAACACAAGGGTCGTACTGCTCTACCCTTCAGGAAAAGTAAGCCGCCTGCAGGAACAACAACTGACTACTGCCGGAGGCAACGTTTACGCCCTTGAAGTTCAAGGCGATTTTGACGACTGCCAGCGCATGGTAAAACAGGCATTTATTGACCCAGGCCTGAAAAAATGGCTGACACTTACCTCGGCCAACTCAATCAATATATCGAGACTGATCCCTCAGTCATTCTATTATGCATGGGCAGCTCTGCAGCTCAAGGAGCTTTATGGATACAATGAACCTCTCTTTTCTGTGCCCAGCGGCAATTACGGAAACCTTACTGCGGGAGTTCTGGCAAAACGAATGGGTTTTCCGATAGGTCATTTTATTGCTGCATCAAATGCCAACGACAGCGTAACCCGCTATCTTGATGATGGACGCTACGACCCGCGTCCGACAATCACAACCCGTTCCACAGCAATGGACGTAGGCAACCCGAGCAATTTCGCACGACTCAACTATTTCTACGGTAACAGTAACGTCTCTATGGGTAAAGATATTACCGGCATTGCTGTTTCGGATGAAGAAACTCTTGCTGCAATCAGATTGGTATACGATCGATTCGGTTATATCATGGATCCGCATACTGCAGTCGCTTTCCGTGCTCTCGAACGATACAGAGCCTCAATCAGCCCTCAAAAAAAAGCAGGCATTGTCCTCTCAACAGCTCATCCCGCAAAATTTCTTGAGGTTCTTCAGCATGCACTCGATAAAGAAATAGAGATACCCGCCCGCCTTCTGGATGTACTCGAAAAAAAGAAAAAAGCTACCACCATCAGTTCAGAGTACAGCGAGCTCGCCTCATTTCTCAACGAGCTCAATGAGTCGCCATGAACAATCGCGGAATAAACTTCAGAACACTTTTGTTCTTTTTTGTTCTGATACCAGTGATGTTTTTCGGGTTACTCTACTCCCAGCTTCTCAACATTATTGATCCTACTGGAGACAGTTTCAATAAAGTCACCGCCTGGTGGGGCCGTTTCAGTGCAAAACTTTTCGGCATTTCCATTGAAGTAATCGGTCAGGAAAATTACAGCCCTGAGAAAAACTATCTTGTTATCAGTAACCATGCCGGTATGGCAGATATCCCGCTATTACTCGGAACCATGCACCTGAACCTGCGGTTTGTGGCAAAAGAAGAACTTGGCAAGATACCTCTCTTCGGCAATGTTATCAAACATGCCGGCTTTGTAATGATCAAGCGGGGGCAGAACAGGGAGGCACTTAAAAGCCTTCTGGCTGCAAGTGACGTTTTAAAAAGCGGACGTTCAGTCCATATTTTTCCGGAAGGCACCCGCTCGGCTGATGGAAAACTGCTTCCATTCAAGCGTGGAGCTTTTCTTGTTGCCCAGAAAGGAGGAGCTCCAGTTTTGCCAGTCACCATTATTGGAAGCCATTTGATCACCCCGAAAAAAAGCCTTAAAATCAACAAGGGCAAAATCACGATAATCATCGCCCCCCCACTTACCCCCTCCCTGTTCAACAGTGTTGAAGAGCTCCGGGATGCATCATCCAGGATCATCGCAAACAATCTCACCCGTTACAGCAACAACTAAATCTGCCGGTAAAGATTCACCATCTCTATGGCAGTCATGGCGGCATCAAATCCTTTGTTCCCAGCCTTCGTTCCTGCCCGCTCAATAGCCTGCTCAAGATTTTCAGTGGTAAGAACACCAAATGAAACAGGAATCA
>CAIXLG010000177.1 GCA_903920215.1 uncultured Chlorobiaceae bacterium
CCCCCCGCGGGCGCGTGGATTGAAACACTGTCGGCTTGCGCAACTCAGCAGCCCACGACCGTCGCGCCCCCCGCGGGCGCGTGGATTGAAACAGGACAGCCAAGGCTTTGACGCAAAACGCGCGGGTCGCGCCCCCCGCGGGCGCGTGGATTGAAACTTGCTGAGAATTTGGGATCCGCAGTTATCCCGATGTCGCGCCCCCCGCGGGCGCGTGGATTGAAACCTCGCTTTTGTCCGCTTTAGTTGTAGTAGTGGTGTGTCGCGCCCCCCGCGGGCGCGTGGATTGAAACGGAAATATCAAGCAAGATCATCAAAATAAGAGAGGGTCGCGCCCCCCGCGGGCGCGTGGATTGAAACACACCATGCGCTGAGTTGTTAGAGCCTGTGGTGTGTCGCGCCCCCCGCGGGCGCGTGGATTGAAACCTTGCTCTCGCAGGGAGAAGGGCTTTGCATGAAGGGTCGCGCCCCCCGCGGGCGCGTGGATTGAAACCAGCCCCGTCCCCTCCGCCAATCACTGTAACCTCGTCGCGCCCCCCGCGGGCGCGTGGATTGAAACAGCAAATTCCTGCTTGCGTTTTATCGTCTCAGTCGTCGCGCCCCCCGCGGGCGCGTGGATTGAAACATCTTCAAGTTCGAAATACGCACCGTCATTGATAGTCGCGCCCCCCGCGGGCGCGTGGATTGAAACAGTTGAGCATGACGCGGCTGAGCCTCTTGGCTTGTGTCGCGCCCCCCGCGGGCGCGTGGATTGAAACCTGCTGTTTAGCGTCAAGCACTCTGAACCTCGCGTCGCGCCCTCCGCGGGCGCGTGGATTGAAACACTTCGGTTATTGGGGTCGTCCACAAAGGACAAGGTCTCGCCCCTCGCGGGCGCGTGGATTGAAACAACGCGGTTGAAGGTTTAAAAAAAAAGTACTGAGTCGCGCCCTCCGCGGGCGCGTGGATTGAAACTTCTGTTCCCTCTGTTGCTCTTCCCCGGTCAACGTCGCCCCCCCTGCGGGCGCGTGGATTGAAACAGGGAAACCGATGCGGATGATGCTTATCAGCCACGTCGCGCCCCCCGCGGGCGCGTGGATTGAAACCTGGTCTTCCCCAGGCACGTGTACGACTCACACACACTACGTTGTTCAACAGCGGCAATAGTCAAAACGCAGTTATAAAGACAGATGTGAGGGAACGGTGACGTGACGTTATTCATAACGTGCACTTTCTCTAAACAACCCTTTGTTCAAAACCAACTTTCTCATTCCCAGGACGAAGGGGGTGGGGTGAAAAAATCATTTTTTTTGGTTATAATTATAAAACATCACTGGGAAATCGATCCTGTTTGGCAGGGTATAGTTGCTTTAGAGAAAAAAAATGCGTTTGACAACAGAACAAATCAACACCATCGTTACTACCAGTCGTACTGTTGCCGGAGTGGATACGCTCGTTTGGTTATATGGTTCACGTCTGGACGACACTCGACATGGCGGCGATATTGATCTGCTGATCGAGCCGGCACCGGCTATCAGTTTACTGGATCGTGCACGTATTAAAACTCTATTGGAACAACGACTAAACCTTCCGGTCGATATTCTGGTCAAAAATCCCTATTCCGAGGAAAATCCATTTGTTTCCATGGTACGAGCCAAAGCCAAACTACTGGAAATCACATCATAATTCCAGCGATGCCAAACAACTTGTTACTGAGAGAAAAACAGCATCTTGCCAATCTGCTTGAGGCTATCCAACGATGCGTTTATTTTCTCAACGCGTCTCAGGCGGCTATCGAATGGCCGTTGACTGGCTTGGTGTTGACGGCACAAAAAAAAGATACAGATCTGTTTGAAGCTTTGGCAGCAATCAACGAACGTTTTGCCAAGCTCCAGGACACTTTGGGCTCAGCCATGCGACACAGTTTGTTGCTCTCTGGTGATCAAGCTGACGGCTTCCTTAAAGTGCTGGCCATCTTCGAAAAAAACCAGGTAATTAGTTCGATCGAAGACTGGCAAGTCGCCCGAACAGCAAGAAATCTTGCGGCTCATGACTATGAAATCAACTATGCCGATGTGGCCGATCATTTTAATACCCTGAACACCCTTACACGTAACCTATACCAAACTGCCCGCCGATTTGTTATTTATTGCGAATCGGAACTGGGAGTTTGCCCAGGCAGTCCCGATTTCTCTGAGGAATTTTATCTGATTACAAAATAATATACCCGGTTGACAATAGTGTGGGATAGGTGACGTTATTAGCAGCTGAATCCGAGAATCCTGATGTATTTATTTCCGCTATAGGAGATGTTGCAAAGGCTCGCGGAATGACTCAAATGGCAAAAAAAACGGGTTTAGGCCGTGAAAGCCTCTATAAGGCATTGAGATTAGGGTCACACCCTCGGTTTGAAACGATCAAAACCGTTTTTCAAGCACTCGGAATGAAGATTGTAGTGAAATCAAAACAAGTTAAATCAGAGGGAGAGTGATGGAAGAGTAACAAGCGAAGATCCATTTTTATTTCGCCCAAACCGCAACTCTTCCACCGCCCACTGCCCACTGCCCACTGCCAACTGCCTATTGCGTTATTTCTTCCTGAACCCTGTATACTTCAAGGTTTTCGCCGTTCTCTTCGATCTCTTTTACCCATTTTGGTTTTGGGCCTCTGCCTCCCCAAATTTCATATTCACTTTTCCTGTATTTGACGGGTGTGGAAGTTTTTGAGGAAGATTTGGTTGTTTTTTCCCGTTTCTGAAGCTCGTCAATACTGATATTGTAGGCGTACATTTTTGAGATAATATCAGCTATTGCTCCCTGTTTGTCATTTTTAAAAACTTCATCAACCTCTCTTTGAAGTTCGGCAATTTGAGCTTTGATCTCTTTTAGTCTCATCATATTTATGCTGCTGTTAATGTTTTATTGTGTCACCTTCCGGATTCGGAAGCCAATGTATTGAAAAAAGATGTTGAATTGCAAACAAACCCTGTTATGCTCACCAACACCTGACGTTACATAACGGTTCCTTGTATGCCGGCATTATGCTCCACCTTGGGTGATTTCAATGGTAATCCATATTTTATGGCGTTGATTCTACGAATTGTGGTTAAACGGAAATCAAAATATTGAAGGACGCAGATATGACTCGTAAAATTGCCATCATAACCGGTGGAAGCCGGGGGCTTGGAGCAAATGCCGCGCTTAAACTGGCAGCTCGCAATACTGATTTGATTATCACATACAAACAGAACAAGAGCGCTGCCGATGAGGTCGTTTCCAGTAGTATAAAGCTGGGTGCACGGGCAACTGCTTTGTGTCTCGATGCCGGCTCTGTTTCAGGAATTCCTGCTTTCAAGGCCCAAGTGCAGGAAACACTGGCTCAATGGGGCCGAGAGCGCTTTGATATCCTTGTCAACAATGCGGGAATGGGTGTCCATGCTGCTTTCGCTGATGTAACAGAAGCTCAGTTTGATGATCTGATGAATGTTCATTTGAAAAGTGTTTTCTTCCTGACCCAGGCTCTTGTACCGCTGATGGCTGATGGCGCGCGCATACTCAATGTTTCTTCTGGTCTTGCCCGGTTTGCTTTGCCGGGATATGCAGTGTATGCCTCTATGAAAGGTGCCATTGAAGTGCTTACCAGATACCTTGCCAAAGAGCTTGGTCACCGGGGTATCTCGGTTAATGTTCTTGCACCTGGGGCAATAGAAACAGACTTTGGCGGCGGAAATGTCCGCGACAACAAGCAGCTTAACTCATTCATTGCTTCTCAAACGGCATTGGGGCGTGTCGGTCTTCCTGATGACATTGGTGATCTCATTGCGGCTCTTGTTTCTGACGATTGCCGATGGGTCAATGCTCAGCGTATTGAAGCGTCCGGCGGTATGTTTCTCTGATCTGGCCTGAAAAATTTTTTGAAAGAAAATTAAACGCTCTTGCGTAACAGAAAAAGGAAGCAGGATAAGCTTGGTTCCGAAGAATTAACTAATCCAAACTTACATTTCTTATGAAAAAGAATTTCATCGCAGGCGTTATCGTGTCACTTGCTATTTCAGGCATCTTTGGTGGCGTTTCTTTCGCAGCTGACAAAGCACCAGACGCAAAGGCAGCAGTAACAACTGAAGCAAAGGCAGATGCACCTGCTCCTAAAGCAAAGAAGAAAGTTGTAAAGAAGAAAGCTGCAAAGAAAGTAGCCAAGAAAGCTGAAGCTGCTGCACCAGAAGCAGGCAAATAAGATTTTCTTATAGTCGAGGTCAATACAGAAAAAGCCCCTTCGTAAGTCGGGGCTTTTTTGGTTCTCAATTTAAGCACTAATTCGCAACGCCATCAGGTAATCTTACTGACCGTCTTTCTCAGTATTCAGATTATCTGACACTGATCACCTTGAGTACAATATTATATATTGTGTTGACAGTCCTGAATACACCTTTAGACAGCAGTGAGGCCGAGAAATGAATTTACAATTGAACGACAAGGTTGCTATCGTCACGGGTGCAAGTCGCGGCATCGGTAGAAGTATTGCAAAAATACTGGCTGCCGAGGGTATGCGTTTGGTGGTGGTTTCACGCTCGCAACAACAACTTGAAGAGGTTAGAGAGTCCTCTCGTGTTGAAACTTTAGTTGTGGCCACCGACCTGCGTGACCCTGATGCACCAGCGACTGTTGTTGCTGCTGCCATCGCACGTTTTGGACAGATCGATCTGCTGGTCAATAACGCCGGCGCTACAAAGCGGGGTGATTTTCTTACACTCCCCGATGCTGACTGGATGGATGGATTTGCACTGAAATTTTTCGGAGCCATGCGCCTCAGTCGAGTTGTCTGGCCATTTCTGAAAAAAAGCCAGGGCAGTATTGTCAACATTGTCGGTATTGGCGGACGGACCGGCAGTGAAGAGTTTACCATTGGTGGGTCGGTCAATTCCGCATTGCTCAATTTGACAAAATCACTGGCAGATCGTGGTGTCCGTGATGGCATCCGCGTTAATGCGATAAATCCAGGATCAATTTTAACCGAGCGCCTCCAGACCCGTATCGAAAGCTATGCATCACAACATGGAATCGATGAATCGACGGCTCCAGCTCTTATGGCGCAATCATTCGGAGTATCTCGATTTGGCGATCCTGAAGAGATCGCACAAATGGTTGCTTTTCTTGCTTCCCCTATCGCAGGATTTTGTCAGGGAAGCATTATTGACATAGATGGCGGACAGACACGTACACTCTGACATCGTCAGACCGAGACACATCTCCTCCCACTCCCTATAATGCCCGATGAATCAGTGCTGGATAGTGCTGCACTGTACGAGTGAAGTGAACATCAGGGTATCCAAATACCATTGAATACCCAATCAGATGGTCATCTGGAATTCCGAGTAAATGTCGGGTTTCAGGCAAAAGGTCGTTGATGGCCCATTTTGCCAGACCATTCCAGAGGGTGCCCACCCCATTTGCTTGGGCGAACAGCTCGAAATACGAGAGAGCTATCAGGCAGTCCGGCTCCGGTGTTGGAACTGTCATGGGTGCCGAAGCGATCACAAGATGAGGTGCACCACGAAAAATGATATCGATATTGTGCTCCTCCCAAATCTTGACAAAGTTGGCGTACGATTCCATCTTTTTCGGCAGAGCCTGTTCTTTGATCAGTTTTCCAAGTCCAGCCATCACTTCATCACGCAATTGAGCAACCTTTTCCTTGCTGTCTAATACTGTAAAAAGAACCTGACGTGAGTTCACACCTGAAGGAGCATGCCAGGCAACATCAAGGAGTTTTTGAAAAAGTGCCGGATCAAGATTTTCATCCTTGTAGCGGCGCACTGATCGCCTTCCTTTGATCAGCGTTTCAAGTTTGTCAGGTTCGGGATATCCGCAGGCAAGGCAGCTGCTGTCGGCTGGATCAAAGCCAAGTATTGAGACTGATCCAGTAGGGCAGATAGCCAGACAGTGCTGGCATTTGTAACAACGGCTCTCTTTCTCAATAGGAATATATGGATAGCCATCCACCGGCATGGAAATGATTCTCGCTGGACAATCAGCTACGCACTGACCACAACGGGAACAGTTCTTTTTGTCAATTTCGAAATCAGGCATTTTGGTCATTTTGTATTATCTCCAATGTAGGTTGGGGTGATTCCTGAACCCCAACAAAACAAAAGTTGTCCAGAGAGCTCTTTTCAGTCTGCAGGTAAAGTTTGCCTGCCATCTTTTACTCTCAGCGAGTAAATAGAGGTGCTCTCAAGATAGTCATTGACGGAAAACATGAGTTTAGAGCACTCCATTTTTTAGTGAAAGGGTCACAAAAAAACCTCTAACCCATTTCAAGCATGTAACCTGCCTTATGATGGATATTGGGGAAATATCGTTTAGTCTTTTATATATAAAATATATTGGTGAGTTAGGAAAATACTTTTAATACAGTTATATTTAGTTATTTTATATACCATTGATATATAATCTAAAAGCAAAAGCAGGCAGTTTATTTTTCCACTTTACTAACAAACCAAAGGACAAGTCAAATGAAGAAAAAATTTATCGCCGGTATGATTGTTGCACTTGCAATGACCGGAATGTTTGGTGGGGTTTCTTTCGCTGCTGACAGCGTTTCAGAAGTAAAAGCTGAAAAGAAGGCAGAGAAAAAGGCAGATAAGAAAGAGGATATCAAAGCCAATTTGAAATCTGATATCAAAGCTGAAAAAAAGTCTGAAAAGAAGGAAGAGATCAAAGCAGAGGAAAAAGCTGAAAAGAGAGCTGTAAAAAGAGCTGAGATGAAGGAAGATCAGAAAGCTGAAAGAAAGGCAGAGAAAAAAGCTCACAAAAAAGCCAAGAGACTCAGAAGAGCAAGGATAGCTGACAAAAAGGCTGATGCTAAAGCAGCTGAAGCTAAAGTCGATGCCGGCAAATAAGATTGTTCTGGCTGTTCAAAGAGAAAGCTGTCGGTATGATTGACACTAAAAAAGCCCCTTCGAAAGTCGGGGCTTTTTTTTACTCTCTTGTACGATTTAATAATGGTGTTTTCTGCTCACGGTTTTCCCATTCGCTGCAAACAATGCAACCCTCTTTTTTCTGCTAGCCAGTAAATACAATCAGGTGGATATGATGGGCAGATTTCCAGATACTCTCCCGATACTTTTGAGATGATGAGAGGGTGCCCTGCACTCTTTTGCTGACATTCCTCTGCCTCTTCGATTGTTGCCGTCCTTGCATCTCCGCTCGCTGCCATTGCAAATGCAAGTTCATTGAGAAAAACTGATTCAGTAAGGGCAGATTCCGGATGAAGAGCCCTGCAAACTCGTTTGCCTATTGCAATGGATTTGGCGTTGCGGATGTATTCTGCTGCCTGATTGAATGAGAGTATCAGAGGCTCAAACTCGTTGATGTTTTTATGCAGGCGCTGACCTTTTTCATCATGAGTAAGCGGCCCCTCCGTAGAATCAAAAAAGTGGAGCGCCTTCCTTATGCTTTCGAGTATAAAGCCTCCAGTATAATCCGCAATGGTTCCCATAGTTACCGGGTGGGTTGCTGTTATAATTTTTGTACTGTTTATTTACAAAAATTTACATGGTAAAGGTCAATAATTCACACTACGCGAGGGTCAGTGTTGGCGATTTGTTTTATACATGTAAATAAAAAAAGGCATGATCATCAATAATGATCATGCCTTTTGGACGTGGAAGTATATACGCACTCTCCGAAAAGAGAGTCTTATGTCATGCTTAGAAGCTTGCTCTGACACCTAGAGCAAAAGTGTTCTGATTGGTTACGCCTGTCACTGCGTTTACAGTTCTCTCTTTGGTGAAATAGGTGTAGGTTCCTGTGAGTGAAACAGCGGGCGACAACCATGCGGAAATCGCAGGCGAAATTGTTGGCTGATGCACGTCATAGGAGCTTGATTGTATTTTACTTGCATTCGCTACGTCAGAGTATGCAACCTTTGCAAATAGCCAGGAGTATAAAAAATATCCAGCCTCAACCTTGAAGTTGTTGAGTTGCAGATCACGGTCATGGCTTAAAGCGACACCGATCTGAAAATCGTTATAGACACCTTGGATGTCACCACCATATACTAATGATTCTCCAGTATAATTGCCGGTAAACCCGAGTGTCGGAATGATTTTGGTAGTTGGATCAGCTACGCCGCTAATGCTGTTTTTGGCGTAAGTGAGTCCGCCTCCGATGACGATTTGGTTGTCCAGACCGGTATAGGGGTTGCCGAGTTCTCCATTGGCGCCGCTGAGCAGGCCTGCACCGAAGAGCTTGAATTTTCCACGAAGATAAAGCAGATCGTCAATTGTATTTGAAGTTGCAACAATAGGAGTTGTGGTTTTAGCTGCCATGCTGGTACCTGCAGTAAGGGAGTATCCAGCTGTCTCTCCTCTTGTAAAGTTGATTTCAGCGTAGGTTGCCGGAGAAGGTAGTACACCCGAGACGTTTACTACGCCGCCAACGCCTACACCGTTCCATGTAACGTTGCTGAAACTGTTACCGAGAGCAAGGTTAAGGCCTGGAGAAAATTGCCAGACTGCCCTTACATTAGATGAAACAGGAGTATCAACAGTAGAAGTTGTTGTTGCATCCTTATCGGTTTCCACAGCAGCACCTCCAAATCCATTTATTTCACCGAATATTGTAAGATGCTCACCTACTGAGCCGCCAAAAAATAGCGAAGCCACATTCGGGGCGTTGTATGTAAGCTCTTTTTTCGCGGATATAGCTCCGGTAGAGGTATGTGTCGGTGCTTTGTAGCTGATGAGGTTGCCGCTGAAAGCGAGGCTTAATGGATCGAAAGAAGGATAGGAGCTTTCGACAGGTGCAGCAAGGGTTTTTTTCCATTCTTCATTACCGATCTTGACCTGCTGTTGCCGCGTAAACGCCTCTTCAACGCCGGATGGCATGCGATAGCCGTTGTTTTTGAAGGCTTCGCCGACAGCATTACGCTGCGGCATACCTGAGTGACACATCAGACAGGAGGTCTGGTACTTCCTTCCCCACGATGGTATGGCCTGGCTCTCTGTGCTCCAGAACAGAATTGGCAGCATACATAGTGTCACAATTGATGCGAATGTCATTTTCCTCATAAAAAAGTCTCTCCGTTGTTTGATTGTTATGTTTTAGCAAGCAAAAAAAAAGAGCTTCCCGATAAAAAGAGTAGCTCTGAAAAAAAAAATCAGAAAAACATATTTGATCAACTATGCGCTCACGAACAAGAATAGGTATTAGTTTCGTGAAAATATCAAGGCTGATGCTGATGACCTTTGAACCCGAAAATATTCAACAGATCAAAATAAATTCGACTAAGGTAAAGAAATATTTAAAATATATATATAAAATTCTTTAAAAATTATTAGGAACCTTCGTGCGGATTTCTAAATTGATAGACGATTTTTAAAAATCACCAACCATTAATCATTTCAGGGATATAGTTTATGTCACGATTCTTTTTAATAATAGTGTTGTTGGCGTTGAGTTTCAGCGATGCCATGGCCGCCTATGATCTCAATTCCGGTAAAGCGGTTTACGATAAAGCATGTATCGTATGCCACAAAACAGGCATGGGGGGCACTCCAAAACTTGGAGACAAAGCGGCATGGACTCCGCGAATTGCACAGGGAATGGATCTGTTAATCAGCAAATCCATCAAAGGTTTTCAGGGGAAAACAGGGTTGATGCCGGCAAAAGGTGGCAATCTTGAGCTTACGGATGCACAGATCGGTAACTCTGTAGCCTATATCGTAGAGCATAGCAAGTAAGAAGTCTTATCTGCCTACTGAATCAATAATTCCGCCCATTCTACGAAGTGAACCGGCAAGCACACGCAAGCAATCCCTTTCCAGCCGTCACGATAGTTGCTCAAAATAAAACAGCAACTATCGACGGCTTTTCATGCAAGGAGCAGGGGAGTTGCTATTACCACTTAACGACCGGTCATTTGCAGCAGCTTTTCCGGGTACCGGGCACCTTCTACAGTAATCTTTGATGCTGCACTCTCTATCTCACTGAGATCGTCCGAAGTAAGGTCGAGATCAACAGAAGCAATGTTCTCCACCAGGCGTTCCGGTTTTGTGGTGCCGGGGATTGGTACAATCCATGGTTTCTGGGCAAGCAGCCATGCGAGCGCTATCTGGGCCGGCGTAGCTTTTTTTCTTTCCGCAATCCGGCCAAGCAGATCCACCAATGCTCTATTTGCCTGCCGGGCTTCGGGCGTAAAGCGGGGCAGGGTATTGCGAAAGTCGGTGCTGTCGAATGCAGTGTTTTCGTTGATTTTTCCCGTGAGGAATCCCTTTCCAAGCGGACTGTAAGGGACAAAGCCGATGCCGAGCTCTTCAAGAGCAGGGAGCAGTTCCTCTTCAGGGGTTCTCCACCATAGCGAGTATTCACTCTGAACGGCAGTTACAGGCTGGACTGCGTGAGCGCGGCGAATCGTCTGAACTCCAGCTTCAGAAAGACCGAAGTGCTTGACCTTCCCTTCAATGATTAACTCCTTCACGGCTCCTGCTACCTCTTCGATCGGCACATCAGGGTCAACCCTGTGTTGATACAGCAAATCGATGGCATCGATGTTCAGTCGCTTGAGTGATGCCTCAGCAACTTGCCTGATATGTTCCGGACGACTATCCAGCCCAGCCCATCCTGGTGTCCCGTCCGCATTGAGTTTAAAGCCGAATTTTGTCGCTATCACCACTTTGTCACGGATGGGTGAAAGCGCTTCGCCGACAAGTTCTTCGTTGGTGAACGGTCCGTAAACTTCAGCGGTATCAAAGAAGGTGATACCTTGGTCAACTGCGCTCCGAAGAAGCGAAATCATCTTTTGCTTGTCTGCAGGCGGGCCGTAAGAAAAACTCATTCCCATGCAGCCTAACCCGAGTGCCGAAACTTCAATGTTGCTGTTCCCAAGCTTGCGTTTCTTCATAGGTTCTCCTCAAGTATTTATCATCGTGATATGTAAACGAATGCAAAATATCAATCAAAAGCCAGTCGAAAAATGAAATCCTCCCATGCTGACAACCATCACAAGCGTTTAATAAGAAAGTAAACGAACCCAGTCAAAAGGTACATAAGTGATATGGCAATCAGAAAAAACTTGAGTGCTGCAACGAGGGTCGTGAACTCGGGAATAGGGGAGTGGCAGTTCCCGGAAAGCATCTTCAAAATGAGAAAATTTTCACAGGCATCAAGCGGAATACAGAAAAGCACACCCCACGACAGGAGAATCCCTGCCCTTATCGACGTTAACCCTGCGGTACTGTTATCAAGGAGGACACAAGCAAGGCTTAACGTCGCAGGATAGAACAGCAGATACAGAAAATCCAGATGCGTTTGTTTTACGGCGGTTTCAGTGACATTCCTGTCGTTCCACACCTTGACAATCGATGTCGCATTCTGCTGGTTAAAAGGCATTTCGATGTTAATGATACCGCAAGGAATCCCCTTTTCCTTTACAATCAGCACTTTGCCGATATCAGAAAGTATAAACATCAACACGAGTGATATGCCAAAAAAAACAGCCAGTAAATAAGCCTGTATCTTACCAGAAAGCAAGAAATAAGGATTAATCATGACTATAAAGATTTTCAGTTTATGATATCTGATCAGCCATTAGAGCCCGCAGCATTTTCAAGACTTTTGATGTTTTTGTTTACGTAACGAGTAGCTTTTGCGCGAAGGCCGTCAATGCGGCATCAGAATCATGTGCCAATTTTTGTCCAGCTTTTTCCAACGCACGCATATTTTTTTCAGAGGCATTATCCATAGAACTATCTACATCAGAAAAATTCTGTAAGTCAAGCTGAAGTCGCAGGTAATGATCGGGATATCCCGCACTCTTGAAAAGTTTTCTCATTTGGTAATCAACAGTCTCCGAAACGCCAGACATCATGATATCCAGTACAGGTCCGATCCAGCCAATTTTTCCCCAATTCTTTGCTTCGGAATAATGATAGGATTTGTCAACTTCTCCTGTCCCGATCGAAAGGATGTGCAAGTCGCTGACCTTCAATTCAGGGTGTGCATTATAAGCTTCAACCCATGCGCACATTGTTGGATTGTTGGCAAAAACCCCACCATCTACGAGAGGATAAACTTGCCGGTCGAGAGAGGAAATATTTGCCGGTTCAAAATAGGTTGGTGCTGCGGAAGTCGCTCGAGCAACATCACGAAGATAAAAATCCCACCCACTGCCTTGTGTTTTAACATCGGCACTGTTGAAAAACTGAGCTTGTCTGCGTGTAATGTCGTAAGAAGTGATTAAGCAGGGTTTGAGCAAATCGCCCAATTTTATATCTCCCAGGTAATCCTTTAATGCTTTTTCGAGTGCATCTGCTGAATATTTTGCTTCTGCCACACCATCAAGAGATTCGATGCGTCTGAAAATCGAAACATCAAAAATGTTATCGCCATGCTGAAGGTACAGATCAACAGCTTCTGGAGCAGAAAACTTTGGTTTACCAGTGTTCTTGTCGGGACAAAGGTAGAGGCAAGTGAGTATTCCACCGGTGCTGGTGCCCGCAATCAGATCAAAAGCATCTGCAATCCTGAAGTCTGGGTTTCCGGAAATTTCTTGCAACTTTTGTTCCAGCGAAACAAGTATCTGTCCGGGAATTATTCCACGGATACCACCACCATCAATAGATAGAATTCTCATGGTTTTTCTCCATTATGTTCTGAAAGTTTCGATTACTAAAGCCAGCATCAATCATATATAATACAGGCAACATCCATTGTAACTACTCAACTGTATACGGAAAACTGCGGGAGCAAGGGAATGACTAAGGTGTAAGCGCAAATACAGAATGACCAATCGGGAACTACATGCTATTGGAACTTCTCATCAAGCAAAAATGAACTGCAGATGTATCGAAATGACTACAAAAAATGCCCTGCTTGATATTCAGAGGAAGAGAGCAACCTTTGTGTTGAGGGAAAAGGAATGTTTAATTACGTGTTAAGTGCACTGTTTCGTTGTAATATTAAAAAGTTTTTAAAAATTAAAAATAAATTTGAAGCCGTCACAACAAATATTTTAGCCTTTTGATCAAAGATATGACTTCTTACCTTATCCTTTAAAATACTCAACCTGACAAATTGCCGATCATGTGCTTCAACTTTAAGAATAGAAATGCTTTACAACAGCTGAAAATTGTCACTCTTTTTATTACAGCTGTCATAACACTATCTTGTTTGGCGCAGGTGCTGTATGCGAAGGAGTTTAAGAAATCTCTTCATTTCGCTCATGGTAAAAATTCTGCAATAGTCAGCGGTGATGTAGTCAGGGGCGACACGGATGTTTACCTCATCAGGGTACATTCCGGTCAGGTGATATCTGTTGATCTTTCATCGCTTGAAGATAATGCGGCATTTGACCTCCTTGAGCCCAGGGCGAGGGGCTCCAAAAAAGAAAATGATATCACCGAGGGGTCAGATATCACTACATGGAAAGGAACTCTCTCTAAAACAGGTACGTATAAAGTCGTTGTTGGTGGAACAAGAGGGAATACAAGTTATAAACTTCAGGTTACCGTGCAGTGAAGAATGAAACAATATTTATAGAGCAATAATTATGCATTTACTCGAACCTAATAATACTGCTGCCAGTTTTCGGGATATCGTTAAAAGAGAAATCAGCAAAGAAGGATTTAAGATAAATATAGTCGGCATACTCGCTTCAGAAGACCCTGCATCCATAACCTATTCCAATTACGCTCGTACTGGATGCGAAGATGTCGGCATTGCCTTTAATTTGATTACGGCGAACCCTGATTCGATCGGGCGGATACTTTCAGAGGCAAATAGTGATAAAACCATTCACGGAATATTTATCTATTACCCGATTTGGAACGATTATAGGGATGCGGAACTTAGGAATATGGTCTCTCCGCATAAGGATGTAGAAGGGCTCACCTCTTATTGGATAAGCAAACTTTATGCTAATGACCGTTTTGACGACACAGAAAAAAGAAACAAGGCTATTCTTCCCTGCACCCCGCTGGCAATCACGAAATTGCTGCAGGAAACGGATGCTTATATGCCTTATGGACTACCATTCAAAGGGCAGACTATAACTATTTTTAATCGTTCAGAAGTTGTAGGAAGGCCACTTGCCTATATGCTTTCCAATGATGGTGCCAGAGTTTTTTCCTTTGACCTCTATGGTGGCGTGGTAGTTGATATTTCGGCCAATCAAAAGGAAGAAATCGCTGTGACGCGCCGGGAGGCGTTAAAGAATTCTGATATCGTGATAACAGGAGTGCCGTCGAAAAACTTCGATAAGATCAGGGCTGATGAATTGAAACCGGGAGCGATTTGCCTCAATTTTTCTTCAGTGCAGAATTTTGAACTGGACGCAAAGGAGGCGGCCAGTCTCTTCATTCCGCGAGTTGGTACTATGACAGTGGCCATGTGTATGCGTAACGCCTTGCAGCTCTATCACAATTATCATCAATAAATATAACTCCCTCTCTAAACCCTCCATCACAAGCCTCTGAAATTCATAGTAAGCAATAAAAATTAAGTAAAATTCACATCACATTCTCCTCCCTTGAGATATCATGATATTAAACATGGAAAGTCCGAAAACGGATTTCTTTTGTTTATTTTTTTATATATAAAAAATATATATTTCATTGTGTTGTGAATTAGATTGATCTATGAAAATGCCGGTTTTTTCCTGTTACCCAACTTAGCCCATCATGTTATGAACTTATATATAAAGGGCGCACTCTGTTTTCTTGCATTTTCCTGCCTGTCACTGCCTCGTTATAATAGTGCAATTGCACAGCCTTGGAAAATTCCTGATGTACAGCCTGACAATCAACAGCTGGTCTCCATTTTTCCGGATGCTGAAAAAGAGAAATATAATCTGAGACCTCATGATGCAGGGACGGAGATTGAGTTGTATCCGAATTATGATTATGCCTCTGAGTACGGAGTGTTTCTTGGCGTGGGGGCAAAAGTTGAGGATTACGGTCTCAATGATGAAACGTACCGCTACAGGATGCAGCTGGACGCAGGAGCTGCAAGCGCAAATAATATTCGTTATAAACTACATTACAGCAGTGATTTTAGAACGCTCATCACTAATGCCTCTCTTTTTGTTGAAGCCGGTACGACAGGCTTGGATCTCATTCATTTCTACGGGCTTGGAAACGAAAAATATTTTAACGGCCGTGGTTTGTATGAAGAAAATTTCAAAATTTTAAATCAAATCACCTCATTAAAGGCTTCGTTGAGCTATCCGATGGATACAAAGTATAAATGGAGCGCAGGGGTCGATGCGAAATGGGTAGCTCTTTCTCTTATCCCCGGCTCATATAATGACCTGCACAGCGCTGAAGTTCCCGGTATCGATAATAATTTTGCCGGCAGTTTCACTCTTGGATTTCATTATGATTCAAGGGAAAGTGGCGAGGCAATTGCACAAGCCTCCCGATATGCAAAAAGTAATCCGGCGTCTCAAGGTTCTACAACAGCGCTCAGCGGTATTCTGCTCGATGTGGCAGGGAAGTACTACCCGGATTTTTTTGGCAATCAAAATGCATACGGCAAAATCAGTGGAGAATTCCGCACCTATATTCCGCTTGTCTCATCCCGTTATTCAAGAGTGGTCTTCCGTCTTGGAGGAGAGAAAATATGGGGTGATTATCCTTTTTATGAGGCGGCTTTTCTCGGCGGCTCTACCACGCTAAGGGGGTATGACCAACAGCGCTTTGCAGGCGATGCCTCACTCTATGCCGGTTCGGAACTTCGTCTCTATACAGGGACTTTCAAGCTTTTTGTTCCGGTTAAGTATGGTCCGCTGTTTTTTACTGAAACTGGCAGAGTGTTTCTTGCAGGGGAAAATTCCGATGCATGGCATACAGCTGCAGGTGGGGGATTATGGTTCAGCCTGGCTGATCCCCGCTATACAGTATCAATTGCGTATGGAAGGGGTTTTGATAATGGCCGCCTGATGAATGATTATGGAATATATCTCAGGACAGAATTCAGCTTTTAGCACCGACTGCAATGTTAGTCAATACATCTCTGAACAATTGTTTCAACCTTTCATATCCAATGGAGGGGTGATTGAAATTCTATTTGGTTTTCCAAACAGTTTTGAATTTCTGAGCCATTTTTTTTCGGTCGGAAGCTGACCCGTTCTATCTTGGTATGCTGAAGCTGCCTTGAATGCCGTTTTTCGAAAGCAGCACCTGCCACAACTGGTTGGTTCTCGACCTGAACCCTCCAGTGCAGCTCAGCAGGTAGTAGCGCCACATCCGTTGAAACTCTTCATTGTAACGTGGCGGAAGCAATTGCCACTTTTTTTCGATGTTCTCATACCATGCCATGAGCGTCCGGTCGTAATCGTCGTGGGTAAAAACATGCCAGTCCTCCAGAGTGAACAGCCCTTCATAGTTTGCTGTGATCTGACTGGCTGACGGGACGTTTGAGTTCGGAAAAATGTATTTATTCGCCCATGGCTCAACACTGTATGTTGAATTGTTTCCTCCGATAGTGTGCAGCAGGGTCAACCCGTCCTCCTTCAGGCGTTGGTGTACAAGTTTGAAATAGTCCCGATAATTCTTGCATCCCACATGTTCAAACATGCCTATAGAATAGATCCGATCGAAAGAAGCCGTTACTTTCCGGTAGTCTGTAACTTCTATGGTAACGGGGGAGCCAGCGCAATACTCACGTGCAATGGCAGCCTGTTCTGTTGACACTGTAACCCCATGCACCGATACGCCATAGTGTTCGGCAGCAAACTGTGCCGCTCCACCCCATCCGCATCCTATATCAAGTACCCTCATTCCGGGTTTAAGCTGCAGCTTCTGAAAAATCAGGTGGAGTTTCTTTTCCTGTGCTTCCTCAAGGTTTTTGGCCTCGTTCCAATAGCCGCAACTGTAAAGCATCCGCTTGTCAAGCATCTCTTTAAACAGGTCATTGCCGATATTGTAATGTTTTTCTGCCACCTTGAAGGATCTTGAGGGACGCTGCATATTGTATAACGTACTGATCAGCTCGCCAAACAGCATTACCGGGGTAGAAACTTTATCCTCAGCCCTGGAACTGATAATCCGGTAAAAAAACTCATCAAGCCGTTCACAATCCCACCAGCCTTCCATGTATGCCTCGCCCAAACCGAGGTTTCCCTGTGAAATAACACGACGGTAGAGCTCCGGCCTATGGACCTGAATGTCCCACTGCCGGGTACCTCCTATTTTGATATCGGCCGCATCAAGGATGCGCTCAACCTGCTTTTTATAAAAACCGTCCAGCATACTGGGAGGATTCAGTTGTCGTTAAAAAGTCAATATGAGCTTGGAGATTGCTCACCCAATCCATATATGTTTATAAAATAAATATATTTATCGTATTTTTTTACTTATTTGTGATGTGTTTTGGTATATAAAGTAAAGAAAAAAAGAGAGGGTCTTATCTCTGATTCATCGAAGCATATAAGGAGATGTGGGTGATGGCATTCTAAATTCCAAACCAGGCAAGCACGCCAAAAACTACGCCTATACCGGCGCATGTCAAACTCACATACTCAAGCCAGTTTTTTCGCGTCAGGATTGTTATCGCTGCAAGTGAAATTGCAATCTGAAGCATCGTTACTCCAGTAGCCCAACGGTGGTGAGAGTGCATATACTTTTCCGAGCGTTCATCAGCCTCACGGGAGAGCTTTTCTGTCGCTTCGGCTTTCTTTTTAATCTCAATTTTTTCAGTGGCATACCGTGCGATATCCTTTGCTTTATCGTCATGATCCTTCCCTGCAGTCAGCTTGGTTGCAAGTTCCGCCAGATTTTGCTTATTGCTTTTCGCCTGATAAAAATTCCACTGATCAGCCGCTTCAGTTTTCTTGATAGCCGCTTCATTTTTGCTGAGAATAGCTTCTCCCAGAGTAACGCTTGCTTCGTAAGAGATCAGAGCGCCTAGAGTTGCCATGATCGCAGTCATAACCGCAATGCGGTTATTAAATTTTTTATCTCCTAAAGCTTCTTCGCCACCCTCCAATACCTCTTCGTGTGGTCCTTTTACTTCAAATTCCTCGCTCATTACAGGCTCCTTGTCTTATGGTTTATTTGAGCAGAGAAGATAACGACAGAACAATACAAATGAAATGTCACGATGTGAGACCTCCGTCCATATTATCGTTTGTAGTACGAAATAAGAGATGCCTTTGCTATCGCATTCTGATTCAGCATGAATCCGACCATGGCTGGTGGCGTTTTTTCGTCAACATCCAGTTTTGCCGTGTCAAGAGCATAGACAGTAAAAATATACCGATGTGGTTTGTCGCCAACAGGAGGGCATGCGCCGCCAAAGCCAGCCTTTCCATAGTCAGTTACGCTTTGTATGCTTCCTTTTGGAGCAAGCCCATTTTGTGGATTCCCTGCATCTTTTTTAAGTTCATTGGTGTTTGATGGAATGTTCACAACAATCCAATGCCACCATCCGCTTCCTGTAGGTGCGTCAGGGTCATATACCGTTACTGCGAAACTTTGAGTGTTGTCAGGAGCATTGATCCATTTCAGGGAAGGCGAAATATTTTTCCCTGTGCAGCCAAATCCCGAAAATACCTGTTCCTCTGTCAGCTGCCCTTTTAAGTCATCACTTTTCAAGGTGAATTCTTCGCTATGAGCATTGCTGACGCCAATAAAAGCAAGCATAAAAACCAAAAAAACCAGTTTTTTCATTGTCTTTCCTCCGTTATCTTTTTCTTTCTTAACCAGCACTCAGCACTCAGCACTTTTTTCCTTTCAAGGTAAGCAACATAC
Organism: uncultured Chlorobiaceae bacterium; assembly: GCA_903920215.1. Taxonomy (GTDB): domain Bacteria; phylum Bacteroidota; class Chlorobiia; order Chlorobiales; family Chlorobiaceae; genus Chlorobium. The sequence goes on from CAIXLG010000177.1 coordinate 18,725, forward strand.
TCATAATGCCGTAAAATGAACAAAACCATTTTTCTTTATTATCAAAAGACTGATATAGGCAGTGTTGGCATAGCAGAGTGCGAAGGCTCTATAACGCACCTCTTTTTTGAATCAGCGGCTCCGCTGCAGGACGTCGAACTTCTTGAAACAAAACTTATTGCAGAAGCGTTTCGGCAATTAAACAGCTATTTCACCGGAAAGCTCAAACAATTTTCATTACCGCTCGCTCCTTCAGGGACACCGTTCATGCTGCAGGTCTGGAAAACCCTTTGTAAGATTGCTTATGGAACAACGGTGACCTACAAGGATATCGCCACTGCTGTTGGAAACCCTCTTGCCGTCCGTGCAGTGGGGATGGCGAACCACCGCAATTCCATACCAATATTCATTCCCTGTCACCGTGTTATCGGCAATGACGGCACTCTTACCGGATATCGGGGAGGTCTTGCACTAAAACAACAGCTCCTTGAGCTAGAACACAGCTTCCGGAAAGAAAAAAAGTGCTGAGTTCTGAGTACTGGGCGAGGGCAGTAACCAGCACCACCCAACTACCAACCCAAGAGCCTGTGTCACCCCGAACTCCGAACTCTCCGTCCGTGTCACCCCGAACTCCTGTGAGGGGTCTATCTTGTGCCCTCGCGTCTCAGCACTCAGCACTCAGCACTCAGCACTGAGAACTCCGAACTCTCCGTCCGTGTCACCCCGAATTCCTGTGAGGGGTCTATCTTGTGCCCTCGCGTCTCAGCACTCAGCACTGTTATGTAAAAATCCAAGCAAAAAGAGGAATTATTTTGAAAGAAAATATTTCTTTCCCATCC